>NZ_JADEWV010000045.1 GCF_015207455.1 Microcoleus sp. LEGE 07076
GGGTGAAGAGTCATAATAAATTATTTAATATGGTGCGTGATTACACAATCATTCTGCCTATTTAGCGTGGCGATGTCTGAGGGGTAAAACCCCTCAGACATTCGCCAACAGTCTCTTTCAACCGCCGTCTCAATCGATGCGCCGTCTCAATCGATGCGCCGTCTCAATCGATGCGCCGTCTTCGATGCGCCGTCTCAATCGGTACACATTGCACCCTACAAACAAACCTATTTCACCCCAGAAAACAAACCCCCCCAATCTCCCGGAGAACGAGAATTTTCTCCCTCTTTTACCTCAAAAGTAACATTACTAGCATCAGGAATATCCAAAGCCTGCACGCACAACTCTGCAATATCTTCGCGACTGACTTTACCCCGAATATTATCTCCTTGCTCGAAGATCAAAGCTTTGTCCCCAGGCTCTTCAGTCAAAGCACAAGGTCTGACAACAGTATAAGGTATGCCGCTCGATCGCACGCAATCTTCTCCTTTCAACTTCCAAGTCAAAATTCCCCCCAACATATCATTCATTCTGACAGCCGGCGGTTCCTCTTCCAAAATAAGTCCTGGGCGGCCCGGGCGCGTCACTCCCGCCGAACTCACCATCACAAATCGCGGCAAAGTCTGCCCGCCATCAGCTTTAATAGATTCTAATTCCAGTTGAAACACACCAGGTGAAAATTTCGGATTCAGCGCGCCATCGTATTCAAACTTGCTCAGCATTAACTGAAAAGAATAAATACTACTAGCATCAAATTTCGCGCCATCCTTCACAGTCTTCGCGCGGAATACTGGAATTAACTTATCGAAGGGAACGATGACAGTAATCCAAGTATTGTAAACAGTATCGAACGAATAGCAATAGCCAATACCATCCCATTTAGCCTCGCTCCTCACAATCAACTTGTAGCGCTTACCGTCCCCTTTAACCCGGAGCAGGAGGCCGCTAAATCCTGCGAGATTGACCGGAGGATCGAAATTGCGAGTGCGAACCGAAGCAAAGCCGCCGGAGTTTGCCGTGGAAACATTGCCGGTGAATATAGCTGTACTGTCTGTAAGGACGATCGAGCTTTCGCTAGTCCCGCCCATCACGATATCGTCGAGAGCTCCCCAAGTTTCCTTTAAATCTTGGGTAGGTTTTGTGAAGTCAAAAATAGTTTTTTCGCCTGCTTTAATTAGCTGGCTGCGAACAGCTTGCACTAAATTATTCAAGCCTTTGTATTCGACTATTTCGGGAACATCCACAACTTCCGGCATATAAAACTTGATGCCTTGATAATATTTTTCCCTGGTTGGGGTATCTCCTTCAACAGGTTGAACTTTAGTCCCGGTGCAGCAGATAACTGCATCTACGCCCTCAGTTACTAAAGGCGTTAGCGTCTCGGCGAGAGTGATATCTGCTTCGACTAATTCAACATTTTTTCCGAGAATTTCTGTTGCTCTTTTGATATCTCTGACGAGACAGCGGACTTGATATCCCCGCTGTTGCAGCCGCTTGACAACTCGTTTTCCTACCCCGCCAGTCGCACCGGCTACGAGTACGAGTTTAGGTTGGTCTTGTTTCTTGTTGTTGTTGCTTCCGAACAGTTGTTGCAGCCAGCTAATGCTACCAATGAAGGGAATAACGCCGAAATAAGCCAAGGTTTTGACAAATCTGCCGGCATCCCATTGGGCGGTATTTTTTTCAGTCACAGTCGCTTCCTCAAATTTGGCTCAAATCTACTTATACCAATTTTTTATGAGGCCCCGTAGAATTCGATCTCCCTGGCACACCCCTTAATAAGGGGGGGATAAGATTCCGATCAAAGTCCCCCTTGTTAAGGGGGATGCGAGGGGGATCGAGATATGTGCAATGACCCATTAAATTGGTATTAGCTGCTTTTGTATTTTAATCTAATTTTCGATTTGTGCATTTGGGGGCGATCCTCTTCGAGGGCTTCGCTAACGCACTTTTTTACTTGACAGTGAGTTTCGGATGAATTTGGTTTAAGGGAATCTCAATAATCAACTCGGTTCCATCTCCGGGGGCAGAAATGCAGCTCAATTTCCCGCCGTGTTGTTCCACCACAATTTCGTGGGAAATCGCCAAACCGATCCCCGCACCTTTACCCACCGGTTTTGTACTAAAAAACGGGTCAAATATTTTCTGGCGGACTGTTTCTTCCATACCCCAACCGTTGTCCTTTATCCGAACTGCTACCGCTTTTTCTCCCGGACAAACTTCTGTCACGATCCGAATTTGTCCGTTCTTAGTCTGGCTTTCTTCGCACCCCCATTGCGACGATAAATTATTGTTAGCAAAGGCATCTTCTACAGCATCAATTGCATTTGTCAGTACATTCATAAACACTTGGTTAATCTCAACTGCGTAACACTCAACCACAGGCAGAGAGCCATATTCTTTGACCAGATGAATTGCGTGGCGATTCCCTACGGGATAGCTTGGCTTCACGGGCTTCGGTTTGAGTCGGTTGCTCAAAATCAGCAAAGCACTGTCCAATCCGTCGTGAATGTCAACTGGCTTAATCTCTGCTTCATCAATTCTAGAAAAGTTTCGCAGCGACTGAACAATCTCCCGGATGCGGTTAGCGCCTACTTTCATTGAACCCAGCAACTTCGGTAAATCTTCAGCTATAAACTCTACTTCTGCTGCTTCTATTTCTGCTTGAATTTCTGGCGAAGGCAACGGATAGTGTTCATTGTAAAGCTGCAATAAATTGATCAGTTTTTCGCTGTATTCGTTGGCATAGGCAAGATTTCCGTAAATGAAGTTAATCGGGTTAGTGACTTCATAAGCTACCGCCGCTACCAACTGCCCCAAACTTGACATTCTTTCGCTTTGCACCAATTGAGTTTGCGCGCGCTGAAGCTCGGACATCGCTGTTTTTAAATGATTCCTTTTTTCGCGCTCTCTGGCGACTGATGCTTCTAGTGCTGTATTTAATTTTTTGAACTTGTCGGCTTGGCGCAACACTATATTAATCATTGCTTTTTTTAGTTCCAATGCAGCGTCTATTTCGCATTGTTTCCAAGGCAATGATTGGCAGCTCACATTTTCTTTCCACAGCTCGAAGGATTTCCGAGGAGACAGTTTTTGGTTGCCGTGTTCATCTATTTCAACTGGTTTGTTGGGGTTGCCAGCCCAATTTACGGTCTTAATTACTTCCGGCCTAAACCACAAAACGTATATTTTTTGAATCGGCGATATTGCTACGGCCAAACACCCGCTGACTGTATCTTTAAATTCCTCAGCTTCTGGATAGAATTTGGTCAGCGAGTCTGTATAAAATATTTCGTTTTTGAGGTTTTTTTGCACCAATTTAATTAAGTGCTTGAGAGATTCTTCTTGAGGTGTTTGTCCGACTCGATAGCAATTGTCTCCAAATATTATTGCTGCTCCCTGGGCACCCACTGCTTCCAGCAAATTCTGCTGGCATTTAACTAACACTTCTGACAAGTTTTCGGACGTGGATATGTCTTCAAAAATCTTGGTTTGAATAGATTTTAAGTGTAGTTTGTAGTCGTAGTCTTCGTTGGCTTCTTTTGATTGCAGTTCTAAGGACATTACTTGTCCGATAAATTCGCAGGCTGCGCGCACTTCATAGTTGAGGTATTTTGGTGTATAGTTGTGGCAAGCAATCAATCCCCACAGTTTTTGATCTTTGATTAATGAGATTGACATCGAAGCTACCACGCCCATATTTTGCAGGTATTCTATGTGAATGGGAGAAACGCTTCTCAACACGCTGAGACTGAGGTCTAGGGGCTCGTTAGCAATAGCATTTTTGCTGAAAACGAGGGGAACTGGTTGATAATTAATATCTGGTATCAACCTCAACCAATTTAACAAATACAGTTTTCTGGCTTGTTTGGGAATATCTGAGCTGGGGTAGTTTAAGCCTAAGAAAGGAGTCAGGTTTTCTGCTTTGTCTTCAGCGATGATAGCGCCGTTGCCTTCGGGGTCGAATTGATAGATCATAACTCTATCAAAGTCGGAAATATTCCTGACTTCTTTTACGGTCATTCGGCATAGTTCGTTGAGATGTTTGGCGCTTTGAATTTGGCTGACTGTGGCTCTCACTGAATGGTAAAAGCTAAAAATGGAAAGATTTTCTGTGGTGGTTCCCAATTCTAATTCTACTATCAAAAATCCTTCCGATCGGTGGAGTATGCAGTCAAAATCTAAAGATTTGCCTGCTTTTTGTACCGACAGTTTAATGGGATTGACGGTTTTTAAGTGGTCGTTTTGCAAACAGGCATTGAGTTTTTCTAGCTGCACTCGATCGAAGAATAAGCTCAAATTTTGACCGATCGCACTTTTGGCATCGACTCCTAGCAAATCTTGCGTATTTTCACTGACTTGCAGTATTTCTAGTTGAGGTTCTCGTACAACAAGCAGCACCCCGTGCGGCTGAATGTGTCCCGATAGGTGAATGGGTTCTTTGTCGCAGTTTGTCAAGTCAACTTCTTCGAGTGCTGGGATTGTGATTTGTCGATTCATTTTCTCTGTTTTGCGGTGTAAAATTTTGACAGGGTTCTATCGATTTTAGATTTCAACTCAAATTGGTGGTTCGAGAATAATCTTATATTGTTTCGATCGCCTAACTGCTCGATTCCTTGACCGACGCTGACAATGAATCATCCGAGCATCCGCGAGTCGAAAACGATCGAGTCAAAAATCAGCCAACAGTTGTGTTACTGCTCTACCGACCCCAGCCTTCTAGATTTGTTTGCGGACTTGGCTCTGTAATTGCGATCAGTTATCTAGATCAATTATGCCAGCACTTCTTACGATTCTTCAAGTATTTTTAATAAGTTACCACAAAGTTAATATTTGTGGTAAGATTTTGCGATCGCGAACAGGGAGACAGAGATGTGTCTTCAGACCGAGCTACTGAGGAAAATATTAAGTTAAGCTAATGAAGAGAATATCTGAAAGTCAACTCACGTTAAGCTGTTTAAGTATATCCAACAGGCCAGACAATTAGACTAATGCTCGACTTCAATACAGTTACTGAGTTTTCCCATACCTACTGCATAGGTATCTGTGCTTTTTTAGTTCCGGCAAACTTGCTGACTACTTTGCAGACAGGGATTTTGACCGGACTAAACCGACCTCGAATGCAAGTTTGGGTATCTGCGGTTGTGGCTGGGTTTTGGGCTACAGCAATGTTATTTCATGTTTTTACCTGGTTCGCGATCGGAGTAGTAATGCCTCCGACATACATCTTGCTATTTATGGCGATCGCTTGTCTGGCTGTCAATATCTGGGCTGTGGGGCATCCTTCCAGCATGATGCAATTAATTAGAGTTGCGGTATCAGCTTTGAGGGGAGGTTTTAGAAGAAAGATGACAGAAATTAGGCAGCGGATTGCGTACAAGATGTAACTGATATAACTGTCACGGATGTTACGGATTTCAGGAAGAAGGTGTTAGTTATTTAGGAGAGGAGTTGGCTGCGGGAAAGATGAAAGATGTCAGAGAGAATATTGGTTTTTTCTCAAGTTTTCTCTGGTTCCAAATCTTGAGTTTGAGTCGCGGTTTTATGATAATGCTTATTCCGGTTCGCGATCGCGACAATCTTCATCTTCCCGGCAGCGGGGATGTTGCAGTTGAGCAGATAGCCGCAGTCGTTTCTGCCGTAATAGTAGCGACATCCGTTGCAAATTGCGGGAGGTTCGATCGCCCTTCGGTAAACGGGATAATCCGCAGCCGCCAGCAGTCATTAGTCAGTTGGTAGGGGCTCGCCTGTGAGTGCAGGTTCTCTTATTTGTCAGTAGTTATTAGTCAGATATTTACTGCACTTTTGCGCTTGTTTTTAAGGTACATAAAAAAACATTCCAGGGATACGGCAATGCCCGAGGCGTGTCCCTACGGGGTTCTATCGATAGGCGGGCGCAGTTGACAAACCTGCAATCTGCTGTAATAGTTTTGAGCCCATCTTTAACTGACGAGTTATTTGTTTGTCTAAACCCTAATCACTTTTATTCTGACTCACGCCAACGGTAGTGGCAATATTGAAAACTGTTAACTGCTAACTGTTGACTGTGCTTTTTTGGGATCCGAAGGTAGCGGTTGCTACGCCCAACAGCAGCACAGCAGCACCTGCGAGTACCGCCGGTGCGGGCACTTCCCGAAACAACAAATAAGCTAAACAACTCGCCGCCACCGGTTCAAACAAGATAGCAAGAGTTACTAGGGTTGGGGAAATCTGCACTACGGCCCAGTTCAAAATGGTGTGGCCGATTAATTGAGGCAAGACAGCCGTCAACAAAATATAAAAATATACTATGTGCGAATAATCGGTGTAACGGGTGCCGAAGGCGAGGGGGAGAGGGAGCAGGACGATCGCAGCAACAGTATAGGCGATCGCGATATAACCGCCAATTCCCAGTCCCCGCCGCTGAGCTTCCCGCCCCAGCAGCAAATACAAGCTAACCACCCAGGAACCCGCCAGAGCCAGGAAATCGCCCAGGAGTTGGCTGCTGCCGGCCTCCGCTGCGCCCGCACTCCCGAAGGCGATCGCCATTCCCCCTGCAAGCGCTATAGTAATGCCAGCGATCGACATTTTGCTGAGTTTTTCGCCAAACCAGAAGCGCGACAACAGCGCTACCCAAACGGGATTTGTGGTGACGAGGGCTGTGGAAGCTGCGATCGAAGTATAAGAAAGTGAGGTAATCCAGAGAGCAAAGTGCAGAGCAAGACACAAACCAGCCGCCACAGCATAGCGCCGAGCTCCCGGCTGTAGGGCATTCCACTGAATTTTTGGCCAAGCCGGAAGCAGAATTAAGGCGGATAAACTCAAGCGAGAAGCGGCGAGTACCAGACTGAAACCGAGACCGCCCGCGCCTGCTTCCACGTTCGCCAGCCGAATTAAAATGGAAGACGTTGAGACAGCCAAAACACCGATAATTAACAATAGGGCGATCGACCAATTCTGCGGTTGTTTCGGAAAATTCATTTTTTCGAGAATTGGTAATTGGTAATTGGTAATTGGTAAAATCTAGATACCAATCTTTGCAGCCAATCAGAACTTTTAATTTTATCTTACCTTCTCCTCTCTTTCTTCGCGTGCTTTGCGCCTTCGCTGTTCGTTCAAAAAAAGCCCGATCGCCAATCCTTAAAAATTACCACACTCAAAAACAACAATCAATCTAGAGCGCGCCTAAAATAACCTTAAATCTGTTATAGTTTCCATACAGCAGCAAACAAAACCCCCCACTTACAAAGTATAACTATCTATGGCTCCTACAGTTTTGATTACAGGCGCTTCTCAAGGAAGTGGCAAAGCAACGGCACTGTTATTTGCCAGTAAAGGTTACGATGTGGTGATGGTGGCTCGGGAGCCGGAGAGATTGGCAGCAGCAGCGGTTCAGGTGCAGCGCGAAGGCACTTCGGCTGTCGCGATTGCGGGGGATGTTGGTGACATTCAACAAGTGCGGGCGATCGTCCAAAAAGCCCTAGATGCGTGCGGAAACATCGATGTTTTGGTGAATAATGCTGGAATTTGTCTCGCAGGGCCGATCGAGCAAACCACCTCTGAAGACTGGCAGCAATTAATGAATACCAATTTTTGGGGCTGCGTTAACACAATTCAAGAACTTTTGCCACATTTTCTCGAACGAAAAACTGGTACAATCGTCAATGTTGGTTCCACTGGCGGCAAAATGCCCTTACCTCAAATGACTGCTTATTGCGCCAGCAAATATGCAGTAACCGGTTTAACAGAAACTTTGCGATTGGAATTGGCGCCCCGAGGCATTCACGTTTCGGCCGTGCATCCGGGCTTGATTAACAGCGATTTTTTGGAAAGAGCTCAATTTCGCGATCGAGAGGAATCGGCAGTCGAATTGCGCCGCCAGCAAATGAGCCAAATGCTGAAATCAGACTGGGCAAGTCAGCCGGAAGATATTGCAAAAGCTATCTGGGATGCAGTAAAAAATCAGCGCCCCGAAGTTACTGTAGGCCCAGCTTTTTTGGCATCGGAAGCTTATCGGTTATTCCCCGGTTTAATGCAGTGGGCAATGGCAAAGGGCAACTTATGAAAGTCATCACAGCCCTCATTTGGGGCGGGTTCACCTGAATACATACAACTAAAGATACAGACTGTTAAACCCGCCCCGAATACTCCAAATACTATAACCAGAAACAAACCAGGAAATACTACCATGCAAATCAAAGCACTAGCCGCCAAAAAAACAGGCGGGTTGCTAGAAGAATACAAATTTGAAGTCGCACCGCCAAAAGAACACGAATGTCTCATAAAAGTGTTAACTTGCGGCATCTGTCACTCGGATTTGCACATGATTGACAACGATTGGGGTCAATCGAAATATCCCCTCGTTCCCGGCCACGAAGTTGTCGGAGAAGTGGCAGAAATAGGGCCGGAAGTGACTCATTTAAAAGTGGGCGATCGCGTCGGCGTTGGCTGGCAAAGATCGTCTTGTTTGCATTGTCGTGACTGCTTGCGTGGCAACGAAAATCTCTGCGATGAAATCCAGGGATTGATTGTTACAGGCCCAGGCGGTTTTGCCGACTATTTGATGGTAGATTCCCGCTTTGCTTTTCCTATTCCCAAAGGCATCGATTCCAAAGCAGCCGGGCCGCTGCTGTGCGGCGGAATTACAGTTTACGCCGGTTTGCGGAACGCGGGGATGAGTTCTGGTCAAGAAATCGGCATTCTCGGCATCGGCGGTTTGGGACACATGGCGGTGCAATTTGCCAAAAAATTAGGCAACCGCGTGACAGTTTTTACTACTTCCCAAGACAAAGCAGAATTTGCTGAAAAGATGGGAGCCGACGAAGCTATTGTAGTAGGAAAAGGCGAAATCCCTCAAGCGCCCAGCAGCAAATTAGATATTTTGTTGAGCACTGTTCCTGTTGCTTTAGACTGGGTTCCATACATTGATTTTCTCGATTCTGACGGTGCGCTTGCTTTTGTGGGAGTTCCCGACGAACCTTTAAGTATTCCATTATTTTCATTGTTGGCAAAGCGCCGCCGAATTACGGCTTCTCCCGTCGGCGGTCGCGCTATGATTAATGAAATGCTGTCGGTTGCAGAAAAGTTTTCGATTGAGCCGATTGTCGAAGTTTTTGCGATCGCCCAAGCCAATGAAGCAATGCAGAAAGTCCGCGACAATCAAGTACGCTATCGTGCAGTTTTGACAGTGAGTTAGATACAGCAATCCTTGCAGGTTTATGAAGTAAACACTCTCCTAGCCCGGTTTCTTGTGCACTTCTGCCCTATAAACAGGTTAGATTCAAGAAACCCAGTTTTGCGTACCTAATTGTATCAAAAGTGCTGTAATTAGTAAGGTGCACCCCTGCGCCCTATTAATTACAGCAAAGAACTAGCATTAATCAAACGACCGTTTAAATCGGCTGGGGTCACGTTCAACACAGTACCCAACAAAGCGTTAGTAAAACCGAATCTAATATTAGTAGCTTCCACGCGGCCGTTGCCGTCTGGATCGAGACTTTGCTGCGAGATACCGCCCTTTGCTAACAAACTCGTTCCCCCCGCTACAGTTCCAGGATCGATCAGCAGCAGTCTCGGATCGTTCAAGCTATAACTTACCTGTTCAAAAGAAATATTGCTGCTGGTAAATGGCACACTAATTCCAATCGAATCGCTAGACTTATCAAAATCCACAATTACCGCGTCAGGAACTTCTATTCCAAGTATTCTGCTACCCGCTTGATCGGCTCTAAAAACAAAAACATCGCTACCAGAACCTCCTTGATAAATATCGACATCTCTGTCGCCAATTAAAATATCGTTACCGTCACCGCCAACTAACAAATCAACACCTTGTCCGCCGCGCAGCAAATCATTTCCCGCACCGCCACTAACAAAATCGCTATTTTTATCTCCTGTCAAAAAATCGTTGCCACTTTCTCCCAAAACATCGTCATCATCTTTGCCGCCGTAAATAGAATCATCGCCGACACCGCCTAACAAACTGTCTTTACCATCGTTGCCGAAAATCAGTTCTCCATCTGACGAGCCCCTGACAGTATCATTGCCGCCCAGCATCCAAACTCCCCCAGGAAAACTAGCAAGCTGTCCCGGTGCAAGTGTAATATTTTCAGGAGTATTGTCTCCTACCAAACGAGAGATGGTTGAATTATCGGGAGTGAGTACCATAGTTCTAAACTTCGTGCGATGTAATAATGGATATCTTGCAATTATCTCCATCTTGACACAGCCGATCGCCAAATCGCAAATTTAAATAAAAATTCAAAGTAAAACCCATGCCAATTATCTTAGTTGAAGACTTGAGCAAAGTTTATCCGGTAGCAATTAAAGAACCGGGACTTAAAGGAACAGTGCGGCACTTTTTTAACCGCACTTACCGCAATATCAAAGCAGTTGAGGGCGTTTCTTTCAGTATTGAACCGGGAGAAGTGGTGGGGTTTCTCGGCGCTAACGGTGCGGGGAAAACTACGACACTGAAAATGCTGACCGGTTTGATCTATCCGTCTGGTGGTACTGTGAGAGTGTGCGATCGCACTCCATTTCGGCGCGAAGCAGATTTTCTGCAAAAAATCACCTTAGTCATGGGGCAGAAACAGCAGTTAATTTGGGATTTGCCCGTGCTCGACTCTCTGCGAATCAACGCCGCTGTCTACGGCATTCCCGATGCAGATTATCGGCGGCGAGTCGGAGAATTGACAGAGATGCTATCACTAGAAGGCAAGTTAAATCAAGCAGTACGCAAGCTGTCTTTGGGCGAACGCATGAAAGCTGAATTGATGGCTGCGCTGCTGCACCAGCCGGAGGTATTATTTTTAGATGAACCGACTTTAGGTTTGGATATCAACGCACAGTTTAGCGTCAGAAAATTTCTGCGGGAATATAACGATCGCTATCAAGCAACGGTACTTTTGACAAGTCACTACATGGCTGATATTACTGCTTTGTGCAAGCGCGTTTTGTTAATCCATGAAGGGCAATTAGTTTATGATGGCAGTTTGTCAGGATTGCTGGACAGGTTTGCACCTTATCGGGAAGTTCAGGTAAAATTAGCCGAACCGCTAGCAAAAGATAGCGCTTTTGCTTACGGGGAGGTAGAATCAATAGAGGGACAATCTGTGCGCTTTTTGGTAAAAAGAGAGGAGTTGACGGTGAGCGTATCGAAGATTTTGGCAGAGTTGGAAGTGATAGATTTGACTGTTACAGATCCGCCAATTGAAGAGGTAATCGGTCGAGTTTTCCGCACGGGAAAAGTGTAATGTTTTATGGTTTTATCGTTCCCATGCTCTGCTCATAGGTGATAACTCAAGCCTAAATTTATTTGAGATTCTGGCTTAGATTCAAGCCTCTATCCCCCTCGCATCCCCCTTAAGAAGGGGGACTTTGACCGTTTCCAGTCCCCCCATTTCTAAGGGGGGTTAGGGGGATCGAGGGGCAAAATTTTACACAAAAAATCTAAAAGTGATATGACACGATTCATCAAAATTGCTAAAACTTTGCTAGTTACCTACTACGCTTATATGCTCGAATACCGGGCGGAATTGTTTTTGTGGGCGCTGTCGGGCGCTTTGCCGTTTATCTTGATGGGCGTGTGGATGCAGGCGGCAGAAACTGGGGAATTTGGGCTGAAGTCGATCGACTTTGCTCGTTATTTTTTAGCAGCTTTTATTGTCCGGCAAACAAATGTGGTTTGGGTAATTTGGGACTTTGAAAAACAAGTCGTGCAAGGCAATTTATCTAATAGATTGTTGCAGCCTCTCGATCCAGTATGGCACCACTTCTCATCTCATGTTTCCGAAAGGTTTGCGAGGGTGCCGTTTGTATTCGGATTAGTGCTGCTGTTTTTTGCACTTTACCCGCAGTCTTTTTGGCTGCCGAGTTTGGGCAGGTTTTTGCTATTTTTGTTGGTTGTCATTTTGGCTTTTTGTTTGCGGTTCCTGATCCAGTATACGTTTGCGCTGTTTGCTTTTTGGCTGGAAAGGGCAAGTGCGATCGAACAATTCTGGTTTTTAATTTACCTGTTTTTATCGGGACTTGTCGCGCCGTTAGAAGTGTTTCCTCCATCGGTGCGCGAAGTAGTTTTGTGGACACCTTTCCCTTATTTGATTCATTTTCCCGCTGCAATTTTGATCGGATTGCCCGTAGATGTAGGTCGCGGTTTGTTGGTGATGCTGGGCTGGGGTGCGGTGTTTTTTGTGTGGAATCGGTGGCTGTGGCGGCAGGGTTTGAAACAGTATTCTGGCATGGGAGCTTAAATAATCGTTAAAATTTATGAGAACTGTAAGGTGCGTCACATTAAAATTCGATCGGGAATGACAGCTTAAATAATCGTTAAAATTTAGAAAACTGTAAGGTGCGTCACAGTAAAAAAACTAATTTTTTATCAAAAAGACTTACGTGACGCACCCTACTTAAGTGTGAAGTAAATCTTAAATCTCAAATCGACTGACGCACCCTACTTAAGTCGATCGCACATACGATGCAAAAATGCAATCAGGAGCATTCAACAATTGCATATATATTTTTTTTTGTATCTATACATACAAAACTTTACAAAGAACTCTTATATTAATAAAACCAAGGACTGATAGACAGGATAAAAAAAATTCTAATGACATCCAAAAAAAACCTGATTGTAATCGGCAATGGCATGGTAGGTCACAAGTTCCTGGAGTTAATGGTCAACTCGGATGCTGCCAAACAGTGGAATTTAATTACTTTTTGTGAAGAAGCGCGCGTTGCTTACGACCGCGTCAACCTCAGCGGATTTTTCTCGGGAAAAACAGCAGGAGATTTATCCCTAGTTGCACCGGGCTTTTATCAAGAAAACGGGATTCAGATTCACATCGGCGACAAAGCAGTCGCCATCAACCGGGAACAAAAAACAGTCTCTTCAGCTAACGGTTTAGAAGTTTCCTACGACAAAATTGTTCTCGCCACCGGTTCCTATCCATTTGTACCGCCCATCAAAGGCAAAGATGCTGCTGGCACTTTTGTTTACCGGACAATTGATGACTTGGAGGCAATGTCTGAGTACGCTAAAAATTGTCAAGTCGGTGTAGTAATCGGCGGCGGTTTGTTGGGTTTAGAATGCGCTAACGCTTTGCAAAATATGGGCTTGAAAACTCATGTAGTTGAGTTTGCGTCGCGGCTGATGCCCGTGCAAGTTGACGAGGTTGGTGGTGCGATTCTCCGTAACAAAATTGAGGATTTGGGAGTTTCGGTTCACACCAGCAAATCTACAACGGAAATTGTCAGCGAAGATGGCAAAGTTACTAAAATGCTGTTTGCTGATGGTTCGGAATTGGCAACAGATATGATTGTGTTTTCTGCTGGCATTCGCCCCCGCGACGAAATTGCCCGAGGTTGCGGGATTGAAGTGGGAGAACGCGGCGGCATTATGATTAATGATAGCTGCCAAACTTCCGATCCTGATATTTATGCGATCGGCGAATGCGCGCTTTATGACAATCGCATCTACGGCTTAGTTGCCCCTGGGTATACAATGGCTGGCGTAGCAGCCGATATTTTGAGCAGTGCGGCGGATGGCAGCCAAGATGCCGGCACTAGCACTTTTACGGGTGCGGATATGTCCACAAAACTGAAACTTTTGGGAGTGGATGTGGCAAGTTTTGGTGATGCTTTTGCTAAGTCTCCCGATGCTAAAGAAATTGCTGTTGCTGACACTTTCCAAGGGATTTACAAAAAATTAGTCTTAAATCAAGACGGTAGCCGGATTTTAGGCGGGATTCTTGTCGGAGATGCTTCTGCTTACGGTACTTTGCTGCAATTTATGCAAAATGACATTGCTTTGCCGCCGCATCCTGAAGATTTGTTGATACCGCCGCGCGAAGGCGGAGTTCCTGCTGGTTTGGGTGTTGATAGTTTGCCGGATTTGGCTCAAATTTGTTCTTGCAATAATGTCAGTAAAGGGCAGATTTGTGAGGCGATTCGCGATCGCAATTTAACTGATGTTGCTAGCGTCAAGAAATGCACTCAAGCTGGTACGGGCTGCGGCGGGTGCGTGCCTTTGGTGACGGATATCTTTAAGGCCCAGATGAAGAAAGCTGGGTTTGCGGTCAAAAATAATCTTTGCGAACATTTTGAATATTCCCGTCAAGAATTGTACCATTTGGTGCGCTCTCAAGAGCTGAAAAGCTTTGATGAGACGATCGCCAAACACGGCACAGGGCGCGGCTGCGAAATTTGCAAGCCTGCTGTTGCTTCGATGCTGGCTTCTACTTGGAACGACCATATTCTAGAGAAGTCTCATGTTGGTTTGCAAGATACCAATGATTACTATTTGGCAAACATTCAGCGGGACGGTACTTATTCGGTGATACCGCGAGTACCGGGTGGAGAAATTACGCCGGAGAGGTTGATTGCTTTGGGAGAAGTTGCCAGGGATTTTGGGCTTTATACTAAGATTACTGGGGGACAGCGGATCGATTTGCTTGGTGCTCGGGTGGATCAGTTGCCGCATATTTGGCAGCGCTTGATTGATGCGGGATTTGAGTCTGGACACGCCTATGGTAAGGCTTTGCGGACTGTCAAATCTTGTGTTGGTAGCACTTGGTGCCGCTTTGGGGTGCAGGATTCGACGAGTTTGGCGATCGAGGTGGAATTGCGGTATCGCGGTTTGCGATCGCCCCACAAGCTCAAGTCTGCTGTCTCTGGCTGCACTCGCGAATGCGCGGAAGCTCAAAGCAAGGATTTTGGGATAATTGCGACTGAGAATGGTTGGAATTTGTATGTGTGCGGTAACGGCGGGATTAAGCCGCAGCACGCAATTTTGCTGGCGGCGGATATCGATAAGGAAACTTTGATTAAGTATGTCGATCGCTTTTTGGTATTCTACATCCGCACGGCCGATCGCCTGGAACGTACTGCTACTTGGCTGAACAAACTTGAAGGCGGGATTGAATACTTGAAGCAGGTGATAATTGAGGATTCTCTCGGTATTTGTGCTGAGCTAGAAGCGCAGATGCAACATTTGGTGAATACTTATCAATGCGAGTGGAAAACGACGATTGAAGACCCGCAAAAGGTGCAGCGATTCCAGCATTTTGTGAATTCCGATTTGCCAGATCCGAGTATTGTTCGTGTCGAGGAACGGGGACAAACTCGCCCTGCTTTCGAGCATGAAAAAGCCCTAGCTGGAGTTTCGGACAAATAACGGCGATCGGGTTTAATCGTTCGGACTTTAGTCCACAGAGTTTTAGGAGGACTGAAGTCCGAACGATCAAACCAATTTAGCGGTTTTTAACCGGAAATTGGGAAGGAAATTGTATTAAATTAACAGGAAAGAAAAATGGTTCAATCATTGCAGGTTTCCGATACAGTAACAACTTGGGTGGATGTGTGTTGCTTGGATGCGATCGCCCCAAATACAGGAGTTTGTGCTTTGGTGGCTGGGGAACAAGTGGCTGTTTTCAGAGTGGGAAACGGGGATGAACTGTATGCTTTGAGCAATTACGACCCGTTTAGCAAGGCTTTTGTGTTGTCCCGAGGACTTGTGGGCGATCGCAACGGGACTCTGAAAGTTGCTTCTCCGATTTACAAGCAGAATTTTAGCTTGGCTACTGGCCAGTGTTTGGACGATGAAACGGTACAAATTCCGACTTTTGCGGTTCGGGTTGCTGGCGATCGCGTGCAGGTAGCAGTTAACTAGATTTGGCAGCTTAATTTTTCGATATCAATCCGCCAACACCTAAGATTCCGATTGGGTGGTGGCGGATTTTTCATTGGTGCGCGATCGAGCCAGTAGTTTTGGCATAAAATAGAGTCAATCTGCTGCATACTACAATACAGAACAGATCGGAGGGCGGTTGAAACCTCGTTTAGACTTGCCTTGCGGCCGCACGGAGGCAAGCGCGAACACCTCCCCGGCGTAAATATCGCCTATTTTAACCGCCTTGTCTTTAACCCGCACTCCTCGGGCGCAAGCCCGTACAAAGCTGGGTTG
Source organism: Microcoleus sp. LEGE 07076 (assembly GCF_015207455.1). Lineage (GTDB taxonomy): Bacteria > Cyanobacteriota > Cyanobacteriia > Cyanobacteriales > Microcoleaceae > Microcoleus. The sequence goes on from NZ_JADEWV010000045.1 coordinate 15,941, forward strand.
ATACCGCCCAATCTTCTTTAAATCCAAACCAACTCTAGGGGACAGGATATCGGTATGTTGTTAAAAAAACTTGTTTCCGAAAATAATCCCCAGACAGTTGCAGAGTTAATCGACGCACAACTCAAAGCCGGTCAACTGACTCGGGCTAAACTCAAAACACAAGTTTTCGAGCAGCACTGGCGGGACGAATCTTTGCACGAAGTCCTCGGAGAAATTGCAGCTAAACTCGACCAAGAAACAGCGAGCGAAATTATAGAATATCTGACAGCTCAAAACGGTCAACCCGAAAAGTTTATTAATTTGTTTTTAGCAGCGCAATGCCTGTTAAAAAATCAAGATGGCATTAATAAAATAACCGAAAAAAAACTGTTAAATGCTTTAAAAAAGTTATCGCAATACGGCACAGTTTTCCTGGTTCTTTATCAAAGCGCTCAAGAATTGCAGGAAACTTTTCAAATTCGCGAACGCTCGATCGCCGCGATCGCCCAAACTTGGAAAAACGACCCGCAAACCCTGCCCTGGCTCAAAATACTCGTTCACTCCAGCGACAGCGGCGAAGTCCGGGCCACAGCAGTCAAAGCGATCGCCCGCAGTTGGTCTGACGAGCCAGACATTTACCTGATGCTCAAAAACCTCGCTAAATCCGATCGAAGTTGGGCAGTGCGATCGGCTGCAATCGAAGAAATGGCTTCTGGTTGGCCCTCTAACAGTGATACCTTGCCGCTGCTGGCGACCCAAGCTCAGTTCGATCGCAGTCCCGCCGTCCGCACCTGTGCCCTGGAACAGTTGGCCCTGGGTTGGCGCGATCGCACAGATACCCTGTTGCTGCTGAGAACCGCCGCCGAATCCGACGAAAATTTGGGAGTGCGAATCTTTGCGTGGCAACAAATAGCCAGAGGTTGGCGCAGCCTTTTAGGCACTTTCTCCCTGCTCAAAAACCTCGCCGAAACAGGAACTTCTACCCTGCGAACAGTAGCGGTGCGAGAGTTGGCAGCCGGCTGGTCCTCCGTGGCCGACGTTGGCCTGCTGCTGAAAACCCTAGCCGCATCCGACAGCAGCGAACAAGTGCGGACAGCCGCGATCGAAGAATTGGCCTCGCGCTGGCGGGCCCAACCAGATATTTACCCCCTGCTCAAAAGTCTCGCCGAGTCCGACACCAGTTGCGCCGTCCGGCAGGCGGCAGTGCAAGGAATTGCCTCTGGCTGGCGCTCTAACCCCGAAACTCTACCTTTTTTGCAAAATATAGCTACCGGCGACCGCGACGTCGAACTGCGCGAAACAGCCCTGCAACAGATTGCCGCCGGTTGGCCCGACAGCCCAGAGACATTGCCCCTGCTGCAAAAAATTGCTAGTTCAGAGGATTATTGGACGCTGCGGCAAGTAGTAGTAGTAGCCGCAGCCACGTTACCGCCAGTGAGTCTCGAAGTCTTTGGCTGGTTGAAAAATCTCGCCGAGTCAGACAGACACCTGAACGTCCGAGAAACTGCCGTGGAACAGATAGCAAGAGGCTGGGGGCACCGGGGCGAAACGCTGCCTTTTCTTAAAAAACTCGCCGAGTCGGAACGGGATTCTCACTTGCTGAGCGTGCTGGTGCGAGAAATAGCGCGGGGATGGCCGCAACAGCCGGAAACCTTGTCTTGGCTGAAAGTTCAGCTTGATTCTGGCCAGGAGGAGGTGCGGGAAGCGGCGGTGCAGGAACTTGCTCGCAATTGGCCTTCGGGTGCTGAAACTTGGCGGATGCTGGAGGCTAAAGCAGAGGGCGATCAGAGTGCGGCTGTCAGGCAAATTGCTTTGCAAAAGTTAGCCCGCGGGCGGCCAAATGAGTCTCAAACTTTTGAGTGGCTGAAAATTAGAGCACAGCAGGATAATGATTCGCAGGTGCGGGCGATCGCCCTGGTAGAGTTAATGCGGGGATGGAAAGACGAGCCGGGAATGTTTGAGTTTTTGCGCCAGAGAGCTCTTACCGACTTCTGCGATCTAACAGGTTCTTTTGCCTACAATCCCCGGTTTACAGCCCTAGAAGCAATTATCGAACATTATCCCGAAAATGCCGAAACTTTGCCGTTGCTGCGATCGCTTGCAGTTTCCGACGCAGACGAGCAAGTGCGGGCCTTAGCGGGCCGACGGCTGCGCTGCGATGATTGGTAAACACAAATCATAATAACATTAACCCCTCAGTTGTAGCTCTCAAAAATAATTAGTGAGGTGCAATCGATGTCTACTATAATCTATCCCTAGTCGTTGGCACTGGTAGCGAGGGATAAACGAAATTGGTCAGTTATAATCAAGGTTTGAACGTGATGCAAATCTCCCCAGACGTTGTCAGCGAGACAAAACAATTTAAGCAGCAGAATTCAAAACCTTTAACACAAGGTTTTCAACTGCAATATTCACATCCTCATGGGCAACTGTATCAAGGTAATTCAATTGATTGGCTTAAATCTGTTGAGTCTGAGAGTGTTAATTTAATTTTTGCCGATCCACCTTATAACATTAAAAAAGCCGATTGGGATCGCTTTGAGAATCAAGAGCAGTACATTGAATGGTCGCTTCAATGGATCGGCGAAGCATCGCGGATTCTCAAATCAACAGGCTCTCTATATATTTGTGGGTTTTCTGAAATCTTAGCTGACTTAAAGCATCCAGCATCAAAGTATTTTAAGAGTTGCCGTTGGTTAATCTGGCACTATAAAAATAAAGCGAATTTAGGTAGCGATTGGGGGCGATCGCATGAAAGCATGATTCACTTTCGTAAATCTGATTCCGTCAAACTAAATATTGACGATGTCCGAATTCCCTATGGCGCACATACTTTGAAATATCCTTCACATCCGCAAGCGAAAACAAGTGCTTACGGGAAAGGAGCAACAAAGAAACGCGACAACTGGACACCCAATCCAAAAGGTGCAAAGCCTAAAGATGTCATAGAAATTCCTACTACTTGTAACGGTATGGGTGAAACAACACCTCACCCCACACAAAAACCCGAAGAGTTATTAAGGAAATTTGTGCTGGCTTCGTCTAATGAAGGAGATTTGGTGATCGATCCATTTTCAGGTTCAGGCACAACTCTCGTTGTTGCAGAACAATTAAATCGTTATTGGATGGGATGCGATCTTAATATGGAATACAACGATTGGGCATTCAGACGTATAGAAAATGTTCGTCGTATGACAAAAGAAGAATGGATATCTCTAGATCGTAAAAATGCAGAAAGACGGGAATCTATACGATGAGCTTAACAGATTTAGTCAATCATGCAACGGACAAAAAACGCTTTCAAAATATTCGGGATTATATAAATTTTTGTAAGAGCTATCTAAAATTTATTGAAACGGGTTTGCAAGCTAGAATTGTTTCGCAGAACGAGAATCACTACCAGTTTTATCAGTATCAGAGTGATGGCTATTACAATATTACGCGCCCAATTAATACATCTTTGATGTATGAGGAATCTGTATTTGAAACTAATTATGTTCAGTTTTTACAAGCTCTTGAACAGTTGAGTGATAGAGAGTTACCTGATGATGGATTGAGGCAAGTTTTAATTTGTACCATCTACACGATGCAGCAATCAATAGGCGCTGCTCTGGATGCACTACCTTCAGGAAAATCTAATCAAGCTCGCAAAGTAAATGGGGATCTTTTTGAGCGTTTAATCCGTCTCATAATTTCAGAGCTAAATATAGATTGTGTCGCTGGAATAGCACAAGTTCCAATTAAAGACGATCGCGGTGAAGTTTTGTTTCATAGCAGTTATCAACACGACTTGTTAATTAGCAAAGAAGATAAACTCAAAATTATTGGTTCGGTAAAAACCTCAAGTAAAGATCGTATTGACAAAATTTTTGTAGATAAGTTTTTGTACAATAAATTGACCAATACCGATGTACCTCATATTGCAATTTTCCTCAACGATGTGCAAAGAAAGAAAACGAAGCAACAGCATCGCTATGGCATTAATGCCACCTTTTTGACAGGGCATTTCAAAGCTTACACTATTAAGCTAAATCCATTGGATGGTGTGTATTATTGCGATATTCGACCGAATATGATTACAGATCCGTTGCTCTCACAGCACATTCAAACTATCGATCATTTTTTCTATGACGATCTTTGGAATTTGCTCAGTAGAGATGGACAGTCCCTAGAAGAGGTAGAAATAGAAGAAGGCGAAAACGAGAAAAGCTAAGCATAGTCAACCAAAACCCCGATCGCCCACCGCAGCATTTCCCGATCGTTAAACACCCGCGATCGCACCTTGTTTTCTCCCACCTCAGCAACCCTCTCCGCAAACCCGGGGTTTCGGAGAATCCCTTTACAAAAATCGCTGCAATTCCTGCTGCAAATACTTTGCCCATTTAGTCGCTAGAGGAACTTCTGTAAACGGCACCCGGACAGCCTCCGCATCTTTTAACAAAAACTCTAGGACGATCGCACTTCCAGAATTCGGCGGCGACTCTAAATCTACCGCAGCGCCGTTAACTAACAACTTCAGCGACTGCACATTTTTCAAAGAAAAAGTTTGCAAATTCACAGGCCCGCTGCGAGTAGGTTTCCCCCAAGTCAAACAATCTTCTTGCTGACCTAGTACAGCATAAATATCGTACTTTGCCTTAGCGAATTGTTCTGCCCAGACGCGATACGCTTCTAACTTTTGATACTCGTTCCATCCAGCCCAAGCCAGCCCGATAAAAATGGCCAGCAGCGGCAGCCACATTAAACCTCTTTCCATGCAATATCCTTGTTGAAAATACTCCAGTTTTTCTTTGCCATCTGCTGTAATGATACAATTGATTCAACTCCTAAAACTTGCTAGGAAATTTAAACTAGAAATTAGAGCAATTTTCGATCGAGCAACAGCCACAGCCGACAAATACCAAACGCCGGCCCGCGAGATATCCAAAACCCGCCGGTAAAACTGGCGATCGCAGTTAAAATTCGGTTATTGTGGTGAACAAGCCTTCCCTACGCAGACCATCGGCCATGAAAAAGTTTTTCCTTCTGTGCTTATTTTTAATTGGGCTCGGCTGGGCAATTTCTAATTTCCCAGGACTGGCTACTCAAGGTACTTACGACTCGATCGTACTGGATTTCCGCGAAGATATCGGTACTGCCGAAATTGCCAAACAAGTAAATGCGATCGCCCAACAGTACCAAATCGCACCGCAACTCAACAGCGAATTCTCAGCGGGCGACAATGTATATGTAGTTAAGGGATCTCGCACTTTGCTAAATGCCCTGAAAAAATCAAATTTGGCTAAAAATACCGAATACATTGAACCGAACTACATTTACAGCGCTTACGAGATTCCCAACGACCCCATGTATACCAAGCAGTGGAATCTCCGCAGCATCAATGTAGAATCTGCCTGGAACGAAACCAAAGGCAGCGGCACAACAGTAGCGGTAATTGATACCGGCATCACTCCCGTCGCCGACTTAAAAGAAACCAAATTTGTACCGGGCTACGACTTTGTAAACGATCGCGCCGAAGCCTACGATGACAGCGGCCACGGTACTCACGTCGCAGGTACTGTCGCCCAATCAACTAACAACAACTACGGCGTTGCAGGCATCGCCTACGAAGCAGCTTTAATGCCGCTGAAAGTGTTGGGTGCCAGCGGTGGCGGTACAGTTTCCGACATTGCCGAAGCGATTAAATTTGCAGCAGACAATGGCGCAGATGTCATCAACATGAGTTTGGGCGGCGGCGGCGAAAGTCAATTAATGGAAGAAGCGATCGACTACGCCCACTCTAAAGGCGTTGTCATCATCGCCGCCGCCGGCAACTCCGGCGACAGTTCGGCATCCTATCCCGCCCGCTATCCCCACGTCATCGGCGTTTCCGCCCTCGGCCCCAACGAAGAAAAAGCCGATTATTCTAATTTCGGCGCCGGGGTTGACATTGCAGCCCCCGGTGGTTCTGAACTGGGCAAAATTCTGCAAAGTACGATCGACCCAGAAACCGGTGCCGAAATCTTTGAAGGCTACCAAGGTACTAGCATGGCTGCGCCCCACGTTGCCGCCGTTGCAGCACTGATCAAAGCCTCCGGCATCACAGAACCAGACTCCATTCGCAGCGTACTCTTGCAGTCCTCGCGAAATGTCACTGAAGATCCCTTAAACCATTTTGGTTCCGGACACCTAGACGCAGCCGCAGCAGTTCAGCTAGCCGGGCGCGGACAAATCAACTTCCGCGACTTCTTCCGCTGGCTGCGCGACAACGGCTATCTCAGCCCCCGCTTCTGGATAGACGGCGGTGCAGTCGCCCTGTTGCCCAAAATTGCCATGGTGCTCGGTTCTTACCTGCTGGCTTTCATTATGCGGAATTATTTTCCGTTCCAGTGGACTTGGGGCTTTTCCGGCGGCTTGATGGCTGGAAGTTCTGGGTTCTTTTTCCTCCGCAACTTGTTTGTATTTGACTTGCCGCAGTGGCCGATGAGAATCATGGGCAGTTCTATTCCCGAACTCGGCGGTGCAATTAATGGCAGCAGTATGCTGAATCCTTTGTTTGCTAGTGTTTTGATTCCGGGGATTTTGATTGTTTTGCTGTTGGGACACAGAGAGTGGAAGTGGATCGCGATCGCAACTTCGATCGGCTTTGCTAGCTGTTTAGCAGTGAATGCTGTTCTCTCTCCCGCAGTTTGGGGATTGGGAACTGGTTTAGTAGCACAAACATTCTTGATTGTCAATGCTTTTTTGTGTTTTGGATTGGCGCGTTTGGCGATTAAAACAGAGGTGCAGTCAGCATGAGTATTACTGTCAAAGGCAAAATTGAACGCAAAGGATTAGGCCCAGGAACCTGGGCTTTGGTTGGCGAAGATGGAGAAACTTATGAACTTAAAAATGCTCCTTCTGAGTTGAAAAAAGAGGGTTTGAAAGTCAGTGTCAAAGGTACAGTCCGCAAGGATATCATGACTTTTGCGATGATCGGCCCGGTACTTGAGGTGCAGTCTTTTGAAGTCTTGTAGGTCGATCGACTCGCTCCAGCTTTCGAGCAAAAAAAACCCCTGCCATCATTGGCTGGGGTTAATTAATCAGGGTGCATTTACTAATCGAATCTCCGCTAACACAGTACCTCTTTCAGGACAACTTCAGAAAATTGATTGATGATTTCTGAAACCCGGTTTCTTTCAACAGTTCTTGTCACATAGCCCAAAACTCCTAGAAACCGGGTTTCTCGGCCCCCATGACTCAGCCCTAAAACTGTCGCTACCTGTCGTTCTACCTAACTTTTACAAAAAAAAACCCCAAACCAAAATAGGTCGGGAGTTAATTAATCAGGGTGCATCTACTAATCTAATCTCCGCTAACACAGTACCTCTTTCAGGACACTTTCACAGAATTTGCCAAAATTCCCGGCTCAGCTTGCATACGCCCAAAAAAAACCCCAAACCAAAATTGGTCGGGAGTTAATTAATCAGGGTGCATCTACCAATTAAGCTTCCTGAGAATTCGACCGCAATCCGGACACTTACCCAAAAATTTTTCCGCATCAGCTTGGATACAACAAAAAAAACCCGGCCAAAATTGGTCGGGAGTTATCAATCAGGGTGCATCTACCAATTAACTTTCGTAAAAATTCGGCCGCAATCCGGACAACCGGATCGAATTTTTCAATAGGGCGCTTGAGGATAGGCAAAATCTGAATTACCGACTTGGGGGGCGATCGCTGTCTATTAGTGCCGTTTCTTCTGATTGGAAGGCGGTGTGACTGATGCTTCTCTGTTGAAATAATATAAAAGCGCGATCGATCCTCCTATCAAGATACCCACTACTACCAAACCAATAGCTATAACTTTTGCTCCTCCAGATAAAAATATGTAAATAAACCCCAGATAAGGAACCCCTAACAAAATAGCAGTAGCTATCGTTTTAAAAGAGGTTAATTTAATCTCTCTGTCCAGATGCTTGTAAGGTTTTCCTTGAAATTTGTAGTAGGTTTTAGATGAACCTAAACGCTGTGGACGAGTTATCAATGGTTTTGGACTCGGCATACCGTACTATTGGGGATATCTTCGTTAATAGTTATTTGTTCTGAAGTTTCCTATTTAATCCGGATTGAATCAGGGAATGATGTATGTTAGAAGTTTGTGGTATATAAAAAAAAACCAATTGCACTGCTACATCTCGCATAACGCATCTATTCTGTTCGCAGAACTACATCTCTTTTCCTGATCTCCTTATCAAAATCATGTATTAATTAATTATCTCTAGTTGCAATACATTTGATTTAGATTGGAAGATAATTATGAGTGAGTTCGATATTACAAGTTTTGATTTTGCAGACTTTGGCTGTTCTAACGGTAGCTCAATTCAATTTGGAATCAACATACTCAAAGGGCGTAAGGGATTTGGCATCGATCTCGATCCGAAGAAAGTAGCATCAGCCAAAGCTGCTGGATATGATGCCATCAAAGGAGATTTTTGCAATCTCGCTCTCCCTGATGGTTGCGTAGATTTTACAATTCTCAACCATACTTTGGAGCATTTACCCAAATTAGATTATGCCAAAGAAGCCATAAAAAATGCTATCCGAATTTCGAGAAAATTCGTTTTTATTAAAGGGCCTTTTTTTGATGCAGATGACTACTTAAAATCTTTAGGACTGAAATTTTATTGGTCTGACTGGACAGGTCATACTTTACATCTGCAAGCCCAACAGGTAAAGGACATTCTTGAAGAACTCAATGTTCCCAACTATGAAATCTATGGGAGAGTATTGGTCAACTCTTCTCAAGATACAACTATTCACCCCTTATCGTCACTCAAGAACCAACAGCATTGGGAGCTAGAAAAACATGAAGCAAAACCAATAGTGGAATTTGATCAACCAGTTTATCGAGAAGTTGTCGGCATTATTTGGTTATCTAACAATGTCAGTGTATCCGATGTTCGCAATCTCCCATACAAACATTTGATTTATCAAAAAGGTATTACTTTCTTTTAAGAATTATTTACAAAGAAAATGGCAATAAATTAAGCGAATGAGCAAAAGTACATAGTTGCGCTTCAGCGCTCTTTATCTAATATTATAAAGAGCGCTAAAGCGCAACTACGTACCTAATTTGTATGATCAAAATAAAGCCACCCTGGTACCCGCCCCGGTTGGGGGGGTTGTTATGTCGCGCTACTTTATGAAATTGGTATTATAGGGAGAAATAAGAAGAAGACTATTCATTACTCTAATCCTCTTCCTGCCTTTGTCAAGTGCTTTCAACTGTCAAAAGATATAACTCAGACTTTTGACAAGATCCACATTCCATGACAATTTCCATCAGCGCCAGGGATACTGTTACGAATATCTGTTTTAGCTAGCTGAGTTAAATGTGGCAACAAAGCCCGGATTTCTTCATCAGACAAGTGTTCAAGTTTTTGGCGCAGTTTAAGGCCAGCATCGTTCCAGTAACACCCACGTAAAATTGTAATATCTGGGAAAATTTCCTGGATGCTATCAGCATTGTAGCCGACGCGATAATGCTGATGATTTTTCCATACACTTTCTCGCATCTTTGGATTCATGTTAGTTTCATGAGTGGCAAATGGAACAAGTGCAAATACATACTTCCGTGACGCTGCACGCATATTAATCGCTGCTATTTTGTCAGCCTCGATATGTTCTAGAACTTCAATCGAGGCTACTATATCGTAGGATTCTGATGAGGGAGTCAAAGTATCATAAGTGTCAAATTTGACATTTTGAATAACCCATTCGGTGGCCATCCGAATCCCTAATCGCTGTTGAATATTGGCTTTATTATCAATATCCGTGAGGTAAAACTCAATTGCAGGAAATTCTAGAGCGAGAGCTACCTCCGTTAATCCAGCTCCACAGCCAACGCTGAGAAAGGATTTAATTTCTGCTGCCGTTTTTAAGGCTTCGATTAATCCTTCACGCATCTGAAGATAGCGTAGGTAAGCCCATCGCTTTCGGGTCATTAGTTGGAGCTGAACTTTATTGAGATATCGCCTTTGAAGAACAGGGTCTAACATAATACTTACTTGAAACTCCTAAACATATCTATGAAGCAAGTTGAAGTAGCTCATTGCATAAAAGATTGTAAATGCTAAAAGCAGCACGTTTTGGTGAATATTTTGCTGCTGTTTCAATCGCATTTAACTTGAGTTGCAATAACACATTGCGATCGGCTTGAATGAGCTTACCAATACCCTTGACACAATCCTCAATCGATGTGGTGTCAACAACTACGGAGTTAAAATCAGGGATCGCAAATTCATCCGTTCCTCCTTTATCGGGGACAACAGGAATACAGCCAGAAGCCATCGCTTCTATAGCTGTACGGCCAAAAGCCTGGAAATCAGAAAGATCTAGAAATATATCTGATTTCCGCAGCAGGGCCGCGACTTCTGAGCGACTCAGATGAGGAAAAATCGTAGTATTTTTGGGAATCGGTATCCCAGCAGATTCAATCAGACTGCGGTCAGAGCCAAAGATGGTAAAATGCACTTGATTTGGAAACAATTCTGATAAAATTTTAGCGACAGCTAATGTGCGACGGGGAGCGCGTCTGGCTGTGGTGAATCTTACCATCATAGAAATCTCGATACGAGAGTTTTCACTCTTTAAATGAGGGTAGTAAACTTGATGATCGATGCTGGCTTGGACTTTGTGAACATTCACGGCATGATTGCGATCGACAATATGACACAACCAGTTGGTTTTGGCAAACCGGACAGCATGGGGAATCAGTGTATAGGATTCTCGTGCTTCTTCCCACTCAGAGGTATCTATACAAGAAAATAAGGGTTCGTAATCTTGTATATAGTAAGCCGGCAAAATCTGGTGATTGTCTCTGACTAGCATTTCCAGCATTTTTACTGAGCTATAAGTCGTTGCACAGACAACAGAGAAATTTTTAGCTAAGTTTTTTAGGTCTGTTAAAGTTTGATAAGAGATAGCAATTTGACCGATCTCGGGAATTTCGGTTGTATAACTCTTTAAAAAGTCAGTAAAGTTAGATTGATTGACAGCTATTTTGACAGGGATGCCGCAGCGATAAAGTGCTAAGGCTTCTTGCACGACTGAATGAGCACCACCTCCACCGCCTTTGACTGGCAGAATAAACAAAATTTTGGGACATTCATCATTGAAATTTAACTTGACAGTAGGCTGGTAAGAGGGAATAGATTTCTTTGTATCTAGCTGACCGTTCTGGGCTAAGGCTTCCTTTAATTTGTGATAAGCTGGAGAAAAGTTGGGGTCAAGCTCAAACGATTGACGATAACAGCTAATTGCCTCTTCCCAGTGCTGTTTTTGGCTGAGAAGTTCTCCTAAATTGTGGTAAACTTTGGCAGAAAAATCTGGTTTGAGTTGAATAGCTTGACGGTAGACTGCGATCGCCTCTTCTGTAACTTCAAGTTGTTGGAGAGCTTCGCCTAAACGATAGTAAGCTGTAGGGGAATTGGGGTTGAGTTCGATCGCCCTACGGTAAGATTCGCTCGCTTCCTTCCATTGCTTGAGTTGACTGAGGGCATTTCCTAAGTGATGGTGAGCTTTAGAAAAATCCGGTTGCAGCTCAATGGCTTGACGGTAAGATGCGATCGCATCCTCATATTTTCCTTGTTGTCGGCAAAGTTCTCCTAAACTGTGATGAAAGTCAGAGTTATTTGGGTTGAGTTCAATCGCTTTACGGTAGGTAACAATCGCCTCTTCTATTAGTCCTTGTTTTTCCAGAGCTTCGCCTAAACGATAATAGGCGGTAGGGAAATTGGGGTTAAGTTCGATCGTCTGACGATAACAGGCGATCGCTTCGGGCCACTTTTTGAGTTGTATCAGAACATTTCCTAAGTTATTGTGAGCTTTAAAAAACTTTGGTTGCAGCTCAATTGCTTGACGGTAAGAGACGATCGCATCCTCGAATTGCTTGAGTTGACCAAGGGAATTTCCTAAATTATGGTAAGCTTTAAAAAACTTGGGTTGCAGCTTAATTGTTTGACGATAGGAAGCGATCGCCTCTTCATGTTTTTCTTGTTGTTGGCAAAGTTCCCCTAAACTGAAATGTAACTCAGGAGTATTTGGATTAAGCTCTATAGCTCGACGGTAAGATGCGGTCGCTTCAGGCAATTGTTTAAGTTTTACGAGGATATTTCCTAAGTTATTGTGAGCTTGAAAAAGCTTTGGTTGCAGGTCAATTGCTAGACTATAACAGGCGATCGCCTCTTCATATTTTCCTTGTTGTTGGCAAAGTTCCCCTAAACTGTGGTGAAAGTCAGGGTTATTTGGGCTCAGTTCAATAGCTTGACGGTAGGCGGCGATCGCGGCTTCTGTTTCTCCAACCTGTTTTAGAGCTTCGGCTAAACGATAGCAAGCAGTAGGGAAATTGGGGTTAAGTTCGATCGCCTGACGGTAGGCGGCGATCGCTTCGGGCCATTGTTTGAGTTGGCCCAGAGCATTTCCTAGGTTATGGTAAGCCTTAGAAAAATTCGGTTGCAGCTCTATTGTTTGACGATAACAGGCGATCGCATCGGAATGTTGCCCCACTCGTTGCAAAACCTCCCCCAAACTGCGGTGAAACTCAGGGTTATTGGGGTTGAGTTCAATAGCTTGACGGTAGATAGCGATCGCCTCGTCTAATTTACCTTCCCCAGCCAACTGTTTGCCTGTTTGGAAATTTGTTTCAGCAGTTTCTTGATTAATTCTTGTTGACATATACACGCCTATATCGATATTGTTTTTATCTGAAATTATTCGGGATTGTGAGGATGTACGATATGTTCGCGGAGTTTAAGACGCAAACGATCGAGAGAGCGATTATTTTTTATTTCCTCTGTCAAAGCCTTGACATTAATATCAGGATGCTTGGACTTAAAAGCTGCCGAACCTTGCCTACAAAGCTCTTGACGGCGTTCGTGTCCGAAACTTTTAGACTTAGAGTGATATACGTAGGCATGATCGGCGATCGCTAGTTTAAACCCAGCTTTACGAGCTCGAATTGAAAAATCATTTTCTTCTCCATAACCGTGAGGAAAGCTTTCTTCATCTAGCCAACCTATGGCATCGATTACAGCTCTCTTAATCATGTAACAAAAACCATTAACAAAATTCACACAAGGAAATGCTTTTTCGGAAACATTTGCTACTATATCACTCAGATTTTCCAGGGAGCATCCTTCAGGAATATTGTTAATCATCCAGCCACCGTTCTTGTCAAATATTTCGGGAATAGATTGCCAAGATGCACAATTTGAGAGGGGGCCGACTATGCCAATATTCTTTCTAGAAGTAGCACATTCAATTAACTTTTCAATCCACCCCGGAGTAACAATTGTGTCACTGTTTAATAAAATTATGTAGTCACCCTTGCTGGCGCGCAGACCAATATTAGCTGCTTTGGTATAACCGCGAGCCATCTCATTTCTAAACAAAGTCGCTACAGAAACCTCTTGAACCCACGACTTAAGAAAGTCTCTAGTTTCTGGTTGAGAACCGTCATCTACAATCAGCAAGCGATAGTCAACCTTTGTGTGTCGTCTAATCGAATTCAGACACTCTTTTACATCCTCGAAAGCATTGTGAACGCAGAGAACAATATCAACTCGCTCGACTGTAGATTGTGGTACAGGCGAGAATTTAAATGACAAAGGAATTTGTAAAGATTTATTATTAACCTTCCGTTCTCCACAAAAATCAATCAGATCCGCTTGCGACTGTACAGCGACATCTTCAAAGCCATCATTAATTTGAATCACAGCTTTCCATAGCTGTAAATAAATTTCAAAGTCATCAGGCTTAAGCTGTAGCCCCATCTGATAAAATACGATCGCTCCATCCCTGTGTCCTTGTTTCATCAAAGCATTCCCCAAACCCAAATAGAGTTTCGGATCTTTTGGGTTAACCTCCAGAGCTTTGTGATAGAGCTTGACATTATCTGGATTTTCTTGAAGAGCTTGACTGTAATAACTAATAGCTTCCTTGGCAGATAATGGGCTGTGATTTCGCAGCGCATCAGCCAAGTTTTCATAAACCCAAGGCAGATCAGACTTTAACTGAATTGCACTTCGATAAGCAACAATCGCCTCCTCCCACCTCTGCAACTCCACTAAAGCTGCGCCCAAATTATAGTGAGACCAGTGGAAGTCAGGATTCAACTCGATCGCACTTTTATACCCCTCAACCGCCTCTTCCCATTTCTCCTGCTTAGTCAGCACATCCCCTAAATTATTGTGCGACCAACAAAAATCAGGATTCAACTCAATAGCCAGACGATATGCAGCAACCGCCTCATCTAACCTTTCTTGTCCTTGCCAAATATCCCCTAAATTGTGGTGAACTTCCCACAAATTAGGCTGAAGTTCGATAGCTTTCTGATAAATTATTACTGCTTCGTCCAAGTCACCATTTTTAACAAGAGCATCCCCAAAACTATGATAAATTTCTGCTGAATTAGAGTCGATATCTAAGGCTTTACGGTAGGAAGAAATAGCTTTCTGCCACTCTCCTTTTTTCGCCAAAGCTTTTGCCAAGCTGTAGTGAGGTTTGGCAGCATTGAAGTTATTGCCCCGACTCAAGTAGGAATGCTTGTCTCGCTTTCTATCCTGTTCCCCAGATTCCGAGACAGCCATTTTTAAACTAACCGATTGTGGAGGTAAAACATCCGCAATGTCTTGCTGCGATAAGACGGATAAATCTGAATACTTATTTACTGGAAATGCAATGATATTGGATTGGTTGCTCATACCCTGTGCCTGTGGTAAATTGAGACTGTTAAAGCAGTTGAATTTATTTTTCATCTGCCTAGCGAGGTATCCGGAAAGTTGCTAAACTTTGGCTAGTTCAATGGCGCGGTTGTAAGCCTCGATCGCCTCATCGATCTCGCCTTTTTCTTGCAGGGCATCCCCTAACTTTTGGTGAACCTCCCAGATATCCGGTTTCAATTCAATGGTTTTTTCATAACATCCGATCGCCTCATCCAACTGACCCCAACTGTCCAAAACATCCCCCAAACTTTGATAAGCTTGAACCAAATTAGGATTGAGCTCGATCGCTCTCCGATAACAGGCGATCGCATCTTCGCGCCGATCGAGACTTGCCAAAGCTTTCCCCAAACCGTAATGATGTGCATCGAAATTCGGGTTCAGATCGATCGCTTGTCGGTAAGCCGCGATCGCCTCTTCCCACTGTCCCATAACGCTCAAAACCTCCCCTAAATTGTGATAAGCATCCGCATAACTCGGCTCCAACTGAATCGCCCGCCGATAACACGCAATAGCCCGGTCAAATTGACCCAGTTCTAACAAAGTATTGCCCAGAGTAAAGTGTTCATCAGGCTTTGCCCAATTGAGATCGAGAGTCAGAGCTTCATACCAGCATTCTGCCCCTGCTTGCGGCTGACCCGACTGCAAAAATACCCTCGCTAAATTCCGGTAAGCCGATGCTAAATTCGGTTTAATTTCAATTGCTTTTTGGTAACAAACAATTGACTTTTGCCACTGTTTCTGCTGAGCGCAAAGGCTGCCTAAATTAACATGAATTTCAGCAAAATTTGGCTCGATTTCCAAGGCTTGAGCGTACCAATACCGAGCCGCATCTACCTTGCCCATTGCTTGGGTAGCATTCCCCGCAATCTTGTAGGCAAGTGCCGCCTCCGGTTTAATTTCAATAGCTCGCTTGCACTGGGCGATCGTCTCCTCAAATTTACCCTGGGCGTAATAATCTTCGGCCTGTTTGATGTATGTTTCTGCACTGACAGAATTGACTATCGCCGCAGGTTTGCCACTGTTACAATTACCGCTATCAAGTGCGGATAATGTTAGACTTTGGGCAGATTTTGAATGACCGTTATTCAGATTGCTTGCTGGTGGCGACGAAGCGATCGCATCCCCAACTTCCACAGCGGCAGCAGGTTTCTGACTGATTCGATCGCCCTTTACCTGCGTCGCGGGGGCAAAAGTATCTGCTGCTAGACCGCCAGATACCGAAGAGTTGCCCTTAACTGCCGCTACTTTCTGCAAACAGACAGCAGCTTCATCCAACTTGCCTTGCTTTTTTAACGCTATCGCCAGATTTTGGTAAGCCGCAGTTAAATTCGGATTTAACTCGATCGCGCGGCGGTAACACGCGATCGCATAACTAATTCGACCTTGTTTAAACAAAAGGTTGCCCAGCTTAAAATGCTGATCTGGCGATACCTTTTCCGGTTCCAAAGAATAAGCTTCGTACCAGCACTCGTTCGCCTCTTCTAGTTTTCCCTGCTGCCTCCACACCCTAGCCAAATTCCGGTAAGCTGGTGCTAAATTCGGTTGGATAGCAATCGCTTTTTGGTAGCAAGCAATCGCCGACGGTAGCTGTTTCGCCATAGCATACAAAGTGCCAAGATTAACGTAAATTTCCGCGTCGTTAGACTTAATTTTTAGGGCTTTTTTATAGCACTCGATCGCTTCTTCTATATTCCCTTGCAATTGCAAAATCTTGCCCCACAGTTTGTAAGCAGCTACCGCATCCGGTTTAATTCCAATAGCTCGCTTGCACTCAGCAATAGCTTGCTCAAAATGTTTTTGAGCGCTATATGATTCTGCCCGCTGAATGCAGTCCTCAGCCGTTTCTTGTTGCCGAAAATCCGCCGTAAAACCGCTATCAACAACTGTCACCTGCGACAAAACATCAGCCGAGTTTTGAGTTGCAGGTGCAAAATTTTCCGAAAGGGCGATCGTATTTAACTGTTGCGGTACAGCAGGAATTGTTGTCGGCTGCTGCAACTGTAGGCGAGGTTTTTCAGCGGAGATTGTGGAATCGAGTTGCAAGGAATTAGCTGCAACATTTCCCTGCAAAGTAGATGTTTGGGGATTCTCAGGCAACTCAGATTTTGGGTTCAAGCTCACCACTACTGTTTTGAACAAATCCCCAAAAATGTTAGCTGGACGTTCAATTATCTTTCGATAACTAGCAACTTCTTCCTGCACCTTTTTTTGAGCTTTTAGAGCATTTCCTAACTGTTGGTAAGCTTCGTTTGAATTGGGGTTTAACTCGATAGCGTGGCAGTAACAGCGTATAGCCTGCGTTACCTGATTCTGCTTCAAAAAGTTATCGCCCAGATGAATGTGTTCTTCAGGAGTTGCCTTGGCAGGTTCCAAAGAATATGCCTTAAACCAGCACTCGTCAGCCTCAGATAGCTGCCCCATTTGCGCCCACACCCGAGCTAAATTTCGGTAAGTTGAGGCTAAATTCGGCTGAAGCGCGATCGCCTTTTGGTAAAATGCGATCGCAGATTGCCACTGCTGTTCCTGAGCGTACAGCGTCCCCAAATTAGTATAAGCTTCAGCAAAATCAGGATCGAGTTCAATAGCCTTAGCATAGCAATTTTTCGCCTCCTCTACCTTGCCTTGAGCTTGCCTAGCATTACCCAAGATTTTATAAGCCCTCGCATCTGCTTTAACTTGAATAACTCGCTGGCAAGCCGACGCCGCCTGCTCGAATTTCCTTTGAGCATAAAACGCTTCTGCACCTTGAATGTAGACTTCAATATCGTCATCCTTGAAGGCTAAAACACCTTGGCTGCTATTAGCTATTGGATATTTTACCTGAGCAGAATTGGCTTTTTGGTAACAGATCAAAGCCCGTTCCCAATCTTTTTGTTGGGTGTAGAGAGTAGCAAGATTACTATAAACCTCCGCAAAATCAGGCTGAATTTCAAGAGCTTTCACGTACCAATGCTTTGCCTTATCTAAATTACCTTGTACTTGGCTAACCTTGCCCAAAGTTTTGTAAGCTGGTGCAAAATCTGGTTTCTGCTTCAAGGCTTGATCGCAAGCAGCTAGAGCATCGCTTAACTTGCCTTGTTCTAAATAAAATTCAGCCCGTTTTTGGAAATAATCTGCTGATTCTTGGTTCATGATTGCCGTAGGATTTTTAGGTTTTTCAAAAGATATTAAATTTGGGGGCTTTTTTGAGGAAAATAGATTAGTCTGTGCCAGCATCTTTTTGAGTGAATTCAAATTGACTAAAATATCTTCAGTCAATGGGTTTTGATACATTAACTGTCGAATTGGGTAACAGTTAAAGCTTTCTCCTATTACATAATAATGTTCGAGATTTAGCTGTTGAGCGATCACCCAATAATAGTGCCTGATATAATTGGGAGAAACTAGCTCAATTACTTTTGTTCCCGAAGCACAAAATATAATATTTGTCACACCGCTGCCGTGCGGCGCTACAATAGCTTTGGCGCGAGAAAATAATGCTATTTGCTCCTCCAAACTAATAGATTCTAGTAGCACTGAAACAAAGCCAAATCCGCTTAAAAATTGGATTACCTGTTCTTCATTGATGACTCGGCGATAGTTGGATTGGCTGCGGCTGATATAGATGCGTTCTGGATAAAGATATTTGCGATCGTCTTGCTCGCTTACCTGTGTACCTCTAGCGAGAAATATGTTCGCACTACAGAGTTTTGTAAATTTTTCATTTAAAAAAACCCGTCTCAAAAACTCAAGCGCCTGCGGCGACAGCCAGCCCAAATATCCGGAAAAAGAGGGAACAATTAATTGTTTGGCTTGAATGTAAGGATGGCGATCGCTCTCGATAATTTTATATTCAGGAATCCCTAACGCTTTCAGGGTTTCTAGCTGAAAAGGCTGCTGGTAGCTATTAACCAAAAACCAATCGATCTCTTCCAGATTTATCCCCCAACGCTGCAAAACTTCAATCCGGGGCAAAATATCCACCATCCAGTGAAAATAGACATTTCCCGAAAGTCCAGCCAATACCGCCACCGTACCGTCTATCTTTTCTAAAGGCGGCAATTCTTCCGGTTTTAAATTCAGAAACCTGTGCTGAGTAGAATGTTGATTTTCGCATCCCGGCAACTCACCCGGATATTCGCGGGAAAGTTCGGGTAAAAGCCGATCGCCAGAATCGATAATAGCAATAGCATTGCAAATCATCCAAGAATTTTGCTGCGGTACAATCCAAGCCCGCCCGTTTGGGAGCGAAGTCACAAACGTTTCCGGCGACTCAACAGCAGTCTCTCCCTGCTGAGCACAAGAATATACGCCATTACCTAAATGCAGCGGCTCAAACTGTCTGAAAATGCGCCTGAGACACCGCTGACAATCTAAACCCTGACAGTCCGATTTTTGCTGTTTATTCCCGTTAACAAGGGAGGGCTGTTTCATAATTTCAAAATCAGAGTCCGACAGGGGTTTAAACCCTTGGCGGGCTGAGGGAGAATCCCTCAACTCCTGCTGCTTTTTCAATACAGCCTGCAACTGCTCGGAAATATCAGAGCGATCGCCCGCAATTGCCAGCACCATGTGGTAAACTACAATTGCCGCCGAAAATCGTTTCTGCTGACTCAAGCAATCAGCCAGCCGCCAATAAATATCTGCATTATTAGGTTGAACTTGTAAAGCTTTTTGGTAATATTGTTCCGCTTGTTCGTAGCCACCGTAATCGAATAAAGCGTTGCCCAAATGGAAGTAAGTCTCTGCTAAATCCAGGAGCAATGATGAAGGATGAAGCGGATTTTTAGCAAGACTAGGAATCGCGCCACCAGAGCCGTCCTTTCCTTGAAGTTGCTTCAGAAATCTGACACAGGCTATTTGAGCTCGATCGAGTTCATTAAATTCTTGTACGGAAGTCAACCGCATCTCTACTTGGTGGCAAAAACCATCAACAAACTCGCTTTGCATAGAAATAGCATTTTGCCAACATAACATGGCCTCAGCTAATTTGCCTTGTGCCATCAAAGAAAAAGCCCGATCGCTGTATGCTGAAATATGATGCGACTGTTTGCTAATTACCCGCTCAAAACATTCTACTGCAAAAGTATGCAGCCCCAATCTTTGAAATGCTTTGCCCAAATTGTAACGTGCCATGACTAATTCTGGCTGCAACTCGATCGCGCGGCGGCAAAGGGCGATCGCTTCCTCTGGCTTCCCCAGTTGCAACATAGAAATAGCTAAATTATTGTACAGAGCAGCATCATCGGGGGCTATAGCTATTCCCGCTTGAAAAACCACAATTGCTTCGTCAACTTTGCCCTCCTGCACCAGAATGCAGCCCCAATTGCTGTAGGCATTTACTGCGTAGGATAAAAAAGCTGGTTGAGAGCTTTTTTTCCAGCAAGATATCGCTTGCTGGTAACTGTAAATCGCTGCTTCTATCCTGAGTTGCTGTTGAACGACAACGCCGGTATTGTAGTGAGCTTTAACGTCATCTGGGTTGACAGCCAGTGCCTGCTGGTAGCTGTCAATCGCCCCTGTAAAATCCCCCTGCTGTTGCAGAACTCTACCCAAATTGTGCTGCAATTCGGGGCTGTTTTTTCCGAGAGTTAGTGCCTGTTGGTAGTGAAAAGCAGCATCTTCTATCTTTCCCGCGCGATCGCACAGCAAACCCATTTTGGCAAAAGCTTCTACTAAATTGGAATTTTGTTCCATCCCTTGGGTGATGAGCATACTTAAATCACTAATTTAAAAAGGTAAATTGCAGCCACTAGCCGTAAATAACATCAAACCCTCAAGTGATTAACCAGCTTTCTGACTTTTGAAGCCCGAGCGGTTATTTTTTTGGTGAGCTTTTGGCCAGCAGATAATGTTTAAATTCTATTAATGATAGAGCCACCCTAAATCGGGACAAATTTTAGATAATTTCAAAGTTGTTCGACCCAATATTCAGGTTATTGCCTACTTGAGCCACGATCGATATTTGACCGTTTTGATTGCGGTAGTACAGCGAACCGTCAACCGGGTTGTAGATCAGATTAGCTGCGCCCGCAGTCCCAGGAGTGTTGGGATTGAAATTGGGGTCAGTAATAAATTGGTTGCCAGTTAGATTGCCCGGTATTAAAGCATTAAACACAGCTTTGTCAAGCTGAATTTTATCTTCTGTAGGGTTAAAGTCGGTCAGAGTATCCATATTATCTATGCCGAGGAACTCGAAGCCGAATGTATCAGCCCCAGCACCACCTGCGAGGGTGTCGTTTCCTCTGTCGCCAGAAATAATATCGTTACCCGCACCGCCTTCTACGATGTCATTGCCTTTACCGCCGTACAGAATATCGTTGCCATCGCCGCCAAAAACAGTATCATTTCCTAAGTTGCCACTTACGAAATCATCGCCGGGGCCGCCTTCAACCAAATCATCGCCTTTACCGCCGTAGACAGTATCATTTCCCTCGCCGCCGCGGGCTGTATCATTTCCCTCGCCACCGAACAGCAAGTCATTGCCAGCACCGCCTTCTAGCAAGTCATTGCCTCTGTCGCCATACAGAACATCATCGTCGGCGCCGCCATCGATGACATCATCGCCTTTACCGCCGAACACAGTATCATTTCCGTCGCCACCGAGGAGGGTATCATTGCCCTGACCGCCGAACAGCAAGTCATTGCCAGCACCGCCTTGCACCAAGTCATTACCTCGGTCGCCATACAGAACGTCATCGCCGACGTCACCATTGACTACATCATCGTCTTTACCGCCGTAGATCAGATCGTTTCCGTCGCCACCGCTGACGGTATCATTTCCTTGGTTGCCAAAAAGAACGTCATTGCCCGCGCCGCCTTCTACGATGTCATTGCCTTTACCGGCGTAGACAATATCGTTTCCGTCGCCGCCTCTCAAGATGTCATCGCCACCTAGACCGTACATGATGTCATCGCCACCTAAGCCGGCAGCTTCATCATTACCAGAGCCTAGAATGATTTCATCGGAACCGATGTCGCCGTTAATTCTGTTTGGTAAATCCGGCGAGCCTTGGATAATTAGACCGCCAAGAGCGTTTTGTTCAACGCTTAGGGGTTGAGTGGTATTTGTTACTTGGGACATAGCCTCTCATCTCGAATGGGGGGATATCTATCGAGAGCCTTGATCTCTCTTGTGAGATGTACTAGCTACAATCCTGATGTCCGGAATAGTTTTATATGAAATTAGTCAACAAATGTAAAGTATTTATGTTGTTTTTGTGTAAGTATATAAAAATGATCTGACCCGAAAATATTTAACTATCCAGAACTTTTGAATTCACAATTCATAGCAAATCCTAGTTAAAAATCCCTGATAACACTCTGCTGTGGGAACCTTTCCTACACAATCGAAGTCTAAGCATATAGTGACTCACAAATAAAGGGGTTATTTAAGTCGGATTTTTGCTCACCATTCACTGCTCAAAACTCTTTTCGGTGAACCAGAGTTGCACTAGCTTGGTCTGTGGGAACTAGCAAGACTTCGCTAATATTGACGTGGGGCGATCGCGTCGCGCAAAAATAGACGACATCGGCTACATCGTCCGCAGTCAAAGGAGTCAATCCTTGATAGACATTTTGGGCTTTTTCTGCATCGCCGTGAAAGCGGACATTGCTAAATTCTGTTTCTACCAAACCGGGTTCTATTTCCGTCACCCGCACCGGTGTTCCCAAAAGGTCTTGTTTCAACCCATCAGAAATCGCTCTCACTGCTGCTTTGGAAGCGCAATAAACATTACCTTTGGGGTAAGCTTGACGGCCTGCTATTGAGCCGATATTGACTACGTGGCCGCCGCCTCGGCTGACCATTCCCGGTACAATGTAGCGAGTCACGTACAGCAAGCCTTTCACATTGGTATCAATCATTTCTTCCCAATCTTGAAAGTTGCCTTCGTGCAGTTTGTCTAAACCGCGGCTCAATCCAGCATTGTTAATCAGAATATCGATGTTTTTCCAGGCATTGGGTAGTGCAGTTATCGCCGATTCGACTTGCGGGCGATCGCGCACGTCCAATTCTAGCAAGTAAATCTGGTTCATCGATGCGATCGATTTTGTTTCTACAAGTTCGTTTGCCAGTCGATCGAGCTTTTCTAGACGGCGGGCTGCTAAAATTAGTTTGGCTCCACCTTTGGCAAATATCTTGGCACAGGCCGCTCCGATACCGCTACTCGCACCCGTAATGAAAACAATTTGATTTTGGATAGAAATCATTTTTTGGCAGTTGGTAGTTAGTAGTTATTGGTTATTGGTTATTGGTTATTGGTTATTGGTTATTGGTTATTGGTTATTGGTTATTGGTTATTGGTTATTGGTTATTGGTTATTGGTTATTGGTTATTGGTTATTGGTTATTGGTTATTGGTTATTGGTTATTGGTTATTGGTTATTGGTTATTGG
>NZ_JADEWV010000348.1 GCF_015207455.1 Microcoleus sp. LEGE 07076
TATAGCAATCCGTTTTGAATTGTATCCCTAACAAAGGATGAAGATATCAAGGAGCCGGATGAGGCGAAAGTTTCATGTCCGGTTCTGAAGGAGAGGTAGGGGTAGAAATGCCCCTATCGACTCTAACCACCAGCGAAACTGCGGCTACTATCCAAGTTAAGAAAAAACTTAGCATATCGTTTTTTTCATCTCCATCACTATTAATTGAGATTGTAACTGTTTGGTCGATCGACCAAAGTTCGGGATACACGACGAAATACCCACCTTGCGAGAATATCAGACTTATGAAGCTCCGGCAACTAGCAGCATTCCTCTTAGCGCTAACTATCTTCATCCTCCCGCAGCCAGCACTGGCTCAATCCAAATATTACGCTCCCCCGCTGTCCTTTAGCAACGCCGAACTCACAAGACGCGATTTTTCCGGTCAAATGCTGCGGGCTGCTGAATTTTCTAACGCTAATATGGACTTAACTAATTTTTCTAATGCCGATTTGCGGGGAGCAATTATGAGCGCTTCGGTGATGACTCAGGCGAATTTGCACGGAGCAAATTTAACTAATGCCATGATCGATCAAGTTAAATTTACTAAGGCAGATTTAAGCGATGCAAATTTAACAGAAACAATTTTGCTGCGTTCTACTTTTGACGGAGTTGATATCACCGGCGCTGATTTTACTGACGCTATCATGGATGGCGCACAAGTTAAAGAATTGTGTGCAACAGCCAGCGGGATTAATTCTCAAACTGGGATTTCTACTCGCGATTCCTTGGGATGTCGTTGATTTATTTAGTGGTTGCCAAGCATTGGCAAGTCCTAAATTTGGAGAGTAGTCAAATTATGAGTTATGAGTGCAAATATGATTGAAAAAACTCGTTTTCTCCCTCAGACTGACCCGCCACTTTCGCCACGGCAAATTCTGCCGACAATGTATGATTTACCAAGCGAAGACCCAGAGGAACCTGGTTTGCCTGACGAATATCATTGCTACCAGTCGCCTTTATTACGGCACACTTTTCGGCCTGTCAATGTTGATTTAGATCGGGTTTTTGTTGGTATTGACCTCAACCTTTATTACGATTGGCAACATTCCAATTGGTACAAACGTCCTGATTGGTTTGCTGTTTTGGGCGTGTCGAGACTCTACGAAGGCGAAAATCTTCGTCTCAGTTACGTGATGTGGCAAGAGCAAGTTAGCCCGTTTGTTATAGTTGAATTGCTATCTTCAAGTACGGCAGATGAAGATTTGGGTCGTACAGTTAGCCAAGCAGGAAGACCACCGACAAAATGGTATGTTTATGAGCAGATTCTGCGCGTTCCTTATTACGTTGTTTTTAGTGGCACAACCAATGAAATTTTAGGATTTCGCTTGGTGGCTGGCGTTTACGAACAGGCAGAACTTATCGGCGGATGTTTGCCAATTCCTCAGTTAGGATTGAGTTTGGGTTTGTGGCAGGGAATTTATGAAAAGATCGATCGCACTTGGTTGCGCTGGTTTACACTCGAAGGGGAGTTAATTCTGACTCCGCAAGAGGAATCTGAACAACAAGCGGCCCAATCTGAACAACAAACGGCCCAATCTGAACAGCGAGCAGCCGAATCTGAACAGCGAGCGGCCCAATCTGAACAGCGAGCTCAAAGACTAGCAGCAAAACTTCGCGAGTTAAATATCGATCCCGATGAACTTCATTAGTTAGTAGGTGCGTCAGCTTTCTACCGTCAATTATTGATAAAATAACGCGCTGCTGACGCACCCTACAACTGTTTAGGGCGGGCTAGAAGCCCACCCCACAATCAATAAATACAACAAATAAACTTTTTTGTGGAACGGGCCGGAGAACCCGTTCCTGACAGCATAAACGAGAATTACTGAGGCTTTGCTTTTTTCTGTGAAGCTTCATAATGCTCGCTCATTAACTGATTAACTTCTGGATTGTAAATCCGCAGATAATTCCAGTAATTCTCAAATACCGATTTCACGTATCCTTTGGTTTCAGGAAACGGAATCTTTTCTGCAAAAGCATCCGGATCGCTAAAATCAAATCTCTTCAACCAATCTGCTACTGCATTCGGCCCGGCATTGTAACTCGCCACAGCCAACATCGAGTTATTTTTGTATTCGTCGTGAGTGTGATCCAAATACCACGTACCGAGTTTAATATTGTCGTCCACATTCTCCAATGAATATTTTTTGAGATTAATTTTCTCAGCTACCCAAGCTCCTGTCTCGGGCATTACTTGCATTAATCCTGTCGCGCCAACTACTGATTTAATAGCAGGCATAAACCGCGATTCTTGCCGGATTAATGCTGTTACTAATACTGTATTAATTTGGCGTTCTTGAGACCATTTCACTATGTTTTCTAAGTAAGGAAAAGGATAAAGTGCTTGCCAATAAATTGGTTGCTGTCTGAGAGCGAGGTATTCGGTTCTATCGTCGGGTTTTTCGCGCTGCCGCAAACTCCCAATCATCCACAAACCTTCTAAGTTGTCTCCGACTCCAACTCGCATTAAACCGTCGGTAAATTGTTCGGCAATACTGGGTTCTAGGCGGTTGGTAAATTCTGTTTGCCACAGCGTCCAAGCATCTCTATCTTGACCTAATTGATAGAGTTCTTTTAAGGCTGGAGAACCGGCGGTTGGTTCGGGGCGCTGGGGGGGGCTTACTACTTTGGGAGACAAATCTCTGACTGTGGTGAAGTCGCCTACTGGCCAGCCGAGAAGTACGGCAGACCGCCAAGCAAAATATGATTCTGGATAGCGTAAAATGGTGTATTCAAATGATGTTTGGGCATCTTGTTCGCGGCCGAGTTTCTTTGCCCATTTCCCTACCCAAAATGCTGCTTCTGGAGCTTCTTCGGTGTCTGGATTGTTGGTGGTTAGTTCCCTCGCCCACTGCCAAGCTGATTTGAAATCTCCGGCTTTGGCATATTGTTGGGCGATCGCCCAACGCAGTTCGCCGGCTTTGTCAGAATTGGTGTATTTTGTCAATAGCAATTTGCGAGTTTCTGAGGCGGATTGAAGGCTGCCGGCTTTGTCGAGAAGTTTGGATTTGTCTAGCAAAGCTTCGGGGGCATGGTTGGGAAATTTGCTAATTGCCCGATCGAGATAAGCGATCGCATCCTTGGGTTCGCTCAGCCGCGACAGCCGAATTAAAGCCAAACCACTATCTTCGGCATCGGGAAACTCTCGCACTAATTCTTGATAGGCAATTCTCGATTCCGGGATTTTTCCGCCAAGCCACAAACCGCGAGCTTTTCGGTAAAGATTTTTGGGGGTGCGGGGAGCTTTTCCGTAAGCAATAGCTCCTTTGCCGTAATCCTGTTTTTCCCAATATCCAAAGGCAATTTCTTCCCAATCTTCGGGTTTCAAACTAGCGCTGTTTTGCTGTACCAGTTGTTCTAATAATGTACCGTAATCTTTAGCATAATGACCGTGTTTTGCTACTAACAGCATCAACTCCGGCTGGTTGGGATTTTGTTTTAACTCGGTCAGGGCAATTTCTACGCTCCGGGGATGAGCGGGAAATTCAGTAATTGCCTGCTGCCAATATTCCGATTTTGACTTGCCTAAAACATATAAAGCTTCCGCTGCTACGGGGTCGTTGGGATAATTTTTTAACAGTTCCTGCCAAGCTTTTTGTGTTTTGCCTTTGTCGCCGCTCAATTCGTAAGCTCGGGCGCGTTTTAGGGCGATGTGGGAGGCTAAAATTGGATATTCTTGCTCTAATTTGTCCAATAATTTTAATGCTTTGGTGGCATTTCCTTGCTGGATTAAATCGCTGGCAAGCAGGTAGCGGGCGCGGCTTTGAGGGGAGATTTCCTGCTGCGGGTTGGCACTTGCAGGCTGACTGGCTGCGAGTTCAACTAATTTCGCTTTTCGCTCGCTGGGTGAGAGCGATACGAGCATTTTGACGGAGGATGCGGAATTTGCTGCATCCTGGGCCTGTTGAGCCTTCTGGAAGGGGCCGACACCCATCCATTTTGCCGCAGCAACCAAAGAGCCGATCGCCATTACGCAAACTGAAACGCCCATTAAAAC
>NZ_JADEWV010000349.1 GCF_015207455.1 Microcoleus sp. LEGE 07076
TTGTAGAACCAGTCAAAGTAATAGAACCCACACCGACAGCAACCCCACAGTTAGAATCACCCCAAATTGTGGCACCGGTTAAAGTCATAGAACCAAAACCCAAAGCAACCCCACAGTTAGAAACCCCAAAAATAGTTCCACCCCTTAAAATAATAGAACCCACACCAAAAGCAGAACCCCAAACACAAAAACAAGAATATAAAGGATACTACAATCGGTTCCGCAACTTTTTGAATCAAGTTACCGAACCAGCAACTCCTTCAGAGACACTAACCCTGCCAGAAATAACAGAAAAAGCTCCATTACCAAAAATAGTCGCTCCTGCGGTACCAGAAACATCTCCCAATCTTGTACCACCAGCACCTCCGATTGCCGTTCCCGAAACAACAGTTTCCGAACCAGAAAATCCGCCAAAATCAGAACAAAAAGTAGAATTTGCCACCTAAAAAAAATCTGCATTCATCTGCGTTCATTCGCGTAAATCCGCCTGCATCTGCGGTCAAGAAACCAAAAATACGACACTAAAAAATGACCTATCTAGAAACTGCTGCCAAATTCTACAGCGACGTTGCCGAAACCCCCCAAATCGGACTGTGCTGCGTCCAAACCAGCCCCTTGCAACTGCCTGGATTAAAAATCCCCGAACAAATGCAAGAAATGAACTACGGCTGCGGCACAACAGTTCACGCCGCCGAACTTGTAGGCAATCCAGTCGTGCTTTATGTCGGAGTCGGCGGCGGCCTGGAAGCACTGCAATTTGCCTATTTTTCTCGACAAAAAGGAGCCGTGATTGCCGTCGATCCGGTTGCAACAATGCGAGAAGCCGCAGCACGCAACTTGCAAATTGCCGATCGAGAAAATGATTGGTTTGATGCGAGTTTTGTAGAAATTCGCGAAGGCGATGCTTTTGCATTGCCGGTGCCGGATGCTTCTGTAGATGTTGTCGCCCAAAATTGCTTGTTTAATATCTTTGAACCGGCGGATTTAGCTAAGGCTTTAAAAGAGACCTATCGAGTGTTGAAGCCTGGGGGCAGGTTGTTAATGAGCGATCCGATCGCAACTCGCCCCATTCCGCAACATTTGAAGGAAGACCAACGCTTGCGGGCTTTGTGTTTGTCGGGGGCTCTGACCTACGCAGAATACGTTCAACACCTTGTAGGTGTGGGCTTTGGGCAAGTCGAAGTTCGGGCGCGCCGTCCTTATCGGTTGCTCGACAAACACAATTACAAATTAGATGCGGATTTGCTGTTAGAAAGCCTCGATACAGTGTCTTTTAAAGTGGACATTCCCCCGGATGGCGCTTGTATTTTCACTGGCAAGACGGCGATTTACGCGGGGTCTGAAGAGCTGTTTGATGACGGGGCGGGTCACGTTTTGCAACGGGGAGTTCCGGCGGCGGTGTGCGATAAAACGGCTGGCAAGTTGGGTGGATTGATGCCGGATAAGGTGTTGATTACTGATTCGACTTGGCATTATAACGGCGGCGGTTGCTGTTAGAAAAAAGGGCTAAACCGCAGCTACACAAAGTTTCATCCGCCTGCGCGGACCGAGCGCGCCCATTTAAAAAAGTCTTGTTACATACAAGAGTGTTGGGTTTTGTTGCTCAATCTAATCTACTATTGCTGTTCTTCTGAACCAGTGCAGCGGGTTTTGTCTGTGTGCCCGTAAAATCTGCAATTTACAATCACCCGGTATCTTTGCCAATCGTCGGGTATACAGCGGTTTTCAACCTCTTTGAAGAACTTGGTTGACGATATCCACCTAATACTATAGTATTCGATAATGACACACAAGATTATTGACTTATTTTCTGGTGCGGGTGGCTTGACGGCAGGATTCCACCAGGCAGGTTTTGAATCTTTATGTGCGATCGACCTTGATGCAAAAGCCCTAAAGACCTATAAGCACAATTACCCAAACACCAAAATTATTCATCAGGATATACGCGAGCTCAATCCTTTGGATTTGCGATTATGTTTGGGTTTGCAGAGAGAGGAACTAACAGCGTTGATAGGTGGTCCCCCATGCCAAGGATTTTCAAGAAATATTCCTGCTGACTATCGCTACCTCAGCGACTCTCGCAATCAGTTATATCGGACATTTTTAGAATTCGTACAGGAATTTAGACCTCTTTACGTTGTTATGGAGAACGTACCTGAAATCTTGAAAGCTTATGGTGGTGTAGTTAAGAATGAAATTACACAGCAACTTGAGTCGCAAGGTTATGAAGTCACTTATGGATCGCTAAACTCCGCGCATTATGGAGTGCCGCAGACCAGATCGAGGGCTTTTTTCCTGGCTAGTTTAGATAAACCACTTCAATTCCCTGAACCTACACACGCTGGCGAGATTAGAAGCGATTACAGAGCTACGAAATCTTGTTACCAACTCAGTCTCCTAAAATCAAATATTTCTTCAGTCGTCACAGTTAGAGATGCGATTGGAGATTTGCCGTCATTGAACGCAGGAGAGGAATATAATTCTGAAGTTTATCCTTTTCGATCCCAAACTGCGTACCAAGCAATGATACGTAATGGAAGTACGAAACTTTTCAATCACGTTGCTCGTGCTTTGAGTCCCATTCAAATGTCAAGAGTGCGTCTTCTTAGTGAAGGGCAAGATGCTAGAGACTTGCCACCTGAATTAGCTCCTAAAAAGCACTATAGCGGTGCCTATGGAAGACTTTACTGGGATAAACCAGCAAGAACTATCACCAGATGGGTTTTCCATCCAGGATCGGGCAGGTTTTTTCATCCAACCCAAAATCGGACAATTACAATTCGTGAAGCTGCAAGATTGCACTCTTACCCAGATAACTTTCACTTTCTGGGAACATACACTGATATGGCTTCTCAAATCGGAGAATCAGTACCCCCACTTTTAGGTAAAGCAATAGCTGCATCTATTCTCCAAGTTCACTGTCAAAAGACTGTGTGCTGAGTTGATCTTGCAAAGTTGAGAGAATAGTGTGCACATATCGATCGAGTGTAATACGAGTTCGCTTAACCCTGATGTGAACTGCCTCTGGAGGAATGGTTCTAGCTCTGAAAAGTTGCTTTTGATTTTTGTACCAAACTAACTCTAGCTTACCTGCAATATTGCCTTGTAGCCCTGCTCCCGATCTTCCAGTAACTCTATCAACTGTCCAAGCCCAAGAAAAAGCATTTGGGTCAAGTGGATCAAGAGGGAATTCACAGTAAATATATTCATATCCTCTAATGGTTTTCAGCAGTATGCCTTCATAGCTATTGGTAATGCTCTGTGCTGCCTGACTCGATCTAATTTTCTCGTTCCAATGCTGAACAATAGCTGCTCCGAGTTCAGCAGGTGAGGATTGTTCCGTCAAACCAGGAAAACCAAGTTGGGCAGCCTTTTTGATCACATCTGCTCTCTGAATGACAAACAAAAATGTATTTCCAACAGCAAGACTATTCAATTGAAGAGATTTGAGTGACCAACCAGTTGCAGTCGTGGTGTCAACAGCATCATAGAGGAGTTTGCTACGTCCTAATGCTGGATCTGATAAAGGAATATGCTTGACATAATGAAAAATAGCTTCCCAAGTATAATCCTCTATCGAGCCTATAACTGGAGATGCAATGGTAGCAATAATGGCTTGCCTCAATCTTTCAATCTCGTTTTCCGTCAGCATTCAAGAGTTCCTCTACAGCTTGTAAAAATTCACCCATTGTTATGTCCAGAGCATTTGTAATGTGACTGAGAACTCTAACAGACGGACTTTTTAGCCCTCGCTCGAGCTGGCTGATATAGGTTCTGTGCAAACCTGTGACTTCTGCCAGATATTCTTGTGACCAACGTTTCTCTATGCGACGACGTTGTATTTCTAGTCCTAAAATTTGGTCTAGTTTGCTAGGCTGCATAAAAAAGATAGTAAAACTTTGAATACAAAAGTTCTACAGACTAAAGTATTCAAGGGTGTAATACGATCGCACCCCTCGCCCCCCTCTTGTGC
>NZ_JADEWV010000350.1 GCF_015207455.1 Microcoleus sp. LEGE 07076
ATCCCGTAGCGGTACCAGAAGCGCCGGGATTTCAGAGATTTCCGGCAAGTGTGCCTGCAAGTGTACGATCGGAAGTTTACACTTTGGGTGCGGGCGATCGCATTCAAATCGACATCTTCAACGTCCCGGAATACAGCGGCCCCAACGGTCAACACCAAATACAGGCCGACGGTTCCCTCAGTTTGCCCTTAATTGGCAGTCTTTCGGTGGCCGGAATGACCCTAGAACAAGCTTCAAATGCTGTCAAGGACAGGTACGGCAAATATCTCAAACGTCCTTGGGTGACGCTGAAACTGCTGGCGGCGCGTCCTTTGCAAATTGCGATCGCGGGCGAAATCAACCGCCCCGGAGCCTATACAATATCGGCAGCAGCCAGCCCTGGAGGCACGTCAGAGCAAATTGGAACTCAAATGCCCACAATATCGCGGGCCCTGCGAATGGCCGGAGGAATTACCCAATCAGCAGACGTGCGGCAAATCAAAATCCGCCGCCCCCAGCGCAACGCACCGGAACAAATTATTAGTGTAGATTTGTGGGAATTATTGCAAAACGGCGATTTGCGCGCCGATTTGACTTTGCGCGACGGCGATACTATCTTTATTCCCACAGTCACTAGCCTCAACCGCCAAGAAGCACCGACTTTAGCAGCAGCTAACATTACCGGACAAAGCACTCAACCAATTAATATTGCTGTGGTGGGCGAAGTAACTCGCCCCGGTACTTATACTTTGGCAAAAGATGTTCAAAGTAGGGCGCAAGAAAATGAAATTGGTGCAAATTCTGGTTTGTTTGCTACCAGCGAAACTGCCGGCCCAGAAACTGCTTTGCTGCAAACAGTAACTAAAGCGATTAAAATGGCGGGCGGCATTACTCCCGTAGCCGATATCAGACAAATACAAGTTCGCCGCCTGACGCGGGCGGGTACAGAGCAAATTATTAATGTGAATTTGTGGCAACTTTTGGAAGCGGGAGATGTATCCCAAGATTTAGCCCTGCAACAGGGAGATACCGTAGTGGTTCCCAAAGCCGAAAATCTCGATGCTGCCGAAGGCGCACAAGTTGCTAATTCTACTTTTTCACCGGATGCGATTAAGGTGAGCATTGTGGGAGAAGTCGTGAAACCAGGATCTTTTGCGCTGTTGCCCAACACTTCTTTAAATCAAGCGCTGGTAGCAGCCGGAGGTTTTAATAAATCGCGGGCCGAAATGGATTCGGTGGATTTAATTCGCCTCAATCCTAACGGCACTGTTTCGCGGCTGAGTGTTAAGGTTAATTTTTCGGCCACAGCCAATGAGGAGACTAATCCCAAACTGCAAAATAATGATGTAATTATGGTAAGGCGATCGGGCCGCGCTACATTCTCGGATAATGTAGGCGGGACTCTCGCTCCTTTGAGCCCGCTGCTGGGAATATTCCGGTTGTTCAATATTTTTCGATGATTTGAATAGACTAGCACGCTAGGTATCACCAACCCGGTTTTTACAAAGAATTTCTGTTGGGCAATACCAACTTTTATTGCCTCGTGCCACAGTATTCCTAGGGTGCGTCTCCGCAAAAATCGCTAACTTGCCTATCGACAATCTCACATATCCGCACCGGGCGGTGCAAACAAACTAAACATTTTTTTGTAGCAACAGTTTGTAAAAATGGTATAAGGAGATATCTGGTCAGAAACCGGGTTCATGAAACTGCACCAGCCGTACACAGGTTTAAACTAATAAGTTGTATAAAACAAATGAAACCAGATAAAAAATCTCAACTAACACCGTTTAATAACAATAGAAAGCCAACGAATCTGCCAAAACTATCTTCTGTGGTTTATGAAGAAGATAGATTTTTTGACAGGGACAACACCGAGGAAGAAGAGTTAAGTTTTTGGGAAGTTTGCCGCAGCCGATCGATCTTAGTCATCGGCGTAGCAGTGGCAGTCACAACCGGGGTTTTTGCCTGGACTATTAATCAAAAAAGCGAGTACGAAGGGCGCTTTCAATTATTAGTAGAACCCGCTGTCACCCAAAACACTTTAGCAAAAGTCTACTCCGGAGAGCTGAAACTGCAACCGGCGACTTCCGGAACCCCAGAGAATCCGGTTTTTGACTACGAGTCGCAAATTCAAGTGTTGCAAAGCCCGCAAGTCATGACGCCGATTATTAAAGAATTGCAGGCTAAATATCCCGAAATCAATTACAACTACCTTTTCAATCAAAAAGTAAATAATTTGCCGTTTTCTCAAGAAACTAGGCTGTCTATCGATCGGTTCAAAAATACCAAAATTATCGAAGTTAGATATCGAGATTATGACCCAAAAAAAATTAATTTTGTTTTGGAAAAAGTTGCCCTAGCCTACCGCAACTACAGCGTGCAAGATACCAGGACTCAAATTAGCCAGAGTCTGGATTTTGTGAAATCGCAAATTCCCAACCAGAAAAAGCGGGAACAAGTTATACAAACCGAAATTCAAAAGTTGCGACAGCAGTACAATTTCATCGATCCGCAAATTCAAAGTCAGCAACTCGCGCAACAAATCAGTCAAATTCAAGCGCAGCGATTGGACGCTCAAACGCAGCTCAACCAGCAGAGATTGCTCTATGTCAATTTGCAAAATCAGCTCGGATTGAACCAGAGACAAGCGCTGATGGCTTCGGCTTTGAGTCAAGCTCCCCGCTATCAAGGTATGTTGACTCAATTGCAGCAATTGGAAGGGCAAATTGCGATTAACTCGGCTACATATACAGACGAAAATCCGCAAATGCAATTGTTGCGAGAACAGCACAAGAATCTGATTCCTTTGTTGAAGAGAGAAGCTCAACAAGTTCTGGGAACTGATTTGGCTAAGGTGAATTCGCAAGTGCTGGCTTTTCAAGATCCGGTGCGGATTAAGTTGATCGAACAGTTTATCGGTACTGCTAATTTGATTCAGGTGCTGGGTGTGCGGAATCAGGTTTTGGAACAAGCTGCTAAGGAGTTGAATCAATATTCTCAAGGATTTCCGGTGATTTTGCGGCGCTATTCGGATTTGCAGCGGGAGGCCGAGTTGACTAATAATACGCTCAAGAGTTTGCTGGCGAAACAGCAAGCTTTGCAGCTAGAAGCTGTGGGTCAAAAAGAGGTGGCTTGGGAGGTGATTGCGAAGCCGGAAATTCCGCGCTATAGAAATGGCGAGTTGATGGCTGTTGCTCCGATTATGCCTTTGAATTTGGCTCTGGGGGGATTGGCTGGTTTGGTTTTTGGTATGCTGGTGGCGCAGTTGGCGGAACGGTTTAATAATAAAACGGTGTTCGAGACTCCCGAGGATGTCAAACATTCGATTCGCCTGCCTTTGTTGGGGATAATTCCTGCTAGCGATAAAATTTTGAGACTGCCGCCTGCGGAGGCAAATTCTGTGGATGCGGCAAGTTCGCCGCTGCCGACGGATGCTTTTCAAGAGGCTTTTCGATCGCTCAATGCTAATATTCGGTTTCTCAACGTTGATAATCCGATCAATTCTTTTGTAATTACGTCTTGTCAAGTAGCTGACGGCAAGTCTACTGTGGCAGTAAATCTGGCGCGGGCGGCGGCTGCAATGGGCCAGCAAGTGCTGTTGGTGGATGCGGATTTGCGGCGCCCGCAGGTGCATGAAATGCTGGGTTTGCCGAATTGGCAAGGCTTGCACAATGCGATTGCTGAGGATTTGGATTTGTCCGAGGCGATCGTGCGATCGCCCCGCGATGAAAACCTATTTGTGTTAACATCCGGGCCGATTCCTGCCGATCCTACGAAAGTGCTTTCTTCGCGCAAAATGCAGCATTTAATGGCGGCTGTGTCAAGTCGTTTTGACTTAGTTAGGGCTTGCTGAATATATCGGTCGCACTTGACGTGGCATGGGTTAAGAACTGGTGCGATGCAAGTCAGGTGCAAAAAAAACAGGTAAAATAGAGCAAAACCCGTGCATCACCATCTGCGAT
>NZ_JADEWV010000351.1 GCF_015207455.1 Microcoleus sp. LEGE 07076
ATGTTTCTCGGCCTTATCACGTTATTTACGGTGGCAAATATGTATTGGATTTGAGCCGCCATCCTGACAAATGCGTGAAAATTGTTAATGGCCCGAATCGGGGCAAGTGTACTACGGCGGCGGGCAGATATCAATTTTTGACTACAACTTGGAAGGATAAAGCGAAGCGCTATCACGCCCGTTCTGCTACTTTTTTATTCTGGGAAGATTACAGTTTTGAACCGGAAGATCAGGATGCTGTGGTTTATGCTTGGTTGAACGATCGCAAGTTTTGGAAAGCTGATATTTCACAGATGCTGCGGCAGGAAAGATTAACTGATGTTTTGCGGATGCTTTCGGGAACTTGGACGAGTTTGGGATACGGAATTGAAAACAATTCTATGAGTTCTAGTTTGCCGAAAGTTTACCAAAAAATGCTGCGGGAAGAGTTGGCAAATGCTGGTTCTTAGATTACATTGACCGCAAGCATCCAGGATACAAACCCCCGGATTCATCCGTGGAAAAATAAAAAACCAGTATCAGATGAAACTTGCCCCCGGAATTTATCCGTGGGGTCGCCTCTAAAATCTAAAATCTAAAATCTAAAATCTAAAATCGATTGACTGGTTCATGATTTTTTTAACTCCGGTAAAAATGCGGTCAGACATTTGTATAATTCTAATCCTGGCCCAGCTTGCAGCGGATAAAGCCGATCGAAATTAATCGGGTTTCCCGGTGCTAGTTTCCACTCGGTTTGCTGGGCTGTTTTTGGCGAAATTTCGATCGCTAATGTGATGTCAATAATCTGGTTTTGCTGCGGCATTCCCCGAAAACAGTAGCTTTTTCCGGTGCGTTTGTCGGAGTCGCTGCCGGTGATGTATCTATCTCGTTTGCGAAATTGGATTTCTCGAAAAGGTCGATCGATCGCTACTGAGTCTCGGTAGCGATAGTCTCCATCGGGTAAATTTTGGACTGTGGGTCGGATTTGAGCGACATCGGTTGCTGCACAGAGACTTAGCATCATTTGTCTGAGTTTTTCCTGTGAAATCAACGATTTTTGTGGCTGGTGTCTCGGTCGCTGCGGGCGATCGGCTTAAACCAGCACAGCCTGTAACAAATTAATAATAGTTCCTATGCAGTTTTACTCGCTCCCTGTCTATCGTGAATAATTATTTCATGGTTTAATCTCTTTTACGGATATGAGTGATAATAGAAGTATTGAGCAAGCCATGAGAAATCTCACGGGCGCATATTTAGAGATTAATTGAGGATGTTGCTATGTTTAGTCTGACCCAAAAAAACAAAAATTTAAAGCCGATTGAAACTAGACACTCGGAACTGCCAAGCTGTGTCGCCTCAGAGTCTAAAAGTATGGGCAGGGCGCGCTCGGAAGTTTACAAAGATGAGGCTTTGGTATCTGCCTCGCTGGCGGGACTGCCGGCTCTTTTGGCATCCTTGGAAAGCTTTCGCGAGTAGAGTTTGACAATTTTTATTGTGAAACATCCTGAGTAGACGCTCCCTAAACTATTGCCAGACTCCGCCAAAAATATTCTTGACCGCGATCGCAATTCGACTCAAGTCTTCTTTCAGCAGCGGGGGCCAAGCAACTCCTGTGCGGAGTCCGGCTTCAAATTGCTCCAAACTTTCTACTGAGAGTAAATGCAGTGCCGAGATTAATTGCCGATCGAGCATGGGAGATTCTTGCAGGCCTTCAAACAATATTTTTAAAGCTAATAAAATCGATGTCACCTGTCCGGGTACTGGTGGCTGACCTTGTTTGAGGCGCATCAGGAAGGCGTCGGGATTTTTTCTGGTTTCGAGGGCGGTTCCTTGGTCGATCAGAAAACTGCGGGCTGTTTTGTAATCCATTGGATGTGCGATCGATCTCCTGCAATTAATTAGCTGGCATTATATCATCTTTTGTCGCTCTCTATTTGGTAATATATTCCGATACAGGCTAAACTGCAGTTATTCGCGAGTTCCAGTCCTGTACCCTACAACTCCTCCTAAAGCGCGTTGCACTTATAACATCCTAGAGCGTGTTTTCTTGCCTCTTCTGTAAGTTGGGCGGAGTGAAACGGAGGGTTCGTTCCCAAGCCCAAACCTACAATTTAAGGCAATTCTGGGGAGAGAAAACACGCCCTAGAGCTACTGTTGGTAGCGATCGGTAAGTTTCACAGAACACAACCATAAAACAATGGCAAAACAGCAGGGAAATAGCAGAAAATCAAAGATTAATCGCTACTTGTGGCTGCTTTGTTTGTGTCTGAGCTTCCTGTTAGTCCCCCCGATCGCAAAAATAGCTGCCGAAACTCCATTTCCCCCGCCCGCTCCTATTGTCAACAATCCTAATTTGGGAGCCAGAATTCAAAGGACGATGGGGCTACTTGCCGCCAGCACTCCCACAGAACGCCGCCAAGTACGCATTCTATTTTACGGTCAATCCATCACTGAGCAAGATTGGTGGAAAGAAGTAGCAAAGGATTTGAAACAGCGATTTCCCTATGCAGATTTGATTGTGGAAAATCGGGCGATCGGAGGATTTGCAGCGCCGATTTTAATCCGTCCCAGCGAACACGATTTGTATCCTTTTTATCCCGATTTACTAATTTTCCACGTCTACGGAGGCGATGAAGATTACGAAGCAATAATTGCCAATGTCCGCAGCCGCACCGCTAGCGAAATCCTCTTGCATTCCGACCACATAAACTGGTTGCCCGCAGGTAACAGCAGCGACAATCCAGAAAAAGTTAAAGGATATGAATGGCACAACACTCATTCTACTAAATGGCTGCCTGAGCTGGCAGATAAATACGGCTGCGAAATCGCCGAAATTCGCGAACCTTGGCGCAGGTATTTGCAAGACAATCGCTTGCAACCAAAACAGCTATTGAGCGACGACATTCACCTCAACGAGTGGGGGAATTTTCTCCTGGCTGCTCTCATCAAGCCACACCTGCGATACAATCCAAATTTTCCTCAACCACCGCAGGATTTAGTCAAAACCTATACAGTTGGCAGAGATGTTAAGTGGCAAGATGGCAAGTTGCTTTTAGAGTTTGAAGGAAATCGGATAGATGCGATCGCCGATAAAACCTTCAGCGGCAAGCCAATTTCTGCTAAAATTGCGATCGACAGCAAAAAACCCTCAGAATTTCCAGAACTTTACACCATCACCAGACCCAGCGCTAGTCTTGGCGTCGGTTGGCCCGCAATCCTCCAAATATCCAGTCAAAAACCGCTAATCGTCGAAGATTGGAAAGCCGTAATTACCGAAATTAACAGCGACTCCAGCAAGTTTAAATTTGACGTTATAGGTTCTAAAACAGGTTACGACGGCAGCGGTACAAACGATAAAATGTTTATTTCAAAATCCGGCCGCATCGCCATTGAACCGAAAAACTGGTGGCTGCAAAATGCCTATGAATACTCAAAAAAGCCTACACCAAAAGGCTTTGAGATTTCGTGGCAAGTTAAGCCGATGTTTGTAGATTCATACATTCCCCCACAAATTGCAGATTCAAGTCGCGAGTATTCTACAACATTAGCTCAGAATTTGAGCAACTCCAAACACATCCTCGAAATAATTCCAGAAACAGACGGGACAGTTCCCATTCAAGCAATTCGAGTTTATCGCCCTCCTTACAAGCCTGAAGCAAAAAATCCCACAAGTCCCCAAGGGGCAGGCAAAATGCCCGCCCCACAAGAAACTTGATATTTTGTGGAACGGGCCGGAGAGCCCGTTTCTAAAAATTGTGAAACAGTCATCCTCCCCCTTTCTAAAAATTGTGGAACCGGCCGGAGAACCCGTTCCTAAAAGTTGACTTCAACCGCCACTGTCATCAATTTCTCGTAATGCCCAACTCGTGAAACATCAACAGCGATAAAAAGAAATCCGCCATAAAAATAAACACCCAAGAAGTCACCACAGCCGCCGTTGCAGCTTGCCCAACTC
>NZ_JADEWV010000046.1 GCF_015207455.1 Microcoleus sp. LEGE 07076
GGTGCTGGTAGTAGGTGCGGGGACGATCGGCGAAAATGCCTGTATAGGCGCGGCGACAACTCTGATTAATCCTTCTATCGACAAACTGCAAATTTTGCCAGCAGGTTCTCTGATCGGAGATACCAGCCGCCAAGTACCAGTAGAAGTAACCGCAGAACCGGCACCGGCACCTCCCTCCGTTAGTACCACACCGGTCGATCGACCGATCGATGAGCCAACCCCCACCGCCCCCGCACAGCCTCAAACACCGCCGGAGACAGACCCACAACCGCCTTCAGAGGCTGCCTCAGACCAGCCCCAACCAGCAGATACCCCAACTATTCTGTACGGCCAAGCTCACATCAATCGGCTGCTGGGGACGCTGTTTCCGCACCGCCAAGCTTTTAATCGATCGGACGAAAACGGCCAAACTCTCTCGGGCGGTTCTGGGTAGCGGTAAGTCGGTTTGAGAATATTCGATTTGAGATTTATTTGGCAGATCAATCTGAGAGATTGATATTTCGCCTAAATTTTGGCGTGGTCATTTGAGCAAAAGGCAGCTATGCTGAAGGCAGAATCAAAAAATATAAATAGGTAATATTATATTATTGGTAGCTCAGCAATTTTTAAGGCTTTGCAGCAGAAATCTGTGTCTTGCAGCTCGTGCAGTCTGTCTTGTCATCTGAGAAACTACAATTATCCACAAATTTTAATTTTGAGAAGTTTCTAAAGGTAATTGAAGATGGACGGACAAATAGAGAGTAACAGTCACCCCGATCGCTCGCAGCGCCAGGAATATTTCAAAGACACTGCTTTGGGTTTGGTGTCTACCAAGAGTTTTCCGGCAATTGTCGGGACTGCTGACATGATGCTGAAGTCGGCAGGGGTGATTTTAGTAGGATACGAAAAAATTGGTTCAGGTCACTGTACGGCGATCGTCCGCGGGCGCATTTCCGACGTGCGTTTGGCTGTGGAAGCAGGAGCTCAGACTGCTGAACAGTTCGGACAGTTTGTTTCTAAATTGGTGATTGCTAGGCCTTTGGCTAATTTGGAAGTGGTTTTGCCGATCGGCTTTCGGTTGACTGAACTCTCCGAAAGTGGCAATTATTCGCGGCTGAGCAATCAGGCGATCGGTTTGCTCGAAACGCGGGGATTTCCGGCAATGGTCGGTGCTTGCGATGCTATGCTCAAATCCGCAGACGTACACTTGGCCGCCTACGAAAAAATTGGCGCAGGTTTGTGTACGGCAATTATTCGCGGTGCAGTCGCAGATGTCGCAGTCGCCGTAGAAGCCGGGATGTACGAAGCTGAGCGGATTGGCGAGTTGAACGCGGTGATGGTAATTCCGAGGCCTTTGGAAGATTTGGAACAAACTTTGCCACTGGCGAGTTGCTGGATAGAACACCGCCAACCTGTGAGGATGCCTGTGTCGGTGAAGGAAAAGGAAAAAGAATTGGTCGAACTTCCAGATTTGGAGAAATTGAGAGTTTATGTGGAAGAGGAAGTCAGTCGGTAATCGCTAATTGGTATACAGTTAGCCAGCAAAAGTTTGTAGATACCTGCTGCGAGAAATACTCAGATCGAGTTGCTCATCAGGATATAAATTTTCCGAAATCGAAGTGCGTGCAACAATTTATACCGATGGGGCCTGTCAACAAGCTTAATTTGGCGATCGAGCCGATCGCAGTCGCATCAAAAGATACAGAGCACTAACGAAAACTAGAGTTGGGAGCGAAAGCCGATCGAGTGACAATCCAACCGATCGAGTAAATCCTGCCGAGGTGCAGGCTCTTTCAAGATGATTTAACTGCTGTTAAAATCGACCTAAATCCTGTTTAGGGTAGATTTCAGCGAATAACTCAAGAGTTACTCTGGGCGTAAATAAGAGCTCTTTCAACAGATTAACGCCTGTCGAACTCAACACTGACTGCAAAGGAATCACCGCCGAGATTTAAGCAATCCTGAAAGTTGACCCACCCAACAAGCGGTACCGTGCGCCGACGCTCTGATGTGGATCTCCCAAAATTTTAGACTGCGGTTGTTGCTTTCAGATTCAATGCTGCAAGTAAATCTCAAATCAAATATTCTCAAATCGACTTACCTATGAACCTCCAACAATTTTACAAGCGCGGTTTGCACAGCGCCAAGAAAGGAAACTACGCAGCAGCAATCGAAGACTTCGATCAGATACTGCAAGCCAATCCCGCTGATGCCAAAGCATATAACAATCGCGGCTTAGTCTACTACTACCTGAAAGACTACCAAAGGGCGATCGCCGACCTCAGCCAAGCACTAGATATCAATCCTAATTTGTTCGAGGCATATCTGAATCGAGGAAATGCTTGGCGACATCTCGGAGAAAACGACAAAGCCATTGAGGATCTCAACTGCGCTTTAGCAAACAAGCCTGACAGTCACGCTATTTACAACAACCGTGGACTCGTACTGGCTAATTTAGGACATTACGAAGAAGCAATAGAAGACTACAATCGAGCTCTATCTATCAATTCCCACAATTATAAAACCTATTACAACCGGGGGCGGGCTTACTACCTTTTGGGAGAAAAAGAGGCAGCAATAG
Source organism: Microcoleus sp. LEGE 07076 (assembly GCF_015207455.1). Classification (GTDB taxonomy): domain Bacteria; phylum Cyanobacteriota; class Cyanobacteriia; order Cyanobacteriales; family Microcoleaceae; genus Microcoleus. The sequence goes on from NZ_JADEWV010000046.1 coordinate 2,561, forward strand.
ACAACTTTAACGAAACGCTGCGGTTGAATCCTAGATATATCAAAGCTTACATAAATCGCGGTCTCTGTTACCACCAATTAAAAGACAATACGCAGGCGATCGCCGATTATAACACTGCACTCGGCATCGGTCCAAACAATGTTTATGCGTATTATAACAGAGGATGCGTTCGCTATAAATTAAAACAAATGCAGCTTGCAATAGAAGACTTTGACAAAGCAGTGGAACTCGATCCAAACTATGTCAAAGCTTATCTCAACCGAGGTTTAGCGCTGTACAAACTCGGAGATGTGGCAGCAGCCAACAAGGATTTTTACCACGTCATGTGCATTAACGCTGAAGCTTATTTATACTACCAAGCCCAGCGCTGTACGCCCGATATTAATTCCTACTTCAAGGAAGCGCCGCAGATGGAACAGAATAATGCTGTAGAATACTACAACACCACATTAAATACAATGTCAACTTCTCTAACTTCGGCAGCATTAAACTCGATTTGGAATCCAGAAGATTTGGAGAACAGAGACTCGATTATCTGTGAAGGTGAATTTCTCAATGAATGAATTAGTCATTAGTCATTAGTTATTGGTTGTTAGTTATTAGTTATTAGTTATTAGTCAACAGTCAAGAGACAAAAATCAGTAGGGGCGGTGCCAAGAGTGCCCGCCTTTCTTAACAGTCAACAGTCAACAGTCAACAGTCATTATTCATCATAAAAAATTAAAGTCCTTACAGTTTTTTGCAGCAAGGACTTTAATCGTTTATCCCTGAGTTTTAAGGACTTGCATTCGCAACCATCGAACCTTAAATATGAGCCATCACTTCGCGCGCGGCTGCTAAAGTGCGATCGATATCCTCATCAGTATGAGCCAAAGAAGTAAATCCAGCCTCAAACTGCGAAGGAGCCAGATAAATACCGTGCTCCAACATTCCCCGGTGAAAACGGCTGAATTTCGTCAAATCCGACTTCTTAGCATCATCGTAATTGTGAACCGGGCCCGCCGCAAAAAACAAGCCAAACATCCCGCTAATTTGCCCGCCACAAGCCGCGTGTCCGGCTTCCTTAGCAATTTTCAGCAATCCGTCGGACAGTTTTTTCGTAATCCTATCCAACTGTTCGTAAGTGCCGGGTTTTTGCAACAATTCCAAAGTTTTAATCCCAGCAGTCATCGCCAAAGGATTTCCCGAAAGCGTACCAGCTTGATATACCGGGCCTGCGGGAGCCACCATCCCCATAATCTCGCGCCTTCCGCCGTAAGCTCCCACCGGCAAACCGCCGCCGATAACTTTACCCAAAGTTGTCAAGTCTGGAGTGATGCCGAATCTTTCCTGAGCTCCGCCGTAGGCGATGCGGAAACCGGTCATTACCTCGTCAAAAACTAACAAAGCACCGTTATCTTTGGTAATTTCCCGCAAACCTTCGAGAAAACCCGCATCCGGTACAATAAATCCGGCATTACCTACCACGGGTTCTAGAATTACGCCTGCGATTTCGCCCGGATTGTCAGCAAATAAAGCTTTAACAGCTTCTAAGTCGTTGTAGGGGGCGTTGAGGGTGTTGGCGGTAACGGATTTTGGCACGCCCGGAGAGTCGGGAAGCCCGAGAGTGGCGACACCGGAACCGGCTTTTACTAGGAACATATCGGCGTGCCCGTGATAGCAGCCTTCAAATTTAATCAGTTTGTTGCGTCCGGTGAAGGCTCGCATCAGCCGCAAAACGGCCATGCAGGCTTCGGTGCCGGAATTGACAAATCGCACCATTTCAATGCTGGGAACGGCATCGATGACCATTTCGGCGAGCACGTTTTCTAGCAGCGACGGTGCTCCAAAACTTGTACCTTTTTCTAAAGATTCGTGAAGGGCTTTGATGACTTCCGGGTGGGCGTGGCCGCAGATGGCGGGGCCCCAAGTACCTACGTAGTCAATGTATTGGTTGCTGTCAACATCCCAAATGTAGGCTCCTTTTACTCTGTCAAAGACGATCGGCCCTCCGCCTACGGATTTGAAGGCGCGCACGGGGGAACTGACGCCACCGGGCATCAATTTCTGGGCGGCGGCAAAAATTTCTTCTGATTTGGTGGTTTTCAAGTTTGTTGTGGAAACCAATGTTTTCTCCTTAGTGAAGGTCTGTTGTTGGTAGGATACTTTTATAGCGACTTCAGGATAAAGGTTAGGTCGATTCAAGGAAACTATGTTAATAGATTTTAGGATACAAACCAATGAGTAGCAATAGTTGCTTGGGTTTTTCAGGCTTTGTCGCAGTAGCACTCCTAGCTCTCAATTGTAATAATTTGTAAAATAGTTCTTGACAATTTGCCCATCACTTGCCTAATCTCCTCTCTTCTCTCTGTGTCCTCTGCGCTCTCTGCGGTTAATAAAAAAAATATCCGACACCAAAGCGTTAATTTATATGAAAAGCTGCAATAAAATTATGTCTGTTAATGATGTGTCTAGTTTGAGCCGATCGATCCCAATTGAAAAGATCCGTTACGACGATCGCGGTTTAGTACCCGCGATCGTCCAAGATTACTTAGACGGCACTGTATTGATGATGGCGTGGATGAATCGCGAGTCGCTGCAAAAAACCCTCGAAACCGGACAAACTTGGTTTTGGAGTCGCTCTCGCGCCGAGTTGTGGCCCAAAGGGGCGACTTCGGGACACGTTCAAAATGTCAAAGGGCTGCGTTACGACTGCGACAGCGATGCGTTGCTAGTCACAGTCGAACAAGTCGGAGATATTGCTTGTCACACGGGAGAAAGAAGTTGTTTTCACCAAGTTGATGGGGAAATTCAACCGCCGCCGGGGGATATGCTATCTCAATTATTTGCCGTAATTTGCGATCGGCGGGACAATCCTAACGAAACTTCTTATACTTGCAAGTTGTTCGAGGGCGGCGACAACAAGATTCTCAAGAAGATTGGCGAAGAGTCGGCGGAAGTTGTAATGGCTTGCAAAGATGACGACAAAGACGGGATTGCCGGGGAAGTTGCGGATTTATTTTATCACGCTTTGGTTGCTTTGGCTTACCATCAAGTTGATTTGAGAGAAGTATATCGCAAACTGGGCGATCGCAGAAAATAATCGTTTGTAGTCAGGACTTTAGTCCTTAAGTTGCCTAAATTCATGAGAAAAAATTGAAGTCCTTACTACAAAAGACTTCTTGCAAAAATAGTTAGGACGATGCTCAGAGCAACGTCCCACAATTTTTTTTCTTGTGGGACGTTGCTCTGAGCATCGTCCCAAAATTTGCTTGTTACCAGGCTCTGCCTGGTAATGCAGATCCGGAGGCAGAGCCTCCTTCTTTCTGACAACTTACAGGATAGAAGACTGTAGGATGTGTTTAAGTTATTAAGTTTGCGCTCCTTAGAAAGTAAAAGTTGTGCGAAGAACTCCCACCCCTACTGTGTCATTATCCTTAGTTCCTTCAGGATTGAACAGCACAAAAGCACCCGGTGTAATGCTGATATTATCGTTGACCTTGAAGCGATAATAAGCCTCTAAATGGTAAGGAGTTGCTTTGTTTTGCTGAAAACGAGCACCGCCACTTACCGAATCGCGATCCAAAGGCTGTCCAAACAAAATACCTGCATTATTTCCAGATTTGAACAAATCTCGCAAATGAAAACCAACCATCCAACTGTTGAAAGTTGTAGAAGCATTGCTTCTTTCAGCATCAGCAATTATCCAACCTCCATAGGTAGAAACAGCCAACTTCGGAGATAGCCGCCAGGTTGCAGTACCGCCAAACGAATTGAGTCTCACCCCGCCGCTAACAGGCTCTCTACCTCTTCCCAAAATAGAACCCAAATCCGCATCAGATAACCCTGTAGCCAGAATATTCAATTGGTGGCGGCTGTAAGCGTAATTTAAACCAATATCAATACTGCTAGTTGGTTTAATCGTTAACTGCGCTGCCGCAACCGTACTGCCATCAAATAAACCCGCCCCCAACGGAGTACCCGGAAAACCTAAATCGTTAGGCAAAGCAGCATTTACACTGCCGTACAAAGCCGTTAGATTCAGCTTTTTAGAAATGTTCCAAATAAACCCGCCTGCCGATGCCAAACCGCTGCCAGAAGTGCCGCCGGATACGCGCACTACAGGGTTGTAACCTCCAAATCTCGAAATAGCTTCTTGCCCTTCTCCTGCAAAAGGAGTGATTGCTTGAAAAGCGTCCGAAGTTTCCGCTTTCGGGCCGGCAAATAAAGTGATGCTGCTAGAAACTGGAAAGACGTAAAGCAGTTTGTAAAGTTCAACTGTGTTAGCGCCAATGCTAGATAAATTCTGAGGATTAATTCCGGGAAATTGCGGCTCAAAACTCAGCCTTGCCTGACTGTCAGACAAACCGCTAAATGCCCCAGTTGACAAACCTAAATCGGGGCCGAAGCTGCGAATGTTGTAAGTTTGCAAGCCTGTAATCAGCGTATCTTTGCCTGTGAAACTGGTCAGCAAATTGAGTCTTACTCGGTAATTGAAGACTGTCTGAGTATCGCTGTGATTGTTTTTGGTAGTGTCGGCAACACTAAAAATGGCTTCGCCGCTGAGTTTAGTTGTTGTCGAAAATTGATTTGCTTCAAGTTCGGCGGTGCGCGATTCTAAAGCATCGACTCTACCGCGCACGGTAGCCAATTCTGCTGCAAATTCTTCTTGCAACCTTTGGATAGAAGCTAAATCTTCTTTGGTTGCTAAATTTCCCGTACCGCCTCTAATCAACTCTGTTACCTTATCCAAGCAAGCGTTTAAGCCGGCGGCGAATTCGTAGCGAGTCATTGCCCGATTGCCTCGGAATGTGCCGTCTGGATATCCCGCTATGCAGCCGTATCTTTCTACGAGAGATTGCAGGGCTTGAAATGCCCAGTCTGTCGGGCGCACGTCGGAGAGTTGCGAGACAGATGTTACTTGTTCGAGTTCGGTAGATTCGGGAGTTTGGCTGTTGGTTGCTGCGGGTTCTAAGGAAGTGCTGTTTTCGATTTCAGCTAGTTTTTCGGCAGTATAAGTTTCTGTTTGGGCAATAACTGGTGCAGGGCTTTGGGCGGGAATCGCAGGTGTTTTTTCGGTGATTTCGGCTGTTGTCTGCGGGCTTTGGGCGGGAATTGCAGATGTTTTTTCGGTGATTTCGGCTGGGGCTGAGTTTAAGGAGTTTTCTGGTGGGTTTTCTGGGGTTGATGCTGTGGTTTCGGACAGATTGAGGTTGGTTGTGTCTTGGGGGAGATTTGCGAGTCGATCGGCTGTTGAGACGCTACTGTCAACTTGCGATAGGTCAATTTGTTTTAATTCGGATATTTTTGGGGTTTTGACTGGATTTTTAACAGTTGTATTCAGGCTAATTTTAGCCTCTGACTCTTTTAAGTCTTGAGTGCTTAATGTTTCTCTATCTGCAACCGGTGGCATGGCTGCCAAGGGTAAAGAACCGACAAGTAGATATAGTAAACCTACTCCGCCAGCACTAAGTAGTAAATGTGCTTTCACTGCGACTCCTCACAAATAAATTGTAAAATTGCTTGTAAAAATTGTAAACCTATTCGGTAGCGAAGATCACAAGTTTTAAATTCATGAGTTTTAGATTTTTTATATATTTAATAAGGTAGCTGGGGAATTGGGCCGATCGCAGTTTCGGACGGATCGGCCTTTTTTGTGATTTATATATCCGGCGATAAAATATATCACAAAAAAAGTATTTTTGCAACTATTTCTTTAACAGCATTCGATCGAGCTTTTTCAAAATCGCGATCGCCAGCACCACACTAACAGCTAAGCCCAACCAAAAATTATCCGCCCCCCATTTACCCGTATCCAAAGCTAAACCGCCCAGCGGCGGGCCGATTAAATACCCGATCGCCCAACACTGAGAACTAACCGCCAAATACACGCCCCGCAAAGACTCCGGCGCTAAATCCACCACTAAAGCCGAAGCAAAAGGCGTGTAAGCAACAGTCGCCACCGACAAAAAGCTCAAGCCTAAAACAGCTAAAAATAGATTCCCAGTTGCAGACATTCCCGTCAAGCCGATCGCGATAAATCCGATTCCCCACAGCAGCGCCGAAATCATCAAAGCTTGCGGATGGGAAAACCGCCTCAAAGCTTTCACAACCGGCAGTTGCAAAGCTACAGTTAAAAACGTGCTAAAAGCAAACAAAACGGTAATTGTACCTGTAGAAAAGCCTGTTCCCGATGTTCCCACCTGCACAAACTTGCTAAAATACAGCGGCATCGTGGTTTGAATTTGGGAAATGTAGAGAGTGAACAAAGTATTTACTAAGGCGTAGACTAGCAAAGTGCGATCGGCCAGCGCCACCATCCAGCCATTTTTGCGATTTTTTTGGCTTGTGTCAGTTACAGTAGATGGTTTGTAGGTTTCTGAAATCGCGATCGCCACCACCGCAAACAGCACTAAAAATGAAATACCGTCGATCGTAAATAGCGATCGATAATTCCCCGTTACCGCGATCAAAACACCACCCAAAATAATCCCAACTTGCAAACCCAAATTATCCGCAAGCCGCGTCACAGCAAAAGCCTCCTGTCGCTGCGTGCCCTCAGTTAAATCCGCCACCATCGTCTCCGTTGGAGGCCAATACAAACCCACGCCAAAACCCATCAGTAAATTTCCCGCAACTAAGCCCGCAAAATCATTAGTTGCCGCCAGTATAAAAGAAGCAACAGCCGAAATCATTGCCGCCAGCAATAAAGTTCGCCGCCTTCCCCAAAATTTGGAATCGCAAAAAGAACCGCCCAAAAGGCGGCCGAATATTCCCGCAATTGAACCGATACCCAAACCGATGCCAACAGCAGTTGCAGATAAGCCCACGCGATCGACAAAAAAGATCGGCGCGTAAAATAAAGTAAAACCGGTGCCGCTTTGGGAGAGGAATCTACCGGCGGCGAGAATCCAAACTTGAGTGGGGAGACGGGGAAGCCAAGATGATAGTTGAAATTTAGGCATATAAAGTAGATTGTAAGTCGATCGAGTTAGTAATTAGTAGGGTGAATCAGCTTTTAGCAGTTAATTATTTATCAAATAATCTCTGTTGATGTCGCTACAACTACAATTGTTCGATCGCGCGATGAATCCATCGCCCGCCAGCTTAACAATTCTTCTAACTCTGTTAAAAAAAAGTTACCATTAATTTAAAAATACTTAACACGATTTGAGAAAAAAGTTAGTTAAACTCTAGAAAAGGCAGAAAAAAATTTAGAGGGTCTATTATATGACAGCTATTACAACATCGAGAGTGGAATCAATCAAACCGCGCTGGCAAGCAATTGTCATGGTGGCCCTAATTTTCTGGCTCAGCGGTAGCCTGATTATGGATTTAGTAATTATGCCCAGCCTGTTTGTATCGGGCATGGTGACATCTCCCGAGTTTGCAACAGCCGGAAACTTGATGTTCTGGGGATTCAACCGTGTTGAGTTAATCTGTTCGGGCGTGGTGGCAACGGGTGTGATGGTTTTGAGCAATTTATTCGGTGACTTCGGCAAGCGCAGCCGCACAGCAATCATATTATCATTGGTACTTCTGGCGATCGCCCTGATTGACACCTACAGCCTCACACCTCAAATGAGCGCCCTGGGAATGCAGTTAAATCTCTTCGATTCCGCAGCAGAAGTGCCCGCCGGGATGAATTTACTTCACCAAGGATATTTTGTCTTGGAAGCACTAAAGTTGACCCTCGGTGCTACGCTGCTGGGCTGGTGCTACCAAAACCAAGTCTAATCCACAGAATCTTCAAAGGTTGAGTTGAGAAAAACTCCAAAATTAGCGGCGGGCGTGAATTCATGCCCGCCGCTAATTTTTTGGGATTTTAGCGATCTTCAGTATAAATGAAATGCGATCGCTCACCGCCACTTTTTCTACTCCGAGGCCGACGGTAAATCAGATTTCGGCCACAGCAGGCGCAAGCCCATCACCGCAAATCCGATCGCCGCGATCGCCTTTACCACTCGCTCCGGCAAAACCTCAGCCGTACCTTGTCCAACTAAAACGCCGATCAAACTCGCCAGCAACAGCGCCGACGCCGTGCCGAAAAATACAGCCCGCGGCGAGTTACAACTGCTACCGAGGGCGATCGTAGCTAATTGACTTTTGTCACCCAATTCTGACAAAAACACCGTAATAAAAGTTATGCCTAAAAGTTGCCAATCCATATTTATTCAGTTATTCGTTAATTGAGAAATCTAGTAGTATCTGTAGGGCGCGCACTGCACACCGGTTGAATTTTCCGACTTACCAGCAGGCTCCAAAATCCTCGGTTTAACCGCTAAATGCAGCCAGAAACCGGGTTTTTTGCAACTTACCCGCACATGACAGTTGACAATTGACGGTTGACTGCCAATCTCAAAGGTAATTTAACCCAACACTTCCCACAGCAAAACCGCCGAAATCGCCAGCAAAATCACCCCCGCAGCTCTCTCCAAAGTTCTCGGAGCAATCCGACTAGCCAGCCACCTTCCCAGCAAAACCCCCAGCAAACTGGTTGCTATCAAAGCCGCACCCGCACCCGCAAACACAATCCAAGGATTCCGAGATTCAGCCGTCATCAGCAAAATCGCGAGCTGAGTTTTGTCTCCAATTTCAGCCAAAAAAATAGTTGCAAAAGTCGAGGCAAAAATTGCCCAGCGGTTCGGGTTCAGTTTCTTTTCTTCCTGACAAATGTCGGTATTTACATTCACTGAAAGTTCAGCCGACTCCGGGGTTAAAGCAGCACAACTCTGATAAGCGTCTTTTATTTGTAGTTGTACCTGCGGCAGCAAATCGGAATTGGGGGTTGCTGACTCAGAAGCAGACAAGCTTGGCGGTAAAAAATCAAGTTTCACGGGCAATGAGTGCTAAACGGTATTTATTTTTGACTTGTAGTTTTAATCTTAACTTTCTCGGTGCCTGCTTTTACCAAACCAGAGTCATCTTTTTTTTTCCGAGGTTTCAGTAATAGATTCCAGAAACTACTCACCGCCAGCAAACACAGATAAGTTTCACTTAAGTGCAAGATTTATCTGTTGAATCAATTCTTCAATCTTCAGGAATCCAAAATCTTGAAGTTCCCATCTCAAATTGCCGGCCGGATGGTTCACGTGCCGTAAGTTCGATCGCCCGCATCACCCAAACCAGGTACAATAAAACCCTGTTCGTTGACTATTTCGTCGATCGTCGCCGCGTAAATATTCAAACTCGGGTACTCTGCACTCAGCCTCTGCAAAGCCGGCTTGGCAGCCACCACAGAGATAATCCGAATCAAGCTCGGATCTATTCCCCGCGCCATCAACTCCTGCATAACCGCCACAATCGTGCCCCCAGTCGCCAGCATCGGCTCGCTAATTATTACCCGCGTTTGGGGATTAAACTGCGCCGGCAACTTGTTCAAATAACAACTCGCTTCCAACGTCTCCTCATTCCTTACCATGCCGATGTGGTAAATCGCAGCCAGCGGCACTACCGTCTGAATTCCTTCCAGCAGCGACAAACCAGCCCGCAGAATCGGTACCACAACTAACGGAGATTCCGGATTGATAAACGTCGCCGGACATTCTGCCAAAGGAGTCTGCACTGTTGTGTCCACTGTCGGCAGCCACTCTCGAATTGCCTCGTAAGCCAGCCAGCGTCCCAATTCTGTCATCGCAGAACGAAAAAGTACCGATGGGGTTGCCGCGTCGCGGGCGACGGCCAGCCAGTGTTTAATTAACGGATGGGGAGGAACGTAAACGCGCAGTTGCAGGGACATCAGGAAATTGGTGAAATTGCTAGGTTTGAGGGATTTTTTTGCACAGCTCGATCGCTCTATGCAACTTATCACATCCTGGAGGACTCACACAAGCCAGAGATCGAGAATCTACATCATCTTGCACTAATTTTCACTTGTAGGGGTCGCGCCCCCCTGCCGACCCTCCCCACCGACGATTTGTTGTCGTTATTTCAAGGATTGGGGCAGCCACTCTTTGCGTCCCCGACAAGAGCACCGGACTGCTGGACTACTGCCACAAGCCGTCGGTTAGAACCCATACGCCGATCGACCTCCATCACCTTATTGAAATCTTTTTTCAATAGTATTGACATTTATTGGCAACAAGCCTATAGTAATTTTTAGTGTTCTCCTCTCAAAGGATCTGCTGACGGGGGCAGTCGGCAATGGTAGACTGTTCCCGCATTTTTTTGGCAGCAAGAAGCCAGAGGGAGAATTGGATCAGCAATTGCATGAGTCTTCGATCGACCAACCGCAGATGCTAGACAGATAAACACACCCAATAGCAGATAATTTTCCCAAATTGAAAGCGATTGAATGCAATTGCTCGTCTATTATGTAAGTCGGCGCGAATATTTATCGTTGGCATTAGGCAGTTCGGCTTGAGGGAAAGCGCGTGATTTACATTTCATTGTATAGTGCTGTTTATTTACGCCTTTTTACTCAAGCAAAATCTTCACCCTTAACTTTTTAGCTCAGGATCGCGAATTAAATAATTTAGACATAATTGTGGGATGGGCGGGAGAGCTCATCCCACAAGAACAATAAAAATGGTAAGTTATTTAATTCTCATTCCTCAAAATCCATCCGCATAAATCCCCTATCATTGTTCGTTGGTCGAACTTGGCAAATTTTTCGAGATTTGATGTACGATCGCCAAGAGTTGTGCAGAGGTCGAATTTCCCATGTCCCCAAACCTAACAGCAAGCTCGAATCAATCCCGTGAAGTTCGGAGTTGGCTTCTCGGCAGGAGTTTGTGCGTTTTTTTGGCACTGGGTTCGATCGCCTCTACTGCTGCGGCGGCACAGATGCCTACCTCCGAACCAGGTAACAATCCCCGTCTGCTGGCCCAATTTACAGGTGCGATCGTCCGTCCCGCGCTCAAACAAGGCAGCCGCGGGTCGGAAGTGATCGAACTCCAAGCTGCTCTTAAATTGTTGGGATTTTACGCTGACAGTGTAGACGGAATTTTCTCACAAAGCACCGCGAAGGCTGTGTCTCAGTTCCAGGAAGCAGCAGGCATCGCCCCAGATGGTATCGTCGGTCAAGACACTTGGAATCGGTTGTTTCCTGCGACTGACCAGGCGATCGAAAACCCGATCGCCAACACTCCTACAACTGGCGACGACTCAGAGATTGACCCCCAAGTTCCGCCCACAAATTTTCCGGTTTTGAGAAGAAGAATGCGGGGCCCGGCGGTCAGAGATTTGCAAGAAAGACTCCGGGCGAAGGGATTTTTGCGCGCAAGTGCTGACGGCGTGTTTGGGTCCGAAACTCAAGCTGCTGTCAAGGCTGCTCAGCGACGATATCAACTGCCAGCAGACGGCATTGTCGGCCGCGCCACTTGGGAAGCCCTGCTGCGCTGAAATTCAGCAAATACTTTCGGATATGCACGTTGCGCGATCCTGTTCCAGGGCTAACGGGCGATCGTACAATTTGTTAAGTCCATTAACCTAATTAAACATACAGTAGGCAACGCTAAAAAGCTTGCTGTATATGCCTTCTTCCTTCTTCCTTCTTCCTTCGGCTTAATAATCGCTTTCGGAAGTATTTCGCACAGTCAAAAACTGTGAATTTTGGTAAACAAACTATTGTCAGGCGCACAGTTGGTGTTATCTTAAATAAATGAAGGGCAGAACCAAGAAACACAAAAAACTTGGATAAAAAATTTGAAATTAGAGTATTTGTCCCGATCGACTCTAGTTCGCAGGCAACGCCTGAATCGTGTAGTTTATTAGCAAATAAAGGTTGATAGGGCGATCGGAATTTGTGAAATAGCTTGAGGCGATTTGAGAAATCGAAAAGTTATCGACTTAGAATGGCGATCGTACAATCAAACACAGAAGCCTGAATAGGCTCCGCTAATAGCTAGCTCGCTCGCAGAGTAGTTGTCAAAAAGTCAACATTAGTAGTAGTTTTGCTGAATTTCAGCGTAGCTAAAAACCCACTTGAATCAACTTAACTCACAAAAATTTTAGGGTCTGGCATCCGATATGCTAGGCCCTAAAATTTTGCGTGCAGTTGGTGGTTGGTGGTTGGCATTAGCTAAGCTGTTGCGGCATTTAAACTATATATCAAAAAACAATAAAACAATGAGTGGGGTGTCCCGCCCGCCGTGAATATGCAATGTTTATTTGCGCGACAGCTTAATAATATCGTTTCCGGCTGCATCGTCAGGTGATAAATTATACCAATTCCGGTGGCACTCTTGATGATGTTGACTGTTAACTGTTAACTGTTAACGGTTAACAGTCAACAGTGAATTTACTATTCCGATCAAGAGAGAATTTGATATTATAGGGCAATTCATGAATGATTTTTACAAATCACCACCTATCTCGGTGCAATTTTCAGTTGTTCGATTCACAGTGAACAGTCAGTAGGGGCGGTGGAGTGCGATTCGTTCTCTCTTAACAGTTAACAGTCAACATCATGAGCAGTGCAACCGGAATTGATATAACAACAAACAACTGCCAACTGACAACAAACAACTGCCCATTTCATTTAATATCTTCGATCCGAGCATTCAAACCATTAACGGTAAGAATTTGTAGCAATTCCTCAGCTTTTTCGCGCTCGCGAAAAGCACCGGCTTGCATCACCGACCGCCCCTTTGTAAAAGTCCGAAAAGCATCGGGAACCAAGGATAGCATTTTTTGTCGATCGCCCGAACTCTCGGCATCCACCACCACTCGATACCGGAAACCCAAAGCCAAAGCTCGATCGAATGACCGCGAATTCTCCGACTCTGCGATAGAATTGCCCACTAAAATAGCAGGTACGTAGCCCCCCCTTCCTAGAGGAATGTTGCGCCCCGGCACCGGCAATTTACCCTCGGAATAAACCGAACTCGAACTATCAAAATTGGGAGAAATCATTGGTTGCTGTACCGAACTTTCTAAAATCGATCGAACATCAGCACCAGGCACGGGAATTTCGATCGCCCCTGGGACTATGCGTGCACGAGGGGCATTTCTCGGAGCGAGCTCAGGCCGCAACTGAGAGTTCGCCCGGGCCGGTCGCCTGGAAACCGACGACGGTGGGGTAATTGGCGCTGTTTCGGGTCGGGGACTCAGCGGCCCGGGAATGTAAACAGGAAGAGAAGTGTCGGGGCCGCCAATACTCGCAGATCGATCGATCCCTACCTGCAAAGCACTTCCCCCCATTGGTGGCAAGAAAGTAAAAGTTCCCGCCACGTCAACCGAGCCCGTAGTCCGATTGCTCAACAATTGATTGCCGTAAGCTGGGATTACTTGACCTTTGGCCGCATTGTTGACATCGTACTGACCGTTGTTGCGAATGACATTGCCCCCCGGTTCGGCAGCAGTTCCCAAATCCGGCAGAGCTCTGGCGATCGCCACAATTCCATCCCGCTGGTTTCTTTCGATATAATTGTGCCGCAGCACCGGTCTAGCATCAGCTTGCACCACCACGCCATCTTTATTGCGAGTAATTTTGTTGCCGATGAGCACAGGCTCCGCATTCTGCGCTACATTCACGCCAAATCCCGTGTTCTCAAAAGTATTATCTCGAACTTCCGGTCGGGAACTGCCAAAAATCGTGATCCCGTTAGCTCCATTTTTCGAGAAAAAATTCCCGCCAATCGTCGGCCTTCCACTACCCACTACCGAAATCCCGTCGTGAGTGCTCCCGGAAAAAGTATTGTTGACAACCGTCGGAGAACTCGATTCGATCCACAAAGCGTAACCGCGATAGTTGGTATTTGTCACCGTCACCCCGCTGAGTCCCGCCCCGTCTGCACCTAAAATTGCGATGTTTTGACCCGCCGAAGTCGGACTCAGAAACTCTCCTCCGCCTTTGATGACAATATTTTGACCGCGAGTGTTGGGATTTCCCTGAACAGTCACGCCGGGCCTGAGCATTAACGGAAATTTTTCGCCGCTTTGAGCGCTGTAAGTACCGGGCGCTAGCAAAATTGCTGTTTTGGGCGGGGCCACGCTCAAGGCGTAGGTGAGGGTTTTGAACGGAGCTCGATCGCTCCCGTTACCGCCCGTGTCGCTGCCGCCCGATGAACTCACGTATAGTATGTTAATGTCGCTCTCGGGGGCTTGAGAAAGTAGCTGCACGGAACTCCCCGTCTCGGTAGCGTTCGCAGGCGGTTGAGCGTGGCAAAAGGCGGTGCTGGCAAAGATGAACAGCAAGCAAGAACTTAAAGCTTTTTTTGGCGATGGCGTTCCGCCCCGCAAGCTACGACTTTTTTTGCACTCGCTCTGTTTTGAATTTAGAATCATAAAAAAACACACTTTATCTTTGAGCCAAGTTTCGCATCCGGTGTTTCGTGTCGGTTTTTGGCGATCGAACTTTAATATCACCCGCCTGCTGCGGTTTTTTTCGGTTAATCTTTGGTATTGTTCTGCTAACCTCACGGCTCTCCTCCGAAGTGTGGTATGCAGATTAACGATTCCACCCTCAACAAGTTTGATCTATTATGCTTTGTTTTCCTCAATGTAAATAAAACTTAAAAAATTGTCGAACTTGCATCAGTTGATGCCTGAGACTGTCGGGTCGATCGCTTTTGCTACAATCCTTGACGGTGTGGGAGAATAGACAAGTTTGACTCGTAAAATTAATTATAATTAGGGTGATTCTCAATGACCGAGAAACAAAACAGAACTTTACCGGCGCAGCCAGCCCTCTGCCGGATTTTAGATGCAAATCTCGATCGGTCGCGCGAAGGGTTGAGAATTATTGAAGAATGGTGCAGGTTTGGTCTCAACAGCGCCGATTTAGCTGGCGAGTGCAAGCAACTGCGCCAGGAATTGGCAGCTTGGCACACCGCAGAGCTTCGCAGCGCTAGGGATACGCCGGCCGACGAGGGTACGCAGTTGACTCACCCGCAGGAAGAGCAGCGTTCGAGCATCCAGCAGCTACTGGAGGCGAATTTCTGTCGGGTGGAAGAAGCTCTGCGGGTACTAGAAGAGTACGGCAAAATTTACGATCGAAATATGGGGGCGGCTTTTAAGCAGATGCGCTATCGGGTTTATACTCTCGAAAGCAATTTGCTGGCTTACCGGCGCTACCAACAGTTACTCAAATCGCAGCTATACCTGGTAACTTCCCCCAGAGACAATTTGTTACAAGTCGTGGAAGCTGCTTTGCAAGGCGGACTGACTTTGGTGCAGTACCGCGACAAAACCTCGGACGACGGGGTAAAGCTGGCGAATGTGCGGCAGATGAGCGAACTTTGTCACCGCTACGATGCTTTGCTGATTGTTAACGATCGCGTGGATTTGGCGATCGCAGCGGATGCCGACGGGGTACACTTAGGACAGCAAGATTTGCCTGTAGCCGAAGCGCGCAAGTTGCTCGGCCCGGGACGCATCATCGGTCGATCGACTACAAATGGCGATGAAATGCAGCGAGCTATTGAAGAGGGAGCAGATTATATTGGAGTTGGGCCAGTTTACTCCACTCCTACTAAACCTGATAAACAGGCTGCGGGTTTGGACTATGTGCGGTATGCTGCTGATAAGTCGTCTGTTCCTTGGTTTGCGATCGGCGGAATTGATATCAACAACCTTGATGAAGTGTTGAGTGCCGGAGCTCAAAGGGTTGCCGCAGTGCGATCGATTATGGATGCAGAACAGCCTACTTTAGTCACGCAGTTTTTCATCTCGCAGTTGATTCGGATGCAGAATCTGAAAGCTCAGAAACTTATGCAAATAAAAAGCTAGTTTTAAGCCGATCGAGCAACATCGAATTAACGGCGAAAGCGCTAAGCTGTAGGTTGGGTTGTAGCGATACCGAAAAAACCCAACACCTGAATCTGAAATGAATAGTTGGGCGAAGTGAAACCGAGGGTTAGCGACCTCAACCCAACCTATATATTTGGGATTTCATTCTTATTAACAGCCGCTATAATAACTAATAACTCATAACTCATAACAAATGACAGAGCGAATTGCGCTGCAAGTCAACGGAGAAAAACGCAATTGTGCGATCGGCACACCCTTACCAAAATTACTAGAACAACTAGGATTAAACCCGCGCTTAGTAGCTGTCGAGTACAACGGCGAAATCCTGCACAAACAATTTTGGGAAACCACAAAGATACAAGAGGGCGACATCTTAGAAGTAGTCACAATTGTCGGAGGAGGTTAGCCACAAAGCCAGCGAATCATACAAAATCCCTCGGTATCCAAATTATTCATCTCTCTCTTCTCTTCCTCTGTGCTCTCTGCGGTCTCTGCGGTTAAATCAATCCGAATTTCTCACAAAACTTGTCTACCAAACCTTAGATACCCGACTTCTTAAAAAAGTCGGGTATCTGAGTATATTGAGATAGAGAATCAGGAGGCACAGCCTCTAGATATGCGTTTCCAGGCATAGCCTAGGAACGAGGAAACCGCAAAATATCAAAATTAAACTGCTACAGCTTCAGCCACAGGTGCTGCAACCACAGGATAAATGCTGACTTTCTTGCGAGTTTTGCCCTTTCTTTCAAAAGTCACCACGCCATCAACCAAAGCAAACAAAGTGTCATCTCTGCCGATACCAACATTGTTACCGGGGTGAACTTTCGTGCCGCGTTGACGAATCAAAATGTTGCCAGCTTTGACAACTTGACCGCCGTATTTTTTGACACCCAGACGCTGGGAATTAGAATCGCGTCCGTTACGTGTACTGCCTGTACCTTTCTTGTGGGCCATAATGTCCTCAACTTTATTTACTATTGTTTATTCTGAATCACTTTCGCCAGTTTGGGGAGTTTCCACAACTGCTTGAGTCAAATCTCTCTTGGCCAAAACAACACCGTTGACGCTGATAGAGTCAATCATAAAGCGAGTTGTTTCTTGACGGTGCCCTTTTTTCTTCCGAGTTTTCTTTTTCGGCTTCATCTTGTAGACGAGGACTTTGCGGCCCCGGAAATGCCGCAGCACAGTTCCTTCTACAGTGGCATTTTCTACTAGAGGTTGGCCGATGTGAACATCGTCTTCGTGCTGGATCAGAAATACTTTGTCGATCGTAACTTTGGATTCAGCTTCCACGTGAAGCAGTTCGATGTCGTAGAAGCGGCCTGGTTCTACCCGAAATTGTTTGCCGCCTGTTTCAATGATTGCGTAAGTCATGGGATGGTTGTTGAGATTGCCGTACAGGTAGCTGATCAGTCATTACTCATTGGTCGTTAGTCATTAGTTATGAACTTTTGGCTGTGGACTTTTGACAGTAGACTGTTTTGCAGCTTTTGGAATGTCTTAACCTGATCCGAGCCGGATTTAGACAGACAATCTACTACTATTGCTTATTTTTGTATGTTTGTCAAGGTCGATCGGGCTTAGTTCGTAGTTCGTAAGTTGGGCCCTAGGGAAGCGAACACTGCGTTTCACCCTAGCCATAGTCTTACCAGTCCGATCGTTTTTATGAACAGGCTTTCGGACTTGTTCTGTCAAAGAGTCGATTTGATTGTGGGGTGGGATCTATAGCATCCCCGTGAAAGGCTTACGGACATAGGTCGATCGCACTTAATTATATCCAAAAGGGCGATCGACCTTAATTCAAACAGTTACAGAACACCTACTACTTCGCAACAATTCCAAAGCCTGATGTCTTACCCGACCCTCCATCACCTCTGTTTGCAAAGTAATAAAAGCCTCAAAATCTTCTAAACCGTACTTAGTCATCTGCAACTGCTGTCGCAACAGTTCTTCTGCCTCAACCGTTAAATAACCTGTTGCCAAAGCTTTTCGGACAATTGTACTGATTAAACTCATAGTAAATTCACCCCGAACACGCGCACGTTAACAGTGGACTCCGATCGCTAGACTAACTCAGCTTTTAGTTTTTTTCCTCCTTAACTCTTCAAATACGCTAAATCTACCTTAAGGTATATTTCAACCTAGGGATTTGGCGCACTTTAAATTGTATCAATATTATATTCACAAAAAAATGCGATTAAATTGATATATTTAGTTTGTGTCAGACAACACCCGCCATTCTCTAACAGAAAAAGGAGGAACCAACAATGTAGTTTCTTGTTGACCTTTCACGGGCAAATTCAACCGCAAAGGTTGATTGCTTTCCAATTGTGTAATTATTGATTTAAAATCGTATTCTCCGACATTAATTGGCAAATCCGACTTGCTCCAAATATCGTTAGCCTTACCAATGTCCCGATCGCCAGCAGCAACTTTCAACGGAACCGGGTGCTGCAATTCTGTTCCGGGAAATCCTACCAATCTCAGGTTGAAAGAGTTTACCATTCCCGACTTTACTCGCTTGTACAAAACCACTTGCCATGCTTTGTCATCTGTGTCGCGCAGGCTTTGTACAGAGCGATACATCACTCTGTCTGCTGTTTCTGGATACTTGTGAATCGAAGCCAAAGCCGGCGCGCTGAAAGTTAAGGTTAGATACAAACACAAGCTAATGATTGTTAAAGCCTTGAAAAAGAAAGGTTTTTTACTGAGATTGTTCATAGGATGACCAAAATATCGCTTGTTACCCAAAAGTTTAATAGATAAAAAGTAGGCCGCGTCGCACGCACCCTACTACTCATTTTAAACCTAGATGAATCGAACTGCCTGCTTAGGCGGGGGGAAGAGCATAAAAAGCAACCCCCTCATCCCGGAAATCTGACCTCGCCTGTACCAACCGCCGCTGCTCTGCGCTTGCGGTGAAAAAGTGCGTAATATTTTGCTGATTTTCCCGTTCCCTCGCCAGGTTGGTAAAACGATAGACGGGTATTGCACCCGGAACAGCCGTGCTATATGAATTAAAAACCTCCCCTTGATCGCGGAACTGGGGTAAGGTGCGAACAAACTGTATCTCACCAGGTTTATTCGTAAAGAAATAGGTTCCTGATGCCGTATTGAAGAAGCGTTGAACCTTTGCGTTACCGTCGCCTGGAGCGGTAAATTCATCGCCTTCACTCTGGAAACGAGAAGGGTTGGTTAGTCGGTCACTTTTCTCTATTCGATCTGTAGTATAAAAATGCCCTCCTGCCGTCTTGTCAAAGAAACGCGCGACGGGAACACCACTACTGCCTCCTGCATTAAAATTCGCACCTGTTATAGGGTCTTTCAAGGCGACACTGCCACTGGGAGTTGAAACCTGTAATGTGAAAGGCTGAGGAAGTTGTGTTAACGTATCCAAGCTAGTCACGCGGACTACATAGTCCACACCAGGCAGACTTGTAAGCGTGGGACCAGCACCATTGGAGTATTGGACACCAGAACTCGGTATTTTTGAGTTGACGCCGATGCCGCCATCATCAACCTGAGCAAGAAGAAGAGCCCCATCAGCGACATTCGCACCCCTGCTGCCTTTGGGTACCTGAAAGACTTGCACGTAAGGATCGAAGCTAGTGCTCAGATCTTTAAAGACATCAATTGATATAGGCTGATTAACTAACTCTACCTCTAAGAGGTAATCTTTAGCGCGAGTTCTTGCAGAACCATCGTTAGGCCTAGGAGTCGGGATATCCTTGTCAGTTGTAGTTAACTGATTTGTGACTTGAACTGATGCCATTTAAGCTGTCCTCTTAACTTTTCTGATAGCAGTTGTTATAAAATCCTGCTCTCTACATTTATAAAATACTCAATAACGATAAGCCACCTAACAGCTATTAGTATTTTTATTAGGTATTTTTCTGAGAATTACTCAATTTGGCATATTATACAGAAAGTTTCCGTACAACTCGTAGTTATATAGCGGTTCTCAAGCGTTGTGAGGTATGCCCGGTTTGGCCAGTGGCAACTCATATGAGAGCTCGAAATGCTATAACGATGAGGTCGCTATTGAAAAAATTTTTATCCATAGGTATTGGAAGGATAGGAAAAAATGCTAACAGAAAAACCTTTAGCTATTGATTATTCTCAACAAGATGCAACTTCAAAGTTTGTTCCGCGCCCGCTCATTCACTCCAGTCGTGACGCGGGATGGAAAAATATTCATCTAGCACACTATCAACTGCCTGCAATGGAAATTCCTGAAATATCTGGTTTGCAACATATAATTTGTCTTCAATTTTTGAAGCAGTCAACCGAAGTGGAATTAGTCTTTGATGGTAAGCGTCACCTAGTGCAGCATGACCAGAATGAAACGGGTTGCATTGAAATACTTCCTGCTTACGCACCTATTAAGGCTAGGTGGAGTCATGAATCTGAGTTCACTCACTGCTACCTTGAGCCTACATTTCTTAATCATGTCGCCTATGAGTCAGTAAACCCAGATCGAGTTGAAATTAATCTGACGATTAAAAAACCCGATCCGTTAGTTTGGCAAATTATCTTAGCACTGACAGCAGTATTGGAAAACGATTCAAATAATAGTTGCTTTTATGCGGATTCAATGGCGACGGCTTTAGCGGCTCACTGCTTAACATATTACTCAACCTGTAAGCATACTCTGATGGAATATGAAGACGGCTTGTCAAAATACAAACTGAATCAAGCTATTGAATACATCAACGATCATCTTAGTGAAAATGTGTCGTTAGCAGAAATTTCAGCCGAATTAGTTATGAGTCAATACTATTTTTGTCGATTGTTTAAGCAATCAACGGGAATGACTCCTCATGCCTACTTGATTCAGCAACGAGTAGAGCGATCGAAGCAACTACTGAAGCAGACAGAATGGACAATAAACAATATTGCGATCGAGTGTGGCTTTGCCAATCCCAGTCATTTTGCAAAGTGCTTTCGCCGATACACAGGCATTTCACCTAAACAGTTTCGCATGATTTAGCAAGATTATGTTCAAATCGCAAGGAAGTGTTCGACTTGGACTGACAAAACAGATTAAAATCGCTTACGTAGGAACTCGGATGCAGCTCGTTTGCTTAATCATTTGCCTGGGATAATCATTTAGATTCTACTTGCTTACTTAGCAGTTAGACACTTAGGTAATTTGTTTGGGAACAAATGGGATAAGACTTACGCATTCCAACGGTATAGCAAGGCTAAAGGATTGCTTCGCTTCAGTCGCAATGACAGAATTACGTTGTCTATGCGTAAGTTCTGTGGGAGTTAAAGGATAAGGTGCGATCGCTAAGTAATAGCATTTCTCCAAAATCATTCAAGAATCGAGTTGACGGGGTGTTTATTTATTATGAATATATATGACACAGCGAAATAAACCTTTACAAATAACAGCACAGAAGTTTATAGAAGCTGAGGCTTGCTGGAATCTCGAACAGTTATATGCAGACTTGACAGCGGCCAAGCAAGAATATGCTACGAGTAGAAAGCAGCGACTCACCCCTTTAGAAAAAACGTACCTGCGAGGATTGCTTTGCAATTATAGTCCATTGGAAATTGCCGCCGCACTCCATCGTAAATGCACGGGTATTAGAGTAGATTTATCAAGAGGGCTGTATCGCTACATAGAAGTTTTGACGCTGCAACAACCCAAAGACTGGAAAGAAATCCCAAGTATGCTAGAAATCTATGGTTATAAACAAAAGAGTAGCACAGAAACATTGCATTTTACATTGATAAATTCTGCCCAAACTCCCCAATCTGCCATCGAAAATCGAACTGAATGGGGGCTGGCGGTAGATACGTCTATTTTCTACGGGCGTACAACAGAACTTGCTAACTTAAGGCAATGGATTTTACAGGAAAACTCTCGCTTAGTTGCTATATTGGGTATGGGTGGCATTGGCAAAACTGCTTTAGCATCTAAGCTAAGAAATATGATTAAAGACCAGTTTGAGTGCTTGATTTGGATCGACCTCAGTCATGCACCTCTATTGGCAGATACTCTGGTAAATTTAATCGAATGTTTATCCGATCGACCGCTAGGTGATTTAGAGAAATTGCGGTTAGTTAGTCACTATAAAAAAAACTTTTTTCAAGCTGCGCTCGCTCTCAGAGAACAAGCGCAGCTTGAATTTTCCCTGGACAGTCTAATTGCTTCGACAAATGCAATAGAGCCGACAATCATCGCTGAGGCTATCCACCGCCTGATTCACTGTTTGCAAAAGCATCGATGTTTGATAATTTTAGATGGGTGGGAAGCTGTTTTCTGCACTGGGCAGTTAACAGGAAACTATCGAAAAGGGTATGAAGTATATGGGGAACTTCTGAAACAAGTAGGAGAGTTGCAGCATCAAAGTTGCTTAGTGTTGACTAGTTGTGAAAAACCTAAAGAAATTGCAGCGTTGGAAAGTCAAAATCAATCTGTACGGTCATTAAAATTGGGTAGTCTGGGACAAGCGGCAGTGGAAATATTTAAAAATAAGGGTTTGTCTGAAGAAGGTGAATACTCAAAATTGATAGAGGCTTACAGTGGCAATCCTTTAGCGTTAAAAATAGTAACAACAACTATTAATGATATGTTTGGCGGAAGCATTGCTAACTTTTTAAGAAATGGGCAGTTGCTGGGAGATTATAGCGATACGTTATCTCGGCAGTTTCATCGCTTATCAGCATTAGAAATTCAGCTATTATACATCATGGCGAAAGAAGTCAAGCCGGTTGGGTGTGAAAATTTGTACTCAAATATTCAGCAAGATCGGGATTCAGAATTTCTGAAGGCGCTGGAATCGCTTTTAAGGCGATCGCTAATTGAAACAGTCCCAGCAGAAACTGAAACTCTGTTCGCGCTTCAACCTGCGATCGAGAAATATCTGATGTCTGTGGCAAGATTGCCTAAGTTATAAATAATAACCGAGGTTCTATTTCCAATCGGTTTCGGCTTGGGATAGCACGTAGGCGGAAACATCGATAATTTGTTGTTCCGACAAACGATTTTTGTAAGCGGGCATAATACCTTTGCCGTTGGTTACTAAGTTGGAAATATTGGCGATGGAATCCATACCGTATTTTTTCAAGGCTTTTTGTTTCAAGTTTTTGCCGCGCCTGATAATGTTGCCGCCGTTGATGTGACAGCCGGCACAGTTGGCGCTGAAGACTTCGGCGGCGGTTGCAGTTTCGGGAGTTGTCGCTGTATCTGCGATCGCGATTTGGGAATTAGTAGCGATTCCTACAAATGCCAGTGTCAGTATCAATACAAAGGTGGCGAAGCTTTTTTTAAAATTATTTAGGAAAACCATCTATTTGCAATTTGAAAAATAGTGCTGGATTTCATGATATCACTAAATACGGGTTTTGGGGTTGACTCACCGATTCATTCTTCCCAGTCGAAGGTGCGGGTAACTGCTTTTTTCCAAAACCGATATTTTTGCTCCCGAAGGGCGATCGACATTTGCGGTTCCCAAGTACAATCCACCGCCCAATTATCCCGCAATTCGGTTAGCTGACTCCAAAAACCCACCGCCAAACCAGCCGCATAGGCCGCACCCAGTGCAGTAGTTTCTGCTACCACCGGGCGAACTACTGGTACTCCCAAAACATCGCTTTGAAACTGCATCAATGTGTGATTTACCACCATTCCCCCGTCCACTTTTAAAGACAAAAGTTCGACACCGGAATCTTGATTCATCGCATCCAATACTTCCCGTGTTTGCCATGCTGTCGCTTCCAATACTGCGCGAGCAATATGTGCTTTAGTCACGTAGCGAGTTAAACCTGCAATTACTCCCCGCGCGTTGTCTTGCCAATAAGGTGCGTAGAGTCCAGAAAAGGCAGGGACAAAGTAAACTCCGCCGCTATCTTCAACGGTATTTGCTAATGTTTCTACTTCCGCAGATGTGTTGATGATACCCAAGTTGTCGCGCAGCCATTGCACTAACGCACCGGCGATCGCAATACTGCCTTCGAGAGCATACACAGCGGGCGATTCTCCCATCTTGTAGGCAACTGTTGTCAGCAACCCTTGTTTTGAAGGGACGATCGCCTCACCAGTATTCAGCAGCATAAAACAGCCCGTACCGTAAGTATTTTTCGCCTCCCCAACATTGAAACAAGTTTGCCCGACTAAAGCCGCCTGCTGATCGCCCAAAGCAGCAGCAATTGGAACACCTGCAAGCAACCCTTTAGCAGTTCCAAAAACTTGACTCGAAGGGCGAATTTCTGGAAGCATCCGGCGGGGAATTCCCATTATTTCCAAAGTTTCCGCATCCCAATCGAGGGTTTGCAAATCCATCAGCATTGTGCGGCTGGCATTGGTAACATCGGTAATGTGCGCGCCTCCTGTCATATGCCAAATTAGAAAAGAATCGACATTGCCAAAAATCGCATCGCCTCGATTCGCAGCTTCCCGCAATCCTGGGATATTGTCCAGCATCCACTTAATTTTTGGGCCGCTGAAATAAGTCGTTAACGGCAAACCGCAGCGCTCTCGAAATCGATCTTTACCCTCAACTGCTGCTAAGCTAGTACAAATTTGATGAGTGCGGGTATCTTGCCAAACAATCGCATTTCCGTAGGATTTTCCCGTATTTTTATCCCAAACAATTGCTGTCTCGCGCTGGTTGGCAATGCCGAGGGCAGCAATATCTTTCGGGTCGATATTGCCGATTTCGAGGGCATTTTTAATCGCGCTTTGGGTGCGCCGCCAAATTTCCTCGGGATCGTGTTCAACCCATCCCGGTTGCGGATAGATTTGTTGGTGTTCTTGTTGGTTGCTGCAAATTATCTGTCCCAGGCGATCGAATACGATGAACCGGGTGCTGCTGGTTCCTTGGTCGATCGCTGCTACGTATTTTTTTGCCAATTGTCTAAAATATTTTTAGTAATCAGGTCTTTAACGCATATGATACTATATTTAGAACTCAAATCAATGTCAAAAAGTTTAGCTTAGGGAACTCAACAAGTTGAAACTGGCAGATTTGCTGAGGCTCGATCGCACAATTAAGGTTATCGGCTTTGACGATGCTCCGTTTTCTCGTACCAGCGGCAGTTTGGTGTCGATCGCCGGAGTAGTCTGCGGGGGAACCAGATTTGAAGGAATGGTTTGGGGACAAGTCCTCCCAGACGGATTAGATGCCACCGAGGTGATTTGTCACCTACTGCTAGGAGGTAAATTTTTACCACAATTGCATCTCGTTTTGCTAGACGGAATTGCTTTCGGCGGATTCAATATTATTGACCTTCCCAAGTTAGCATCGCGGCTGCAAATTCCCTGCGTTGCTGTGATGCGTCGCCAACCAAATTTAGCTGCTGTTGAAAAAGCCCTCCGCCATTTACCAGACTGGGAATACCGTTTAGAATTGTTGCGTGGCGCTGGTAAAATTTACACTTTTGAACCTTTCTTTTTTCAAGTTTGCGGCGAAAAACCTGAAATAATTGCACTGGTACTTCAGCGTTTGACTGACACTGGTAAAGTTCCTGAAGCTTTGCGTTTGTCTCACTTAATTGGTGCGGCTGTAATTACTGGTGTTAGCGGTAGTTCTGCTTAAATTTATTATCTGCAATTGAATTTACCGCTATCAAAAAGGTTCGTAGTGAGGAATGCGAGTCCGCATCTTTTCTTAGAAGACTCGCATTCCTGACAAGGTTCGTAATGAGGAATGCGAGTCCGCATACTTTCTTAGAGGACTCGCATTCCTGACTACGAACCTATTGGGATAGGGGATTTAAGATTATTTAGGTTCCGACAATCTCGCCCTCAATGTCACCAAATTCGATTTTAGTTCCCAAGGCCAAAGTTAGGGTACTTTCTGGTTCAACCATTTTTATATCGCCTTGACTGTCTGTAGCCCACCAAGCGCGATCGCACAAATTGGTCAATCCCAATAAAAGGTCGTCTTTTGAATGAGAATTGACTGCAGCTACCACACCGTTAGATGCTGTCGCAGTCAAAGTCGGCAGATCGGAAATTGATAACTGAGTTCCCGTAGTTAGAGGAATCGTTTTATTTGCTAGTTTCAGGTAAAATAAGCCGCTGGCAAGTGATTTTTCTGCAGGATAAGCTGAGATAATAGTAGGTGGAGTTTTAGCAGAAGTTTGAGCCGGCAAATCAGAGTTTCCGACTGTCACCGTACAGTTGCCAATTCTCTTTTGATCGCCCGATCGCAAATAACTCACCGCCCCGCTATCGACATTCTCGCAGACAATTTGACCCGCTTCCAATTGGAACCGCATCGCTAAAGGCGAAACATCAGGAATGCAGATAATAGACAAATTTTCATCGCTACCAAAAGTCACCGGTTCGGCACCAATAGTCAGAGTGCGATTTGCTCCGGTATCGTAACTAATTACCAGCCAAGCTTTGTTGAACAAAGTTTCGGCTACAACCAACATAATTCCAATCCAAAAGCCGATCGCAGCACAGCCAGCTAAACGACCCGCAGTACCCGATAAAGAATAAGCGAACAAAATAAACAAACATCCGCCCAACACGCCCCCAACAGCGCCGCCGCCCGCGCCACGCAGCATTCCTAAATTGGGAATCCGTTTCGACAGTCCAAGTCCTAACAAACTGCCAGCTATTCCCCAGCAAATTACTCGCAATAATTCATTCGGGCCAATGCCGCTGTAAATAGCTTCGGCAATGGCCCCAGAAACTGCCCCCGCGATTAAACCAAACAATCCGCCATTTTTTAAAGCTTGTTTAACTTGAGGTTTGCCTTTAATGTAGTAATAATAGCCGAGCATAATAGCAGTAGCAATGCCGCCGCCTACTAATCCAAACCAGCGACTTGTAGACAAAACACTTTCAAAAACAGATTCTGAATTATTTAGTCGCTGCATGAAAGGTTCGGTGATCAGATTGCCGGCGAAACCGCCGACAGCACCGCTAATCCCAAACTGCAAAGCTTTTTTAATTGCTGATAGATTTCTTTTCACGGCGCACCTGAATTATAAAGTGAGAGTCAATCGATTTTAGATTTTACATTTTAGATTTGGTTCGGGGAGCATCTGTAGTTTTGTATTTTTAGCGAGCTGTGGCGATCGCCAGCCGTCAAAAAATACTTATGGTAAAAGTGAGATGCTCCGTAATATCATGTCCGGTCTACGCTCGTAACAAAAACGGTTCGTCCCAATTTTATCGTTGTCAATTGCTCCGTCAATATAGGATTCTGACTTCGATCTAAAATTTTAGGTCGATCGCGACGAGTGTCGGGGGCTTGTCTCCGTTTTTGGCAGAGTCAAATTTAGCTACAAGCCCGAAAGTCACGATTTCCGATCCGCACCAGTCCCCACTCTGTCTCCTCCCCGTCTCCCGCACCTTTTTTTGAGACAGAAGTCTTCGCTCCTCGCGCCGCCGCCTTCGCGACAAACCAGTCCCTAGATAGATCGCCTGCAACCTTTGCTACCCAATAATTTTAGCGATTTTTTTTACTGTAAAATTTGCACCTGTCAGACCCAAAATGGGGCCCAAACATGAAAAGGAATGTTACAAACTATTACAGTAACACTCAGAATGTGAACATAATGCCTCAAAATACTTGCCAGAGGTAGTTGCGTCAGAGAAGCGATATCCTGACTGACTGCCTGAGAGTCACTCGATCGCCACTTACGGATCTGCTGCAATCTCGATCGTAGATTTTAAGATCGCATCAATCATTTGTGGTATTCTAAGCGACAGGCACTGTGCCGGCACCGGCCAAGCGCACCGGCGTGAAGAACGAGCGCCGTCAAACACCGAAGGCAGTCACCCGCCAGCAACTTTAACAGTTGCTAGCTGTGGAAAGTCCACCCTTCCCCGTCAAAGCTCCAGCCACCAGCAAAGCGAAAGGTACGGGATGAAAGCGCCCGCCGCCGCTAGCTCAGCGCAGAGCAGTTCGCAATTGCAAAATATCCAGCGGGTACACACAAGATGAGTATCGTCACCAAATCAATCGTCAACGCAGACGCCGAAGCTCGCTACTTGAGCCCAGGTGAATTAGACCGGATCAAGAGCTTCGTCACATCTGGCGAACGCCGCGTCCGCATCGCCCAAATTTTGAGCGAATCCCGCGAACGCATCGTCAAGCAAGCCGGCGACCAACTTTTCCAAAAACGCCCTGATGTTGTTTCTCCCGGCGGCAACGCTTACGGCGAAGAAATGACCGCAACTTGCTTGCGCGACTTGGATTACTACCTGCGTTTGATCACCTACGGCATCGTAGCTGGCGACATTACTCCGATCGAAGAAATCGGTATTGTCGGCGTCCGCGAAATGTACAACTCTCTCGGAACCCCGATTGCAGCCGTCGCCGAAGGCGTGCGCGCTATGAAAAGTGCAGCTTCCTCGCTGCTGTCTGGAGATGATGCTTCCGAAGCTTCCTCTTACTTCGACTACGTTATCGGTGCGATGCAGTAAGGAATTTTGATTTTTGATTTTTGATTTTTGATTGAAGAATTAAGAGGTTGCTGACAACAAGCTCAAAGCTTTTGCAGATAACCAACCTACTTAAAAATCTCAAATCCCCAATCCCAAATCCCAAATTCTAGCTCCAAAATTGGACTGACTCAGCCACTTTCTAGGAAACAAGACAACCATGCAAGACGCAATTACCGCCGTTATCAATACCTCTGACGTTCAAGGCAAGTACCTGGACATCAGCGCCTTAGACAAGCTCAAGAACTACTTCGCTTCTGGTGAACTGCGCGTCCGCGCCGCTACCGCCATCAGCGCCAATGCAGCCACAATCGTCAAAGAAGCAGTTGCTAAATCTCTGTTGTACTCTGACGTAACTCGTCCCGGCGGCAATATGTACACCACTCGTCGCTATGCAGCTTGCATCCGCGACTTGGACTACTACCTGCGCTACTCCACCTACGCCATGCTAGCTGGCGACCCTTCCATCCTCGACGAGCGCGTGCTCAACGGTTTGAAAGAAACCTACAACTCCTTGGGCGTGCCCATCGGTTCTACCGTACAAGCAATCCAAGCAATGAAAGAAGTCACCGCCGGTTTGGTCGGTTCTGACGCTGGTAAAGAAATGGGCGTCTATTTCGACTACATCTGCTCTGGCTTGAGCTAAGACTCAGGAAGAAGGAAGAAGGAAGAAGGAAGAAGGAAGAAGGAAGAAGGAAGAAGGAAAAAAAATATTTTTTTGCCTCTTTGAACTTTAAACTTTTAACCTTAAACTTTGAACTTTGGACTTGTTACCTTTGGTCTTGAAAGATGTCAGGGAAGTTAAGAGTGATTGCTAGACCGTCAAAGGCCAGTCGAGAAAGCCCGACGAGTTTTAACGAGCTAGTTTTGACTCCTAACTCCCTGACTTCAATCTTTTTAAAATCCATCTAAAAATCTGTAAACCTACTCAGGAGTTAGTTTCCCATGAGAATGTTTAAAGTGACTGCTTGTGTCCCCAGCCAAACTCGCATCCGCACTCAGCGCGAATTGCAAAATACCTATTTTACTAAGCTGGTTCCCTATGACAACTGGTTCCGGGAACAGCAAAGAATTATGAAAATGGGCGGCAGAATTATTAAAGTGCAATTGGCTACCGGTAAGCCGGGAGCTAATACTGGTCTACTTTAAGATCCGACAATGGATTGGTAGATGGCAAGAGGTCGATCGCGACCTCTTTTTTTGTTGCTATGATTTTATAGCAGAAGCAAATTCCGCAACGAATTTGTTAACGGATGTCTGTAATTTTTAAACCAATGACTGATCGCTAGCCTTCGGCTTGCTTCGGCTAAAATGATTGAAGCTTGCGGTGCGAGTGTAATTTGCTTGTGTCCGTATTCTCGCCTATTTTAACCCCATTGAACTGTGGTGGTCACAACTCAAATCTTTTTTACGAAGTTTCGCTCCAACGGGTGCATCAATGATTGATAAAATCATTATTGCAGTTGCCCTCCAGCTAATAAACCCTAAACATTTAAGAAATTGGGAAAGCTAATTGCTGTTACTGTACCTCATAACAGCGGGAACCGCTGTAAGTTCTAAAGGTATTTATTCAACAGTCCCTAACAAAGCAAAATGCACCCCAAAATCATGTTTTGAGGTGCAGTTTAAACCAGCTAGCTGCTAATTGCTCAGTCTCAAACTAGAAACTCAAATTAACCTTAAAACAGCGCAGTCGAAGTTGGAGCACCCAACAGTAAATTAGGTTCATCCAACTTCTGAGCTTCTAAAAACGATACGATCGAAGCTTCCGCCGCGTCTTTCAAACCGTTGAAATCAATAAAGCTACTTACGCCTGCTGTTTCAGGAGCGAGCAAGCTATCAACACTGCTGACTTGCGCCACAGCGGAACTGCCGCCGTTAGTCAAAGGATCGGTGCTAGCAGCCGCCACACCCGTGTCGCCAGTCAACAAATCGATGCTAGAACCAGTTCTGGTTGCCGCTGGTAGAGGCACCGAAGGCGAAGTATTGGGGCCTGGCACGTTAAAGGTAACAGGATTGGGCCCGGTTGCGATCGGGAACGGATTTTGAACGCTCGCATCGAAGACTTCCAAAACCGAGTAGGTAGCCGGGAACAAATTGGGAAATAGAGCAATCCCGTTAGCATCCGTTCTTACCAGAGGTTCAGTTGCCGCATCGTAGCGACCGTTGTTGTTCAAATCCAGAGTAAATGGGATATTGGCAAGACGCGGTTCGTTTGCATCTTGTATGCCGTTGCGGTTGTCATCTCGGAATTTAGGAACCGACAGGTTATAGGTGCGAGAGTTGCCAATCAAAGCGCAGGTAAAAGTTTGATTGGGGCCTAGAACAATATTCATCGCTGGAGTCGTTTGGAAGAAACCAGGAGGAGGTACTTCTCGAAGGTTGTAAGTACCCGGACGCAAATTGTTGAACGCAAAGCGACCAAACTGATCGGTAGTCGTAGTGGCTTCCCCTGCATCCAAAGCACCGTTGTTATTCGTATCGAGATAGATAGTAACGTTGGCAATCGCCGGTTCGTTTCCGTCTCGATAGCTGTTGAGGTTAAAGTCCTCGAATTTGCAACCGGTGATGTTGCTGTTGGGCGTGTTGGCAAAAGTAACGTTAGCGTCCTGAGTGCTCAGACTCACCGGAACAGCAGCAGATGTAGAAGGCGAGAAACCAGCCGGTACGACTTCTCGCACCGTGTAACTGCCCGGTGCCAAGTTGGTAAATGCTCCTCTGCCTTGGGCATTTGTCTGTATTTGTTGTTCTCCGGTGTCAGCAACCCCATTATTGTTGGTGTCGAGGAAGACGTTAACACCGCTAAGTGGTGCTTCACCCTGAATTGGCTCGTAGCGACCGTTTCCGTTCAGGTCATTGTATTTGAATACAGTGATGTTAGGTCGAGTGTTGCCCACACCAGCATTCGCTCCAGTGCCAATAGTAGCTCCCACAGGAGTAAAGGTAAGTGCAGGTGAGGGGTTAGTCGCTGGGAAAGACAAAGGCGTGTTCGCAAAAATCGGTCGTACACCCGTTGCTGCAATAGACCTTTCCCCAGTCTGTTGGATGCCGTCTAAGTTGTTGTCTACGAATTTAGGGTCGTTTGGTTTCAGCGTATAGGTTGAGTCTGCTACTAACAGCGGTTGCTCTCTGCTGATCGTGGCCTGGAACCGTGCCTGCGGGCCTGGTGCAGAAACCTGAGCGGGGTTGGGAGTGGTTGCTACGGGAGCATTGAGATTGCCGGGGGGAATGTTAGGCCCACCGACTTCGCTGAGAGAGGTTCTGGGAAATACTTCCAAAACTGAATAATTGGCCGATCGCAAATTTTTAAAAGTAGCCACTCCGCTGGCATCGGTGATGGCAACTGGTTCAGCGGAGGGTCCATCCCAGCGACCGTTCCCGTTCAAATCTAAAATGAAGGGTACGTTAGCAATGGGGGATTCCAAAACTCCACTAACTACATTTCGCGTGCCGCTGCGGTCTAAGTCCCGAAATTTGTTAATTTCAATTTGATAGAGCGGAGTGTCACCAACTTGAGCGCAGGCAAAGGTTTGACCGGCTGCTACCGTCACGTCCAGTACGGGAATGTTGTTGGGTGGGGTGCTTTGGGGGAAATCTTGTGTTTCTAAAGGTTCTGCGCTCGGATTGTTAACTCTTATTCCGTTTGCATCAACTTGTGGTGCGATCCGTTCTTCCCGAACTTTGTAGGTTCCGGGCGCTACGTTAAACGACCACGCACCATTTTTGTCTGTTAAGGTGTTGGGTTCGCCTGCATCGCGTTGGCCGTTGCCATTGATATCAAGATATATCCTGACATTTTTAATGCCCGGTTCATTCCCGTCTCGAAAGCCGTCGCCATTTATGTCTAGGTATTTGCACCCAACGATCCGGCTGCCCTCACTTCGGGTGTTGCCAAAGAAAACGTTGGCGTTTGTGTTTCCAACAGTTACAGCGAGGGGATTGGGAGTCGTAGTACGGAAACCTGCGGGTACTGTTGTTTCTGTGAGTACGTAGTTGCCGGGAACAAGATTTATGAATGAGAACGCTCCGTTGGCGTTTGTCAGGACGGAGACATCTCCTGCATCTAATATGCCGTTGCTGCCGATCGCCGGTTCGAGGAGAATGGGGACGTTTTCCAGACCAGGTTCATTTGCCTGTCTGATCCCATCCGCATTCAAGTCATTGAACTTGATACCTAAAATTGCCGGGCCTGCATTCCCAACCTGTAATTGCTGGGCAATCCGCTCTTCGTTTAAATCTGCCATGATTTCTCTCCTTCACACCTAAATCCGCTTGACATACTCCCCAGCCTCAAGGTATGGGGATTCTGGATTCTAACAGCAAACGCAAGCACAGCTTGTCTGATACTGCCTAGCCCTTAGATTGATGCCCCAACCTATTTGAGATTTTTTGGATTATAGAGTTGAGACCGGATTTTTACATCTCGGGCATCAACAATACGTAACTTTATCATGAAAGCCGTCCTATAAGGACGGGGCTTTGAGCCAATTTTTCGGTAAATTACAGAGTATTGGAGCCGCTTGTCCATAGCTGAGTAGCTTTTGCTAGTCGCTGACAAAGGCTACTCGATTTTACATACGTCTGTGCTTGAGGTAATGTTCCCCATCTAACACAACAATGCCTCAAGCTTTGTCGCTGGCAAGTATATCAGGTTTTGCAGAATCCTGGCAATTTGAGGGCAACATCTTCAAGATTTCCACGCCTTCTCTTGTACCTACATACTTGCTGCTTCGAGCTTTAAAAAGACCTTGACTGAGTGCTACCCCCGATTTTTAACGATGCGCGGATCGTTATTGTTTGTCGCGGTTGGCTTTGAATAGCCGATCGCACCCTCTGGGATTGGCAGCGGCAACAAACAATTACCGATCGAGTTCGCTAGCTCGATCTGACTTGCTTTGCCTGAAAATGTGCCGATCGCCCTTGGCGGAACTGTCTGATCGTTTCTCACTCACCTGCGATGCGACTGTCTCTGAATCTTGCACCCAATATACAAGCCTGCTTCGGAGTTGCCGGAACTCAGGCTTGAGTGTTGGAGGTTGCCAACAATACGGTATCACGCGATCGCCCTTTAATCTCTTCCTGATTTCGAACTCCGGCAATGGGGATTGCGGGCGATCGAGCTTTTGTCTCCCTAAATCACCGACCAATCTCTCGCACTCACCGACACGAAGGAGTTTCCGAGATCCCAATTAACCAATTCATTTTTATTGACAAATTCACCCATTTGTGTATTGCGCTCTGCACCGACATTTTGTTGCCCAAAGTTCGGAATATTGCCTAAATTCGCCGCTGGTCGATCGACCAAAAAATTACTAATTCGATAAATATCACGACCCGAACTCAAAAGCAAGCTATTGGCCCCTATATTGCCCGCAGGTTCGTCCGCATA
Organism: Microcoleus sp. LEGE 07076; assembly: GCF_015207455.1. Lineage (GTDB taxonomy): Bacteria > Cyanobacteriota > Cyanobacteriia > Cyanobacteriales > Microcoleaceae > Microcoleus. The sequence goes on from NZ_JADEWV010000046.1 coordinate 36,037, forward strand.
GCTGCTGGCATCGGTCAGCGGGTCGCCACTCAAAGATTTAGCCTGTCGGTCCTCAGTCTCTCCCGTCAGCAAATCGATGCTGCTGGCCCGAATCTGTGCCGAGACAACAACCAGCGCAGGCGGGGTCGTTTGAATGAAGCCCGGGGGCGGAACTTCCCTGATGACGTAAGTACCTACCGGAACATTGCGGAAACTGTAATTCCCCTGGCTGTCACTCAAGGTACTCGCTTCGCCCGGATCTAAACTGCTGTTGTTGTTGAGGTCGATATAAATTTGGGTATTGGCGATCGGCGGTTCCCCGGCATCGAGGCGGCCGTTGGCATTAAAATCGTTAAATTTGACACCGCTAATCGTCCCCGTTACCAAAACGTTGCCGAAGCTGAGATTAGTGGCATTTGTGCCATTACCGACGGTAATCGGAGTCGGACTTGGCGTAGTTTGTCGAAAACCGGGCTGCGGGACTTCCCTTACCACATAGCTGCCTTGGGGCAAATTGATAAAAGAGAAATTACCTTGGGGGTTTGTTAAAGTCGAAGGTTCGTTGGGATCTCGGGCGTTGTTGTTGTTGAGGTCGAGGTAAATCGGCCAGTTGGCAACTCTCGGTTCCGTCGGTTCGTTGATACCGTTAGCGTTGAGGTCGTTGAACTTGAAGCCACTGATGCTGCCGGTGGGGAAATTGTTGCCGAAATTGAGGCCGACAGCGTTGGTATTGCCGGTAATGTCGATCGGCCCTGGATTTGGCGTAGTCTGTACCCATCCCGGTTGCTGAACTTCCCTCACCAAATAGCGGCCGGGAGAAACATTGCCAAAAGTGTAGTTACCTTGGGGGTTAGTGATGGTATTGGGTTCGCCCGGGTCTAACCTGTTGTTGCCGTTGAGGTCGAGATAAATTTGCCAGTTGGCCAGAGGCGGGTCAGTCGCGTCTCGGATGCTGTTGGCATTCAGGTCATTGTATTTGATACCGCTGATGCTGCCGACAAAAAAGACATTGCCAAAATTGACGTTGCTAATGGTGGCGTTGGAAGTAAGGTTAATCGGGCCCGGGTCTGGCGTAGTTTGGCGAAAACCAGGTTGCTGAACTTCTCTCACCACATATGTATCTGCGGGAATATTGACAAAAGCGTAATTGCCTTGAAAGTTTGTCAAGGTAACAGGTTCGCCACCGTCTAGCCTGTTGTTGCGGTTGAGGTCGAGGTAAATTTGCCAGTTAGCTAGGGGCTGTTCTCCGGGGTCTTGGCGGCCGTTGCTGTTGATGTCGTTGAATTTTGTCCCGGCGATCGTCCCGGCGTTGAAGTTGTTGCCAAAATTAATATTGCCAGCATTTGTCCCGCTGGTAATCGCGATCGGTGCGGGATTGGGCGTAGTTTGGCGAAAGTTCGGCTGCTGGACTTCCCTAACCTGGTAAGTGCCCGGTGGCAGGTTGACGAAGCTGTAGTTGCCTTGGGCGTTGGTGAGGGTGGAAGGTTCGTTAAAGTCAAATCGGCCGTTGTTGTTGAGGTCGAGGTAGATTTGCCAGTTGGGAATTGGCACATCTGGGGGATCGGGGCGGCCGTTGGCGTTGAAGTCGTTGTATTTGTTGCCGCTGATGCTGCCAACTTGGAAGTTGCCGATGTTGACGTTGCCGATGTCTATTTGGCTGGCGGTTCTGGTGGGAATGCTGGATTCGGTCATGGTATTGAAGAAGGCCCAATGAACGCAATTCAATGTTGGCTCTACGGCAATTTAGCAGTTTTTTAGCCAATTGCAGCTATTTGAGGGGATTAATTTTTTCGATCGAAGGGAAGCAGGAAGGCGGAGATTGGGAGATTGGGAGATTGGGAGGTTGTGGCGGGAGGAAGATATAAAGGCATCAGATGTAGGGGGGTGAAGCTAGAAGCTAGGAAGCACATGACACTTACGCACAACAGGCACAGGGAAAATGGCAGAGGCAAGAGTTGAGACAGGGCGATCGGCTGTAATATTATAAAAATATTAAGATTTTTAAGCTAATGTCATCTCCTACGCAATCCCAGTTATTTTCTCCCAATTCCCGCCCGACAGAGCAAGAGTTTGATGCGATCATCATCGGTTCCGGCATTGGCGGACTCGTAACCGCCACCCAGCTAGCCGTTAAGAAAGCCAAAGTTTTAGTCCTCGAAAGCTACACAATTCCCGGCGGTAGTGCTGGATATTTCGATCGAGAAGGCTACAGATTTGATGTCGGAGCCTCCATGATATTTGGATTCGGACAGCGCGGCACCACCAACCTCCTCACCCGCGCCCTCA
>NZ_JADEWV010000352.1 GCF_015207455.1 Microcoleus sp. LEGE 07076
CTGGTGTTGGAGTTGGTGCTGGTGCTGGAGTTGGTGCTGGTGCTGGAGTCGGTGCTGGTGCTGGAGTCGGTGCTGGTGCTGGAGTCGGTGCTGGTGCTGGAGTCGGTGCTGGTGCTGGAGTCGGTGCCGGAGTCGGTGCTGAAGAAGCTGTAATGTTAATTTGCGTCGGCTGTACTATCTGAGGGCCAGGGCTGAAATAACCTCCCTGCGTAATCACATTTTCCTTCTTCGCACCCCCAGTCGCAATGCTGCCAGCAGTACCGTTCAAGCTGTTATAGTCTGGCCCGACGCTGAAAAGAGTGTTCGAGGCTTCGCCGCGGTGGCGAATGGTGATATCTCCGCCATTGGCGCTAACAGTCGCGCCGGCGGCAATGCTGCAAGCTTGCGACAAGCAGTTGCTATCGTTTCTGAAAGTGCCTGTAGCTCGAAAATAACGGCCGGCTGTAATGTCAATATTTCCTCCGGCTGTTCGCCCTTGGGTGTTGATACGGGTTACTTCGATATCGTTGCTGGCTTTGAGGGTGACTTCGCCTCCTTGTTTTTCTTCGGAGTTGGCGTCTATGAACCCTGTTTGAATGCTGCTTGAGGGTGCTGCAATACTAACGTCTCCGGCGTTGCTGTTTTTGTCGATCGATCGTGCGTTGATATTGCCTGTTTGTACTTTTCCTGTACGGCTGGTGACGGTGATGTCGCCGCCTGCGGTGGTGTCTGAGTGGGAGTCGAGAGCCAGAGTGCGAATGTCGCCGCTAGCTTCTAGGGCGATTCGGCCGCCTTGGGAACTTGTCAGATTTCCGCTGGCTGCAATGCTGTTGGCTGCTTGAATGTCGATCGCCCTAGCGTTTGCATCTTTTACTGCAACGTCCCCCGCAGCTACTGCTAGGTTAGACGCCGTGAGTACAACTTCACCGCTGGCGTTGACACTCAAGCCTGTAGCGTTCGTTTGACCGATCCCTGTCAGCAGTTCGGGCAAGGAGGCAGGAGGCAATGTCGAAGCTGCCGCGCCGCCTGTTCGAGCCCCACTCGTCCCTGAAGGCGTCTCGATTTCCAAACTCAACACGCTATTTTTCTGGCTGATTCGCACTAAATTTTCCCCTGAGACTGATGCGACGGTAATTTGACCGTCTGGGGCCGAAAGGCTGCCGGTGCTGACAACCGTACCGCCGAGCAAGGTTAAGTTCTGTCCTGACTTGACTGCTAAGTCCGCCGTGCTGATAATTGCTCCTGCTGCTGGTCCAAAAGCAAAGGAGTTGGGCGCGCCTCTCAAAGATGTGTAGTTGTTAGTACCCTGGGCATTAAACGAGTTAGCACCAAATCCAATAGCGCTGGCGGTTGTTGCTGTGAAAGAAGCCGGCACGTTTAAGCTGGCATTGTTGCCAAATATGATGCCCGACGGATTCATCAGAAACAAGTTTGAATTGCCGCCCGTTACTTGAATTAAGCCGTTAATCATCGAGGGGCTGCCGCCGCCGATGCGGGCTAAAATGTTGCGAATGTCTGGGTTTGATATAAAGTTAGCAATTTGATTTTGCGATAAGCCGAATTCTGTAAAACTGTGGAATAGATTTTGTCGATCGCTCGATAATTTTCCCCCTTCAATGTCAAAGCGAGTTTGCTCCGCAGGAGTTCCAGTTTCGGGTGTCGAAGTCAATGTAGTGCCCGTTCCGTCCGGCGCTGGCACAATATTTTGACCTTCGGCTTTTGCTTGCAAAAAGTAAAGATTTATTAAGACTATTTGCAGGACAAGTGTCAGTTGGTTTATTCTTTTTTTAGATAAGAAACTTGTCTGTATTTGAATATTTTTGGCGGTTTTCATAGCTTTTTCAAAGGTAAAATATATAATTCACAAAAATAACGTATCTTTTCCAGAATCTAAATATAACTAGCAATGCCTAAAAGCTGTATCTTCCGCATGACATACTTTTCAAAAAAATCGGCAGTCGCAAGCGCACTCAGACGTTCATCAACCGACTTTTTTAATTATTGTTGGCAGTAGGCAGTAGGCAGTAGGCAGTAGGCAAGCTCTCGCAAATTTAAATTAGACTTTTCTAATAATTCTTGTGAAACAGGCATCCTGCCTGTTCAAGACAGGCTTTTGGGGAGAGGTCTATTGTATATTTAGACTTCTCCAATAATTCTTGTGAAACAGGCATCCTGCCTGTTCAAGACAGGCTTTTGGGGAGAGGTCTATTGTATATTTAGACTTCTCCAATAATTCTTGTGAAACAGGCATCCTGCCTGTTCAAGACAGGCTTTTGGGGAGAGGTCTATTGTATATTTAGACTTTTCTAATAATTCTTGTGAAACAGGCATCCTGCCTGTTCAAGACAGGCTTTTGGGGAGAGGTCTATTGTATATTTAGGTCTAGACACCCCACTCATGGTTTGATTTTTTTTGAGATACAATTTAAATGTCGCAACAGCTTAATTCGGAATTAGAACCCATAAATAACAAATAACTAACAACTGCCAACAACCAACCAACTGCCAACTAACAACTAACAACTGTCGCTGTTTGAGGGGTTGTGATGGCGGATTTGTGAAATGATTTAAGAGTTAGTTGGGAGAAGTTTGGACGGTGGGCGAAGGGCTCGGTGAAGCAGGGCTCGGTGAAGCAGGGCTCGGTAAGGGATTTGGTGAAGGAGTGGATTGGTCGGATTTTTTGAGTCTGACAAAAGTGTCGTAGCGGGTGGTACGATTGCCAGTTACGGCCGCTGTAACGCCGATCGACCGCGTGGCATCTATCCACATTTTTTGATCGGGAGGAAACTCCGGTAAAGCTAGGTTTTTCGGGTTAAACGCAGCCTCGGTGTCAATGAAGAAATTGCCGTTGTGGGGTTTAAGTTGCGATCGTACAGTTTTCTGGAAAATTTCGCTGCTTAACAGCGGACTTTTCGGTGCCGGAACGATCGCGTCAACCACCGGAGCTCCTACTGTGATAAACACTACATCATTCATCCAGCCGCGAGTTACCGCAATTCCTCCAAACGGCGATGTCCATTTAGTCGCAGCTTGGCTACCGACTTTAATTTCCTCAACTCTAAACCCTTTCATTTTCATCGTTTCATCAAGCTGTTTGAGGGTTTTGTTGGCGGCGCCGCGGTTGTTTGTGTCCACCATAAATACAAATCCAGCAGCATATTTGTCTTTGGGATTTGGAGCCGGGGCTGGTATTAATGACAAAGAAAATTCCCCCGCCATCCAGTTCATCAAGTCTTTATCTAAATCCAAACCCGTAGTGGATTTTAAACCCGTCCGCAAAACTTGGGGATTAATTGGCGACAGCGGGTTAGCATCCGCTCCCAATACATAGTCTTCCCACAAACGCTGCAAGTTGCCACCGGATACCATCATGATTGTATTGCTTGGCAGACGATCGACCATTTTTATAGCGTTGTTTTCCACTGCTATCTTTCGCGTGGAGTCTGGTTTTAGCCAAGAAATTGATTTGAATCCAATGCCTTCTGCATCCAGTGTCGCTGTGGTAGCAAATCCCTGATTTTGTTGCAGTTTTTCCAGGTTTTCTGGAGAAATTTCGCGGGATGAGTTGGCTGCTACAAAGGCTGCTGCAACGGGCATATTTACGTATAATTGACCGAAGGCTGCTGCATTTTTTATTTGTTGGATGGCGTCTCCATAGCCGGGGGTTTTGGCGAGGGATGGTTCGCCTTTGTACGTGTCAATTATTCTGTCTGTAGCCGTGGAATCTGTGGTGACTGCTAGATAGTTTGTGCCGAGTACCGCAACTGAAAAATTGCGATCGGGTGTACCTTGAGTTTCTGTAACTTGCACGCCTTTCTAATCGCGCTCAACCATTTTTCCGTGGTTGAGGGATCTGGGTTTTGCTAATAATTCTTTGGCTTTAATCCGGTTGGCAATTGGCAGGATAATTGCGACTGACTGTTGAATTGGCTGAGGC
>NZ_JADEWV010000353.1 GCF_015207455.1 Microcoleus sp. LEGE 07076
GTCCAAGACGGGCTATAGAGCCCATCCCACAATTATGTGTAAATTATTTAATTCGCGATCCTTAGTGCAGTTGCGGTAGTCACCGCAGGTGGGAATTTCCGATATCATAGAATATAAGACTCTAGTTTGCAGAGAATCTAAATCAGTGCTAAAAACCCCGGGATCAGTGAAAGTTATTTATCAAAAAAGTCAGTATGAATCAAGTTAAAAAAACTACAACCAAACTGAATAGATCGCCAGTGAAAGTATCCGAAGGCACTTGGCAACTCGGTAAGCTTCCCCCGATCGACCCCTCTGAGGAGATGACTGATGCGCGAGGTTTGAGAGAACTCAGTCAGGACGACCAGTTGAGGGGAATCGCCGGGACAGCGGAAACCACAGGCCTCCGGGTTGAGACCAAAACCGCTCGGGCCCGATCGCCAGTGGCTTCGATCCCCTTTGCCAAGTGGCTGCTAGAGCGTTTGACTCGATCGAAAGGTTGGGTGGCACTTGTCACCCTAGGAGCAGTTTGGGGGTTGTGGAACAGTCAGCTACTGTTTTCGACAGGGGTGGGGATCGCAGCGATGATACTGGTTTACCGAGGAAAGTCGCGGGAGTGGCAATTGCTGCGATCGCTCGTCGAGCAATTTTGGGAGAGTCCGAACCGCCGGTTTGTGTTAGCGGTGGGCAGCGGCGGCATTGCTACCTTGGGCGCTTACATGAGTTTGGCGATTTGGGCGGACTCCGAGAGCCACTGGATGGCTGTGAGTGCGATTTTGCAAAACTTGGGGACGATCGCGATTGCAGGGCTGTTGCTGCAGCAAGCGCTGAGTTGGGGGGTCTCAAAAGATGAAGCGGCGCTCGATCGCATCCTGGCAGATTTGACCGATGCTGACCCCGTTAAGCGTTTGATTGCAGTGCGGCAAATGACCGATTTGGTGAATAACAGTGGGTTTGGCCGTCGGAGTTCTGTCAAAAGTTTGTTAGCGAAGCCCGCCCCTAGGGGGACTTGGCCAAGGAAGACGATAGCCCTAACCCGCGCTGCCGAGTGCTTTCGCCTAATGCTGAGTCGAGAACCGGAAGCTTTAGTCCGCAACGCCATTCTCGAAGGTTTGCAGACGTGGGACGATACCTGCCGAATGACTTCAAAATCCAAAAATAAAGTCATCGACTATTAGCTGACCGTCAAAAGCATAAAAAGTAATTCGATGAATATTCGGGGCTTTGACGCGCAGGGGAGCGCAGGGGGCGATCGGAGAATTAGATCCCGCTAGATTTGGTGCAGGCATTTCATCCTGAACAATTGGGTTCCCGTCGATGTCGCAAGCAGATAAAACAGTTCGCCGGGAACTGGTGACAAGTCCTGACACGCTGCGAACTGGATGCTTGAAAGTTACTTCTATCAATCCGCTTTTGGGCGCTCCCATTAACACTGTTTTCCCAGAATCGGTTAAAAATGCTGGGTTTGAAGGTTGGATGGCGACGGCATTGCTAAAAGTCATCCCCCAATGTGCAAACTGGTGTTCTACTACTTCAAAGCATTTCAAGTCTTCTAAAGCTAGGCGGACGATCGCCGGTACGGTGGCGCGCGATCGCACCTCTAACCCTGCGCCCGATCGTTCTGGAGTGGCGACTAAAGACTTTTTGCCGTTTAAATCCATACTTCGACAGGCAGTATCAAATTCTGCAAACCCGTCCGATTGAAGACTTTGTGCGTCAACCATAAAACCCTCGCGATCCCGTTTCCTGAGCAGTTGCATTTTTACTAGATCTCCTGGAAATTGCTTGTTTCTGGTGTTTTGGAATTTATAACGGCCTTGCTTTGGAAATTGCCCAACCTGCAAAGCCGGAATCGAAAACCGATCCCCTGCCGACAACAAGGACTTTCGACCTCAAAATCCACTGCTACGCAAAATATGGTAATTAATTATTCGTGATTGGCGATCGGCAGCAAACCTGCCACCGTCCTGAAAGCGAAATTGAATACTCCTGCTTTCGGGGTTGGCGAACCCACTCGGTTTTGTTGAGGGGTCTCACCCATCATTTTGATATTATCTCCGATCGACGTAAGGCAAGCAAGGGTGAGGATCGCTACACAGCCGAACTCCCAAAAATCGCAAAACTTAGTTGCTGTCTGTAGTTTCAGGCTTCATTTGTACTAAAATAGATTGAAATCAATACTTAATCTTTACAAAAACTCCACTAGCTTTGCAAGTTTTTTAAACAGAAACTGGGCTGGGGAGGAAAATCTAAAATCTAATAGCGATTGAGGTTTATTTATGCTTGTGCCCGTCGGCTTCGGTCAGCGATCGATAATTACTTCTCTCGGCAGAATGGTATACTACACTGCCGAAAAAATGCCTTGGCTAGAATTGCCGCCATCAGAACCGGAAAACAAACCGAATTTGGTATTTTTTCACGGTTTTGGGGGCGGGTCTAGTGCCTACGAATGGTCGAAAGTTTATCCGGCTTTTGCCAGCGAATATCGAATTTTAGCACCGGATTTAATCGGTTGGGGGCGATCGGAACATCCGCAGAGAAATTATCAGGTTGAAGATTATATCACTACAGTGATTGAATTTCTGGAAAAAACTTGTGGCAGTCCGACGGATGTGATAGCTTCTTCTCTGACTGGGGCGATCGCGATTCGAGCGGCGATCGCCCGCCCAGAGCTCTTCAAATCGCTGATTTTGACAATACCCAGCGGTTTGTCGGACTTCGGACAAAATTACGGCAGCAGTTTCTTCGCTAAGCTAGTCAACACCCCGATTTTAGACCGTTTGCTCTACAGTACCGCGATCGCCACAGACGGTGGCATCCGCAGCTTCCTAGAACAGCGCCAATTTGCCGATTCGCGGCGCGTTTACCAAGAAATTGTCGATGCTTATTTGGAATCTGCCTTGGAACCAAATGCAGAATATGCCGCCCTGTCTTTTGTGCGGGGAGATTTGTGCTTTGATTTGTCGCTGTACATCACTGGGTTAACAACGCCGACAGCGATTATTTGGGGAGAAAAATCGCAGTTTACCGGCCCGGATATCGGCCAGCGGTTGGCCAATCTCAACCCCGAAGCAATCAAAATTTTTCAATCTCTGGAAAATGTGGGTTTGACTCCGCAGTTGGAAATTCCGGCTGTGACTGTTGGCTTAATTCGACAATATTTAAGGTTGCTTTCCCAAGGGTGAAGGAAGAAGGAAGAAGGAAGAAGGAAGAAGGAATATGAATTCCCTCTTCCCCCTTCCCCATTAGCAATGACTAATGACTAATAACTAATGACTATTATTTGACTCGCACATCAATGACGCTGGCATTGAAAATGTATTTTTTACCTTCAAGTTCTAGGGTAGTGCCAATTTTTACTTTGGTATTCCCTAAAACCGGGCCGTTTTCAGTAATTTGACCTTTTCCTTCTAGGGTAAACATCATATTTCTGCTGAAAGATTCCTCTTCTCGGGGATCGGGGAGAGCTTTGAGGGTACCGTTGGGCTGGGGAACTGCTAGGGTTCTGGTGATAGTTTTGACGGATTTGATTGTAATCTGACCGGAGGGCTGATTGCGGATAACTACGTTGATTTTATCGCCAGCTTTGAACAACTCTGGAAAGTTCGTGCCTTTAAGTCCGATCGCAATTGCATCAATCTCTACAGGTTTAACACTAGGGCCGCCGACTTGGGCGACGGAACCGCCTGATGTGCCTGGAAAAAAGAAGATACCGACTGCAACTAGCAGCACAATCATTGCCGCACCTACATCTAGAATGCTGAGTTTGCCGAACAGCCGGCCTTGAGAATCTAAAATTTTCATAAATCGCCTATAAACGGACAGCGACAGGAGTATCTGTACAAGCCAAAAGATATTACCACAACGATCGCCCAAAATCCGCAGGACTTGAAGAGCGGGGGATGGGGTGATG
>NZ_JADEWV010000354.1 GCF_015207455.1 Microcoleus sp. LEGE 07076
GGTTTCTTGGGTCATAGCGGATAAGTCTTGGACTAATGACCAATGACCAATGACTAATGAATTCGGTTTTCTCTATCTAAAAGCAGTGGTGAGAAGGCGACAAATTGTTACAATTAGTTTACAATGCTTCACACTAGGTCTGAGTTTTATGGATGTCAAAACGGTATCGCCAGCCTCCCCGCTAAGTTACTCAAATTCAGGGACTCAAGCTGCACTCGGCAATCTCCAAGAGTTAGAAACAGTTCCCCTGCAAGCACTACAACTAGAACTAGAGACAGCGGCGGTTACTCCCGAACCGCTCAAATCAGCCAAAGATATAGCTTACGAGTTGGCAGGAGAATCGGTGCGCTACGATCAAGTGGCGATCGCAGCCGAGTACCGCAACCGCCCCCTGCAAGTTTGGGGACGGCTGTCGAGCGTTGTTTGGACATTTTTTAGCTTTGCCTTCAGTTTGTGGTGGGACAAAAAAACAGGTCGCACCGCAGCCAACGAAAAGCGCCGCGCCGCCCGCCTGCGGGAAATTCTCAGCCAACTCGGCCCAGCTTTCATCAAAATAGGACAAGCACTCTCCACTCGCCCCGACTTAGTGCCGCCGACATATTTAGAAGAACTAACAACCCTGCAAGACCAATTGCCGCCGTTTCCCAACGAAGTAGCATATCAATTTATACAAGAAGAATTGGGCGCACATCCCAAGGAAATTTACGCCGAAATCACCGCAGATCCGATCGCAGCAGCCTCTCTCGGACAAGTCTACAAAGGCAAACTCAAAACCGGGGAAACCGTCGCCATCAAAGTGCAGCGGCCGGGTTTAGCCGAAAACATCGGCTTAGATATTTACATCTTGCGGCGCGTTGCAGTTTGGGCACAAAACAACTTTAAAGTAATTCGCAGCGATTTAGCAGGAATTATGGACGAGTTGGGCGAACGCATTTACGAAGAAATGGACTACACCCACGAAGGTCATAATGCCGAACGCTTTGCCGAACTCTACGGCCACATCAAAGACATTTATGTTCCCAGCATCTACTGGGAATATACCCGCCGCCGTGTCTTAACAATGGAGTGGATAACCGGGACAAAACTCACTAATTTAGAAGCAGTGAAAGCTCAAGGAATTGACGCTCCTTACTTAATTGAAGTGGGAGTGCAGTGTTCTCTCAGACAACTATTAGAACACGGTTTCTTTCACGCAGACCCGCATCCCGGCAATCTATTAGCAACTCCTGACGGTCAGTTGGCTTATCTCGATTTTGGAATGATGAGCGAAGTTAAACCTTATCAGCGATACGGCTTGTTGGAAGCTGTCGTGCATTTAGTCAACCGCGACTTTGAAGGTTTGGCCAGAGATTACGTGAAGTTGGAGTTTTTGACACCGGATACCGATTTAACGCCAATTATTCCAGCTTTGGCGGGCGTATTTAACAATGCTTTGGGTGCTAGCGTTGCCGAACTCAATTTCAAAAGCATTACTGACGAACTTTCGGCAGTGATGTACGAATATCCGTTCCGAGTTCCAGCTTACTACGCTTTGATTATTCGATCGCTCGTCACGCTAGAAGGCATCGCCATCAACGTTGACCCCGAATTCAAAGTGCTCAGCAAAGCTTATCCCTACGTAGCAAAACGATTGTTGAGCGACCCCGCACCGGAATTGAGAGCCTCTCTGAAAGATTTGCTTTTCAAACATGGCGAATTCCGCTGGAACCGCTTAGAAAACTTGCTCAACAATGCCCGCGAGAGCGACGATTACGATGTTAGCAAAATCTTGAATCAAGCATTAGAATATTTATTTTCCGAAAGGGGAGATTTTATTCGCGATCGCATCGTCACCGAATTAGTCAAAAATCTCGATATAATTTCCAGCAATGCCTTTGCCAACGCCAAAGCAGTAGTCGGCGAATGGTTTGGAGTAGTGGAAGCTAAACCAGCAGTTTCAGCAACCGACCAAAAAAACTTAGAGCACATCAAACGAATTTGGGGAATTTTGCAATCAACCCCCGGTTTTGACGGCATGAAAGTATTGCAGTTACTGCCGCAGTTGTTCGTGAAACCAGAAGTGCAGAATATGGGTCAGAAAGTCGTAGGCGGTTTAGCTCAAAGAGCAGTTGCTAGATTGATTCGCGAGTTTTTGATTTCCCAGGAACCCGCTGCGATTCCTCAGAATAGAAGCTATCCTAAAACTGCGCCTCAGCTATCTTTACCTGCGGCCAAGTAGTTGCGGATGTGTTGATAGTGTAGGTTGGGTTTTGTTCCAAGGGCCTAACTTACACTATCAATTGTTGTTGAGAAAATCAAACGAACAGGCTGTCGGGCCTGTTCCACAAAAGATAAATTTTCTTGTGGGGTGGGCCGGAGAGCCCGCGCATAAAAAGCTTCCACACGATTGGTGCAACATCTCAGTTAAAATCGACTGCCAGTCTAAATTTAACTTGATATTAAGTTTCGCATTTGACTTTGCTTATGCCAGCTTCATAAAGTGCCGCTACAAATACGAGTTTTGCTTGATAAAGTTTGATGTTTCAAACAAACATACTAACTTTAGCACTATTGTATAAAATTGGCGTAAGTCCTGTTAAATTTTTGTGGTTGGTTGGTTGCCCGGCCGCCCCAAAGTTAAGTTTAAATGCACAAAAGCTTAGCTAGACAATGTAAGGAGAATCGATCGCCCTAGCCCGATTAATTGCCACCAAAGTCTGGTAAATCAAAGCCGAAATCTCAGCGCGGGTGATGTCCCGCCGTGGCGAAAGCCGATCGCGCGCCGGATAATTGACTACAATCTTCAAAGCAGTTGCAGCGGCGATTGCACTCAAACCAAAATTAGGAATCTGCGATCGATCGGTGTAAACTTTCAAAACATCTAGATTCGAGCCCTTAAGTTCCAAACCGTTAACCAAAGAGACAATCGCCTCAGTCTTAGTCAAATTCTGATTCGGGCCGAACTTCAACCCCGGAAACCCCGACAAAAACCCCCCTCGATTCGCCCGTTCGATCGCACTTCTGGCCCAAAAACTAGCAGAAACATCAATAAAATTTGTAGCCGGTACCGAAGGTATCGGACTAAACGCACTCACCAACAGCGCCGCATATTGAGCGCGATTTAAACTGTCATCAGGCTTAAAAGAACCATCAGGAAAACCACTAATTATATTCCCTGCAGCCAAAGCCTCAATAAACTTCTGCGCCCAATGTCCTGAAATATCGCTAAACCTCGCACCGCCAATATTCGGATTGCCGCCGCCCTTTCTCACCGCAGCTTCGACAGCTTTCAAAGCATTCACTTTCCCGTAACCAAACCAATCGCTGCGGCGGCTGTTAGGATCGTAATTTCCCATCCGATTTCCCAACTGCGGATCGGGTTCGGAATCAACAATTTTGTCAGCAGTTTGTTCAAGAATTCCCCGCACTTCCCGCGCCGTCAAACGGGGGTTGACGGAAAGCACCAAAGCTGCCACTCCAGCGACTACTGGAGTGGCGCTAGAAGTGCCACCAAAAGTATTAGTATAGTCCCCCGGGTCGTAGCCGACAGCGCCGACTCGATCGGCAGTAAACACCCCCAAACCGGGCAAATACTGAGTCACCTCCGGCGCAGTCGCAATAAATCCGGTTTCAGGCAGCCAAGTTCCCGGCGGCGCGTTGTTGCTGGGGGCGCACACCGAGATGCTGCTACCCCAGTTGCTGTAGGCTGCTTTTTTGTTCAGGGAAGTGGAAGCGGCAACAGCAATCACATCCGGGTGAACCGCAAATCCTGCCAGCCATTTAGTTCGATCGCCCAAAATGTTATTCGGCCAGCCTTTCTCGTCAACCGCGCCGTTAACTGGGCGGTTGGCATTGCCCGCAGCGCACAGAATCACGCAGCCTCTGCCGCCCC
>NZ_JADEWV010000355.1 GCF_015207455.1 Microcoleus sp. LEGE 07076
TCCCCCATGTTGCTATACCTCAGAATAGAAAACTTTGCCTTAATTGACTGCCTGGAGCTAGAATTTGGCCCGAGTTTGAACGTATTTACAGGGGAAACTGGCGCTGGTAAATCAATTATCCTGGATGCGATCGATGCAGTGTTGGGCGGGAAAGTCGATCGCCGATCGATTCGTACCGGAGCAGCGCGGGCAATATTGGAAGCTACCTTTGAATTGGACTCATCCTCGGCAATCTGGCTGGGCGAGCAAGAAATCGAACCCATAGACGGAAATTTAGCCGTTTGCAGCCGGGAAATTAACGCCACGAGCGGTGTAATGCGGAGCCGATCGCGTTTGAACGGAATTCTGGTCAACCGCCAGTTAATGGAGCAATTGCGCGATCGGCTCGTCGAAATTACCGCCCAAGGCCAAACCGTCCACCTCGGACAAGAAACCCTCCAGCGAGAATGGCTCGACTTGTACGGCGGCAAAAAACTCACTGAAGCTCGATCGACAATTACCACCGCGTGGCTCGGAGCTTCCAGCGCCAAAACAGCACTCAAACGCAGGCGTCAGTCCGAACAGCAGCGCCTGCAAAGACTCGACTTATTGCAATACCAAGTCCGAGAACTCAGCGAAGCCCAAATAGAAGACAGCCACGAACTCGAACACCTAGAACAAGAATCAATCCGCCTCGGCCACATCGTCGAATTGCAGCAGCAAAGTTACAAAGTTCACCAAGCCCTTTACCAAAACGACGGCGACACCGCATCAGCCGCCGACTTGTTGAGCAAAGCCGAGGAAATTTTAAGCGACATGGCAGTTTACGATGTCCTATTGCAACCAATCCTAGAAATGGTCAGCGACGCTGTAGCTCAAGCCACAGAAGCCAGCAGGCAAATTAGCAGCTACGGCGAACAACTAGAAGCAGATCCCGAAAGACTCGAAGAAGTAGAAGACAGAATTCGCCAACTCAAACAAATTTGCCGCAAATACGGGCCTCTCTCAGAAGCGATCGCCTACTACCAAAGCATCCAAAACGAACTAAACGAACTTTTAAAAGGAGGCGAGTCAATGGAAGCCTTAGAACTCGCGTATCACACCGCTTTAGACCAATTAAAAGACGCTTGCAGCCACCTGACAATCCTGCGGCGCGAAGCAGCCCTCAAACTCGAAACGCACCTTGTGGGAGAACTCAAGCCCTTAGCAATGGAAAAAGTACAATTTCAAGTCGCCATCTCGCCTGGTAGCCCAACCGCCACCGGTGCCGACCAAATCGCCTTTTGTTTCAGCCCCAATCCGGGGGAACCCCTGCAACCGTTAGGGGCGATCGCCTCCGGGGGAGAAATGAGCCGCTTTCTGCTCGCCATCAAAGCCTGTTTTTCCCAAATCGAAAGCGCCGGCACCCTAATTTTCGACGAAATCGACGCCGGAGTTTCTGGGAGAGTCGCCGGCGCAATCGCCAAAAAACTCTATCAACTCTCCGACAAACACCAAGTTCTCTGCGTCACCCACCAGCCGCTAATCGCCGCGATGGCCGATTGTCATTTTCGCGTCAACAAAATGACTGTCGCAACAGAACCAACTATCGGCGAACCCGCAGCCGACTCCGAACCAGTTGAACGCACAGTAGTCAGAGTTGCCGCCCTCAACAGCCAGCAGCGGCGCGAAGAACTCGCCCAACTCGCCAGCGGCCGATCGGCCGCAGAAGCCATCGCCTTCGCCGAATCCCTGCTTGTCGAAGCCGCCGGATTGCGCCAAACTCAGTCCGCCAAACCCTGAACCGGCACTCGATCTCAATATTCGGCAGCATCCTCCATTCATCTGTCTATTCTCTTTCTGTGTCCTCTGCACCCTCTGCGTTTAAATCATTCCGATGTTACCGGAAACGATATGAGCCGATCGGGGGGTGCAAAAAGCGGAGTTTTTCAGAGCCGGAGGTTACACTAAAAATGGCAGCCGCAGATTTTACAAAAAAAAGCTAAAAATCACCTGACTTTGTTCCCGGAATGAAAGCTTCTAGCAGCAAAATTTACAGAAATTATAGTTAAAAACCACAATTGTGTAGACAACGGCACACATCACTAGCAACTGTTAGTGTGACACTTGCCACTACTTCGGCAATTCCCTCTCTGTTTCAGCAGTCCCCCGCCCTGCAAGCATTCATGTTTCTGCAGGCGATCGATCCGCATCCGGCGATCGGTCAAAGAACCTACTTAAAACAGGCAACCACAATGTCAAAATCACTTAATAAATCATTAAAACAAAATTCGCCTTCTCTAAAAAGTAGAGCAATCCCGCAGTCGCTTTACCGTCCCACCCGCAGTCCACCAGCAAAGCCAACTCAACTTTCCTTGCCCTGTGACCAGACTTCTGTAAACTGGGAAATAGTTTGTTTCACCCATACTTGAGTCTTGTGCTACCCGTGACCCCATCCAAAAATAAATACCTTGCCCCTGCTAGGCGGAGGTGGATAGATCGAAATGTTAGATCGGAGTTTAAGCTCTCAGATTCATCTGTAGCAAGTAAATCTCAAATCTCAAATCGACTTACCCACCAATCAACTTGTCCCCTCTCCTAGCTTAAAGACTAACCCTTACACTTAAGCTTCTGTAAAGGTCTATGAATTCTTCTGCATCTTCCACCAATTACTCTTCTCTTGACAACGTGATAGATGTCGCTGTTGTCGGCGATGACAATCACCATCAGGAACCCTATTCTTCTCCTCCCCCTCCATCTCCATCTCCATCTCCCTCTAGCAGTGCAATGATCCCGACACAGGGAAATTTGTCCGGCATTCTCGACCTCCTAAACAAGCAAAGTTTCACAGTAGTAGTTAAGGAAGTAGAAGACAAACTTAAGGTTGTAAATCAAACCTTGGGAATGCTCGACAATATCCTTGAGAGCGAGGGATTTGATGCCATACTCAACGAAATGTTGCAGTCGATTACCCTCAAAACAGGGGAATTGCTCAATGCCGACCGCAGCACAATATTTTTATTGGACGACGAAAAAAATGAACTCTGGGCGATCGTCGCTAAAGACGAAAATGGCAAAAACCTAGAAATCAGAGTTCCCGCCCACGTAGGTATTGCTGGAGAAGTAGCCACAGACAGAAAAGTGGTTAACATTCCTTACGATTTTTACAACGACTCGCGATCGGCAAACGCCAAAAAAACCGATGAAAAAACGGGCTACCGCACTTATACAATGCTGGCAATGCCCCTGATCAATGAAGAAACAAACGAGTTAGTAGCAGTCGTTCAACTGATTAATAAACTCAAACCGAACCACGAAAAATTTCCTACTTTAGACGAACAAATCGACAGGACAGGATTTACAGAAGAAGACGAAAAAGTTTTTAGAGAATTTGCTCCCTCAATTCGCCTAATTCTAGAATCGTCCAAATCTTTCTACGCAGCAACTCAGAGACAGCGGGCGGCCGCGGCACTGATGAATGCCGTAAACGCTCTTTCTAAAAGCAGTCTAGACTTAGAAGATACCCTAAAAAGGGTGATGGATCAGGCCCAAGAACTGATGAATGCCGATCGCAGCACCCTGTGGCTGATCGACGAAGATAAAGACGAACTGTGGACAAAAATCCCGATCGCCGGCAGCCTTAAAGAAATTCGCATACCCAGAAACGCCGGTTTTGCAGGCATCGTCGCCCAATCCAGCGAACCCCTGCTGATTCCCTTTGACGTGTACGACGACGCCCGCGCCGCCACTTCCAAAGAAGTAGATCAAAAATCCGGCTACCGCACTTGCAGTATGCTATGTATGCCAGTATTTAACTCGAACCATAAATTAATAGGCGTCACCCAATTAGTTAATAAAAAACGACAAGGAGAATTTCCC
>NZ_JADEWV010000356.1 GCF_015207455.1 Microcoleus sp. LEGE 07076
CACCGAAACCCTCTCTCAGACTATCGAAGATGCCTATCGCTACGAAAATTCAGCGCGATTTAACGAAACTATTATTCGGTTTATTCCCAAACCGCCTAACCAGTCAAACTCCCAACCTAGAGGTGCTGATTGGTTCGTTGTAGATGCAACTGAAACAGGCGAATTAATCGGACTTGCCGATGTTCCCTACCGCCTCGGAATTGACCCGCGTTCCCCTCTCGAACCTTCCTCCGCCAGCCCCGAAGGCGACCCTTACTGCACTCAAGGTTTTACCTACACCTTTGCGATGGAAGCAACCAAGGAACCGCAGCAGCATCAACAGCCGTCTTTCTATCAACAATACGCACCTTACTACAGTTACGAACTCGCGAGATTAGCCAGCTTTCCGCTAGTTTTTAGCTACCGCCAAATTAGAAGCATGAAACCGGATCAACCGCGCCCTTCCGACCCCAAGAAATTCCCGATTTATCCCGGGGATATTTCCATGCAAAACTGGACTTGGGGAAATGACTACCGTCCCGGTTCTGCCCAGGATAATTTAATTTATTCTCGCGCGCAGTTGGAGGCGAGCGGTCAACTGCAACCGGGCGCATGGATGGGCGGTTTGCGAACCGAAACTTTGCGCCGCGGCGAGGAAAATGCCAAAGGATTTTTCTACTGGTTGGTAGCAGGAACTACTGACTCGCAGCTAGGAGAAAAAGCGAAAAAGCCTTATCCCAACAATCGTTTTTTGAGCGGTTTGGATTCGCCGATGGGGACGGTTCACGGACTTTCTAAATATCCTTATATGCGGGAGGGCAGGCGGATTATTGGGCGGCCGACTTTGACTCAGCCTCAAGGTTTTACGGTGTGGGAAGTTGATATGTCTCGGACTGATTTTAACGCAGATTTTTACCGCCAGAATTTGTCGGAGGAAGAGTATCGCAATTTGTGGTTGGCTGTCGGTGGTTTGAACGCGCCACCTTTGGCCGTGGGAAATCAGTCGGTTGAGGATACAAAATCTCGATCGCGCGCCCGGATTTATCCTGATTCAGTCGGTATCGGTCATTATGCGATCGACTTTCACCCCTGCATGACCAACAGCCCGCCGGAAGCGCCGGGAAACACCGAACGCGAAGGCACTCGCAAAGGCCAAGGACAAGCTTATCCCTTCCAAATTCCGCTGCGGGCAATGATCCCTCAAAAAATTGATAATATGTTAGTGGCGGGTAAAAGTATTGCTACCAGCCACACGGCGGCCGCGGCTTATCGAGTACATTCTTTTGAATGGTCTGCCGGCGCTGCCGCCGGAGTTACCGCTGCTTTTTCCCTAGAAAAGAGGATTTTGCCCTACGAATTGGTAGACGAATTGCCCTCCCGCGAACCGAATTTGGAAGCTTTGCAGTTGCGGTTGCAGCAAGATAAGAACCCCATCGCCTTTCCGGGTACTTCCATCTTCAATAGTTCGTGGCAAAATTGGAAGTAATCGCAGTTGGTAAGTCGATTACTATCACAAACACCGTTCGTAGTCCCGACTTGCATACGCTTTCCGGCTGCGGGCGGTCGTCCGCTGACAGCATCTGGTGTTTGGCATTTATAGTGCGAGCTTAATATCTCGCGTATTGTACTCGCGAGTTCTTAAGCTCGCACTATAAAAAATGCTTTTTGCCAAACACCAGATGCTCCTTTTCCGCTCTCCCGCTGCGGACTAAAGTCCGCACTACAAACCTTACTTATTGCGGTAAATCAACAGGATATTATATTACCTGACCCAGACCAATTTACCATCAACCTTTTGAAAGAAGCAATCAGCAACTAATTTAGTCAAATAATAACAATACCATCTCAAAAAATTGATTATAGCTAGCGCTTTGCCACCCTCTCCCGCACCGCCAGCCAAATATCTTCCACCACCAACGCCTTCGAGCCGCGCCAAACCCCTTCCAACTCCCCAAAGGTAACAGTCATGTCAACTGCACAACTAACAAACACCAATCCAAGCAATGTTTATGCCAAACAGTTACTCAAAACCTTAGTAGCTGTCAAAAAAGGAGACTTTTCAGCTCGGATGCCCATAGACCAGACCGGTATAGCCGGGAAAATTGCTGACGAACTTAACAACATTATCGAACTCAATCAGAGAATGGCAGCCGAACTCGATCGCATCGGCACAATTGTCGGCAAAGAAGGCCAAATCGCCCACCGGGCCACCATCGGCAACGCTGAGGGTTCCTGGGCAACTAGCGTAAATTCTATCAATACCCTAATTACAGATTTAGTACAACCAACCTCTGAAACCGCCAGAGTAATTCGGGCCGTAGCACAAGGAGATTTATCGCAAACCATCGGCTTAGAAATAGAAGACAGACCCCTCAAAGGAGAATTCCTCCAAACAGCCCAAATTGTCAACACAATGGTAGACCAGTTGAGTTCCTTCGCCTCGGAAGTAACCAGAGTTGGTAGGGAAGTAGGAACCGAAGGCAAATTAGGCGTGCAAGCAGAAGTGCAGGGAGTAGCAGGAACCTGGAAAGATTTAACAGATTCAGTTAACTCAATGGCAGGAAATTTAACAGCACAAGTCCGCAACATTGCCGAAGTGACAACCGCTGTAGCAAATGGCGACTTATCTAAAAAAATTACAGTCCAAGTTAAAGGCGAAATTTTAGAACTAAAAAACACCATTAACGTGATGGTAGATCAACTTAATTCCTTCGCATCAGAAGTAACGCGGGTGGCGAAGGAAGTTGGTTCCGAAGGTAAACTCGGCGGTCAAGCAGAAGTTAAAGGAGTAGCAGGAACCTGGAAGGATTTAACGGATAGCGTTAACTTTATGGCCGGCAGTTTGACGGCGCAAGTAAGGAATATTGCTGCTGTTACAACTGCTGTGGCAAATGGCGATTTATCTAAAAAGATTACTGTTGATGTTAAAGGTGAAATTCTCGAATTAAAAAACACTGTCAACACGATGGTAGACCAGTTAAATTCCTTCGCGTCGGAAGTAACTAGGGTTGCTAGGGAAGTGGGGACAGAAGGGAAATTAGGCGTGCAAGCAGAAGTTAAAGGAGTAGCAGGAACCTGGAAGGATTTAACGGATTCGGTTAACTCGATGGCAGGTAATCTTACGGCCCAGGTGCGGAA
The DNA here is from genome assembly GCF_015207455.1 of Microcoleus sp. LEGE 07076. Classification (GTDB taxonomy): domain Bacteria; phylum Cyanobacteriota; class Cyanobacteriia; order Cyanobacteriales; family Microcoleaceae; genus Microcoleus. Next base: position 3,118 of record NZ_JADEWV010000356.1, read on the forward strand.
TATTGCCGAAGTGACAACCGCTGTGGCAAATGGCGATTTATCTAAAAAAATTACTGTTGATGTCAAAGGCGAAATCCTCGAACTAAAAAACACGATTAACATCATGGTGGATCAGTTGAGTTCCTTCGCATCAGAAGTAACCAAAGTTGCCAGGGAAGTGGGAACCGAAGGTAAATTAAGCGTGCAAGCTTACGTGCGGGGTGTAGGGGGGACTTGGAAAGATTTAACGGATTCAGTTAACTTGATGGCAGGGAATTTGACGGCGCAGGTGCGGAATATTGCGGAAGTGACGAAGGCGGTAGCAAATGGCGATTTGTCTAAGAAAATTACCGTCGATGTCAAGGGTGAAATTCTAGAGTTGAAAGATACTATTAACGTGATGGTGGATCAGCTCAATTCCTTTGCTTCGGAAGTGACGCGGGTGGCGCGGGAGGTGGGAACTGAGGGTAAATTGGGCGGTCAAGCTGAGGTGAAAGGAGTTGCGGGAACTTGGAAAGATTTAACTGAGAATGTAAACTCGATGGCGGGGAATTTGACGGCACAAGTGCGGGGTATTGCTAAAGTTGTGACGGCGGTGGCGAATGGCGATTTGAATCGCAAATTGATGCTGGAAGCTAAGGGCGAAATTGCGACTCTGGCTGATACGATTAACGAGATGATCGATACGCTGGCGACGTTTGCCGATCAAGTTACTACAGTGGCG
>NZ_JADEWV010000357.1 GCF_015207455.1 Microcoleus sp. LEGE 07076
CAGCAGTCCCAACAAAAAACCCGCCCCCCCTTGACAAGTCATACTCGTTATGAGTACGCTATAGCAAGCAAAGGAATTTAACCCAAGTACCCCAGGATTCAAAATCATGCTGCCTAACAAAGAAGGTCAAAGAGTACCTACTGTGACCTTTCGCACTCGCAAAGACAACGAGTGGAAGGATGTCACCACCAATGATATATTTGCCGGCAAAACCGTAGCAGTGTTCTCGCTACCGGGAGCCTTTACTCCCACTTGTTCGTCAACGCACCTCCCGGGTTACAACGAATTGGCGAAAGTTTTCAAAGAAAACGGCGTAGATGAAATCGTTTGTATTTCTGTCAACGACACTTTTGTGATGAACGAATGGGCAAAAGACCAAGAAGCAGACAATGTGACGTTAATTCCCGACGGTAACGGCGAATTTACTGAAGGCATGGGACTGCTGGTAGACAAAACAGATTTAGGCTTTGGTAAGCGGTCTTGGCGCTATTCTATGCTGGTCAAAGATGGCTTGGTTGAAAAAATGTTTATTGAGCCCGAGGAACCGGGAGACCCTTTCAAGGTGTCCGATGCGGAGACGATGCTCAACTACATCAACTCTTCAGCAACCAAGCCGAAGGTGGTTTCGCTGTTTACAAAAATGGGCTGTCCCTTTTGTGCTAAGGCTAAGGCAATGTTGACCCAAAAGGGCTTGGATTATGAAGAAATCGTCTTGAATCGGGATATCACAACCCGATCCCTCCGGGCCGTGACTGGCGGGACAACGGTGCCGCAAGTGTTTATCGACGGCAAGTTGATCGGCGGTTCGGAAGCTCTAGAGTCTTATTTGGGAGTTGCTTAGTTAGATAAAAATACTTAGCCGGCAGGCGCGCAGTGCCAACCTTACTCGTTGTAAGGTTGGCACTGTGCGCTTTTGCTGTATTTCGCGGTATTTAGTTTGATCGAGCAGATATTTCAAAAGTTCGATCGCACTGTACGAGCCCTTCTCGTGCAACAATTATTTGTGAAGTAATATTAAAAACGCCAGAAAGTAGGAGTAACCGATCGTGGATTTGAGTCTAGTAGCGTCAAACATTTTAAATCCACCAGTATTAGCTTTTTTCATGGGAATGGCAGCAATTTTTCTGAAATCAGATTTAGAAATTCCGGCACCGATCCCCAAACTGTTTTCGCTGTACCTGCTGTTTGCGATCGGATTTAAAGGAGGCGTCGAACTGTCCAAAAGCGGAATTGACCAGCAAGTCGCCCTGACAATTTTGGCAGCGATGCTGATGTCTGCTCTAGTGCCAGTTTATACTTTCTTTATACTGAGAATCAAACTAGACTCATACAATGCAGCGGCGATCGCAGCCACCTACGGTTCCATCAGCGCCGTCACCTTTATCACCGCCACCTCCTTCCTTACAGGACAGGGGATCGACTTTGACGGTTACATGGTAGCAGCGCTAGCATTAATGGAATCCCCAGCAATTATTGTCGGTCTAATTCTCGTCAGCGTATTCGCCGGAGAAGAAGAAAAACGCGATATAGTTTGGTCAGAAGTTCTCAAAGAAGCCTTCCTAAACAGTTCAGTATTTCTGCTAATTGGCAGCCTAATTATGGGGATACTGACAGGAGAACACGGCTGGGAAGTTTTAAGCCCCTTTACTCAAGATTTGTTTTATGGCGTTCTGACTTTTTTCTTGTTAGACATGGGCCTGGTTGCCGCTAGCAGAATTCAAGATTTGCAAGATGCAGGAATTTTTCTGATCGGCTTTGCAATCATCATTCCCATAGTTAACGCAGCAATTGGTTTAGTGATAGCAAAATTAATCGGAATGCCAGAAGGAGATAGCCTGCTGTTTGCCGTATTGTGCGCGAGTGCTTCTTACATCGCAGTACCAGCAGCAATGCGGCTGACGGTTCCCGAAGCTAACCCGAGCCTTTACATTTCGACAGCCTTAGCAGTGACGTTTCCGTTTAACATCATTGTAGGCATTCCCACGTATCTATACGCAATCAATATATTTTGGAGGTGAACCGATGGAGACAGTTAAAAGGATAGAAATTATTGCCAATTCAGTGGAACTTCCAAAGATTTTAGACGGTTTAGAAAAAGCTGGTGTCCCCGGTTATTCAGTGATTCGGGGTGTCGCAGGCAAAAGCACAAAGGGTCGATCGCGCGATTTAGCAATGACAATGCTGGATAATATTTACGTACTGGCTTTTTGCGAACCCGATCAAATATCGGCAGTTGCCGAAAATATTAGACCAGTGCTAAATAAGTTTGGTGGGTCGTGTTTTATTTCGGATGCAGTGGAATTGCTAACCACTAAATGCGTCGGGTAGCGATTAGTCATTAGTCATTAGTCATTGGTCATTAGTCATTAGTCATTAGTCATTGGTCATTAGTCATTTTAGTCGAAGCAAGTCGAAAGGCTAGTTATTAGTCGTTGCTCGTTACCAGGCTCTGCCTGGTAATGCAGATGCTTTGGCTGTGCCTCTCTTTTCCTACCACTTCTAAAGATAGAAGAGTGTAATAAATGTTTAAATTATTAATTTTTCGTTTCTCAGCGGTTTTTGCTTTTAGATAAATCTTTGATAATCACTTTCGCCTGATTGAAAAAAAGCCGAGTGTGAAAAAAAAATCTGCGTCGGCTATTATTATAGAAAATTTACAATTGTCGAGCATCAGCGATCGGCCCTTAACCTGCGGTGATTTCAGGATGAATTGCACCAAAACTGAGGTCGAATTCAGAATTCTTAAGATATAGAAAAGAATCAGTTACAAAAACAGCAGAGCGTGGTAAATTCTAAGCCACAACCAGCGATCTGCTAGCGATATTTTCAATAGGAGTTTAAACATGGCTGCATTAAAAGTCGGCATCAACGGATTTGGGCGCATTGGACGGCTAGTCATGCGCGCCGGCATCAAAAACCCCAACATCGAATTTGTCGGCATTAACGACTTAGTTTCACCAGAAAACCTGGCTTATCTTTTCAAATACGACTCCACCCACGGAATTTACGACGGCGAAGTTGAAGGTAAGCCAGACGGGATAGTTGTTGACGGAAAATTTATTCCCTGCACGTCAATCAGAAATCCGGCAGAATTGCCTTGGGGTAAAACAGGTGCAGATTATGTTGTAGAATCTACGGGATTGTTTACAGATTTTGAAGGCGCATCAAAACACTTGACGGCGGGAGCAAAACGAGTAATACTTTCAGCACCGACAAAAGACCCGGAAAAAGTGGCAACTTTTCTAGTAGGCGTCAACCACCACAAATTCGATCCGGCAAAAGATACAGTTGTTTCTAATGCTAGCTGTACCACAAATTGTTTGGCACCAATTGCTAAAGTTATTAACGATAATTTTGGTTTGGAAGAAGGTTTGATGACGACTGTTCACGCGATGACAGCTACTCAACCTACTGTAGATGGCCCTAGCCAAAAAGATTGGCGGGGTGGACGCGGCGCGGCTCAAAATATTATTCCATCTTCAACGGGTGCGGCGAAAGCTGTTACTTTGGTGTTACCAGAATTGAAAGGAAAATTGACCGGAATGGCTTTGCGCGTGCCAACTCCAGACGTATCTGTAGTTGACCTGACTTTCAAAAGCAGCAAGGAAACTAGCTACAAAGAAATTTGCGAGGCAATGAAAAAAGCCTCGGAGGGCGAACTGAAAGGCATTCTTGGGTATACTGAGGATGCGGTAGTTTCGACGGATTTTCAGGGCGACGCGCGATCGAGCATATTTGATGCAGGTGCGGGAATTGAACTGAATTCTAAGTTTTTTAAAGTGGTTTCCTGGTATGAC
>NZ_JADEWV010000358.1 GCF_015207455.1 Microcoleus sp. LEGE 07076
GAGTTAGAACCAGCCCCCCCAGAACCACCAGATGGAGTATTAGCTAAATCATCATTCCCACTCCCACCCGAAGACGAATCAGAACCACTACTACCAAAAACCTCTTTAAACTCAGGCTCTTTAATCTGAATAAAAGTCGGTGTCCAAATATCATCACTCGGTTTCGGAGGCTTCACCAAATCCACAGGTACATCCCCCTTCGGAGCCTTATTCAACCGCGGCGCCTCCCCAAATTTCGGCACATCATTTACCTGCGGAGTAGTTTTCTTCGGGTCGAACCCTCCCCTTTTTGACTCAGACTCACTCGGTAAATACTTACCATCTTTCCAACTAGACTTCGACCAACTCTCACTCCAATCATTCCGACCATCATCCCAGACAGTCCCGCTGCGATACCAACTCCAACTGCTACCACTACTCGTCGAAACACCCGCTTTAGTTCCCGATTCTGACTCGTTACCGCTGAGAGCTTCAGTCCAACTGTAACCCCCATTAAAATAAGACTTGCTGTAACTCGAACTCCAACTAGAATACTTAGAAACCGAACTAACTAAACCTTTAGTATCGTAAGTGGTTTCGCTCAACCATTTCTCGTAAGTCGAACTGCCACTCTCTGTTTTGCGACCATCTTTATAAGTGGTGACTGTCTGTGAATTCCGAGTTCTAGAGGTATCGCTACTGTTAGATGAATTGGCATTACTGCCCTCGGTGCTGCTGTTATTTTTACTGGCTGCTATTGTCGATTCGTCGCTGGTGCTTTGAGTCGTGTAAGCATCAATTTTATACTCGCTCTCCCACCGAGCATTATTTTCAGAGTAATTTGATTGCTCATTTTTAGAACTAGGTTTTCCCGAACTGTTGCTGCTGGAAGCATTCGACTTGCTGACGGAATAAGTATCTCGATTGTGACTGCTAGTGTGCGGCCCTTCTTTGTAATTTTGCGTGTTATTTCCCTGAGTTACCGAGTAATTATTATTGCGATTATTTTGCCAATAATTAGTGCCGTTGCTGCTGTTGGTTTGTTGAGATTGATTGACAGTGTAAGTGTCTCGATTGCTCGTATTTTTTGACTTGCCATCATCGTAACTGCTGTTAGCATTACTGTTTCCTTCCGAATAAACATCGCGAGTGTTGCTGTTGACGGCTTTGCCGTTAATTGTAGAGTTATCCCAGGTTGAATTAATTACAGAATAGTTGTCGCCACTGTTATTAGTTTTGGAGAAACCGCTGGTATTGTTGCTTTGAGAATCAGATTTGCTAACTGTGGTTTCTTCGCCACTGTGGGTATTATTGGAACTGCTACTGTTGCTGCTATTCGTCCAATCGGCTTTTCCTTGAACTTGAGTTAAACTGTTATTGACGGAACTGCCGATGGTGCTAGTAGTTCGAGTGTTTGAAGTTGATTTGGAACCCCAATCATCTTGGCGGTTGCCGTTATTCATTGCATAGCCCGTACCGTATTGACTGTCGGATTGAGACTTGCTATTGCGATAACTTCCTGAAGCATCGTTTCTGGTGTACGTGGGAGTGGTATAGTTGTAAGAACTGCGGGATTTTTGAAGAGATGAACTTTGGTCGGCGTTAGTACCTTCGTATTTAACTCGGCTGTAGTTTTGCTGCGATTGATTTTTGTTTTCTGTTGAGTTTTGGGAAAAGTTTTTGGTGGTGTAGGTAGCAGCATTTGTGCTGGAATTACTTGTAAATTCGTTCAAAGAGTTGCCTTTGCTGTTGGTGTTGACAGCACTTTTATCCCATCTTGATTCTGTGTTTGAGAAGTTGCTATTGGTTTGAGAGTTGGTGATAGCTGTGCCGTTGGAATTACTGGTAGAGGTAGTTGTGTAGGGCGCTAATTCTGTGGTATAAGAGCTAGTACCTTCGTTGCTGTTTCCAGTTGAGGTACTGGTAGTTTTTGGCGTGCCGGGGGCGGTGGTTGCAGTTGCTCTTTCTGAGGGTTTGGCTGCGGTAGAATTGGCAGAGCTGTCGGTATTTGTACCTGCATCAACTAAGGGTTTTGTCAATAGTTTAGCTGCTGCCAATACTGGAATTGCGGGGAGGGTTTCGGTGGCGGTAGCAATTGCTAATTCGGGGTTTAAGATTCCGTATCCTGTTCTTTCGTCCCATTCTGGTACGTCAATGTCTGTTGCTGTTGTTAGGAGGAGATTTTTGATTTGCTGGCGGCTTAGGGATGGGTTGGCTGCCCACATTTGGGAGATGGTGTTTGTGACTTTAGCTGCTGCTATTGATGTGCCTTTTTTGGTGGCGGTTGTTGAAGTTTCTGCTATTTGTGGAGTGCTGGTTGGTGCTAGGATGTCTAAACCGCTTCCGTAGCTGGAATAGGCGGCGCGGTTGTTGTTTTCGGATGCGCCGACGGTGATGATGTTGTCGAATTCTGTGGAGGCTTGTCCGAGTGCGGATAGGAGAGTTCCTTCGTTACCGGCCGCTGCTACAATCAGTATGTTGTTGTCCTGAGCGTATTTAAGTGCTGATTGTTCTGCTGCTGTCAGTTTGTGCCGTGTGGTTTGCGTGCCGTCGGGATTGATTTGGGTTAAGTCGAAGCTGAGGTTAACGACGGCGTTGGGTTGTTTTGCAGCTTTGGCGCTGTCTACAAATTCTCTCAGGGATTGCTGCCAGTTGCCGCTACCGGTTGCTCTTCCCAACCAAATAGTAGGAGATTGTTTTGTATTGCTTTGATTGTGGGAGTTGCTGATAATTTCTAAAATTGTGTCGCCGTGTGGGTTTCCTTCATTTTGTGGCAGTAGGGGATTGTTGTCGCCGTCGATTACGTCTTTTCCTAGGATGATTTGGCTGTAGTCGATGTTGGGATTGTTGGCAACAAAGCCGGTGTCGATGATACCGATAAATGGTTGGGTTGGTTGGGAAGAATTGGGGATTGTTTCTGTTTTGCTATCTGTTTGTCTAGTTGTGTAATTGTTGGTGTTGTTTTCGGTGTTGCTGGCGCTGGCAGGGATGGTAGTTTCAGAGGTTTCTGGCTGGTTGGAAGCGGGCGTAGGGGCTGCTGTTTCTGAAATGATGGTTGTTGTTGATGCGGATTCTGAGGTTTCAGCATTCGATTCGCCGCCATCTACCAACTCGAAAGAAGCTGGATTTTGTCTGTGTGTCGGCAGATAATTTTCAGCGATGGCGATTTCGGGGATATCTGTAGGGGCGGTGCCCCCGTGCCCGCCCGCTTCCAACGCGACAGCATCAATGGATTCTAACTCGGAGGGCTGGGGATTTTGGCTGAATACTGTCTCTGCCCAAATGCGGTTGAGGTTTTCCCACATCTGGGCAATTTCTGCGTCGGAAATTGGCGGTAAATTGTCGGCAGTTTCACCGACATTTTCGAGGCTATTGGTGAGGGTTGGGGAGGTGTTTTCAATTTCTCCAGTGAGAATGTCTGTGGATTCTGTGGGTATTGTAGCTATTCCTGGTTGGAGAAAGACGGGTTTTTTGATTGTGTCACCTGTGATGAAGTCGATTTCTGTCTGGGCAGAATTTGTCTGGAAGTTGGAAATTTCGGAAACAGTCGGCTTTTGAGTTTCTGTCGCTGGGGAATTTTCGGGTTTTGTTTCAGTCGAATTTGTCTCAGAATTGGGAATCTCGGAAACAGTCGGATTTTTGTCTTCAACTACCGGGGAATTTTCCGGTTTTGTCTCGGAATTAGAAATTTCGGAAACAGTCGGATTTTTGTCTTCAACTACCGGGGAATTTTCGGGTTTTGTTTCAGTCGAATTTGTCTCGGAGTTGGGAATTTCGGAAACATTCGGGTTTTT
>NZ_JADEWV010000047.1 GCF_015207455.1 Microcoleus sp. LEGE 07076
GGCTCTATAGCCCGTCCTGGACGGGCTATAGAGCCCATCCCACAATTATGTGTAAATTATTTAATTCACGATCCTAACTACAATTAATCCCAGTTCGCCAATACTTCGGACAGTTTTAGATATAATCGAGTATCTCAAACCCTTGATGGCTATAGAGATGACTATTTTTTCAATCTTTAAGTATCGATCGCCAGTTTCAAAAAATCATTAAAAATGCCAGCGCTTACGCTGTAACGCTGAGAGAGTAGTCAAAAAAGTGTCCGAAGTATTGGTTAGCAGCACAGACAAGATTGCCGCGCTGCTAACGCTGTCATCTTCGAGACTGGCGGGGGTGTTAAATAAATTGGGTTGCGGGAATCTGGATAATGTTATAATTGGCAGGATTTAACAACTAGCGATCAAACAGCATAAATATTAGTATATCGCAACTGAAAGAGTCTAACTGGCGCCTCCTCGTTCTGTACCGACGACTATCTGATATTGTCTTGTCTGGGTCAATTTTCCCGACCAGCTTTTTTCTGCTTCGGCTACGGCGTTTGTATTCGGATCGACAACCTTAAAAACAGCGTTTACCTCAACTGATTGGATCTCAATATTCATCGTTTGACCTTGTTTAGCGCCAATCAAATAAATCATGACTTCGCCGCGCGCTACTTCTCCTTTTAGTTCCGCTGAACAAGCGCCTCTTTTGAACTTAATCTCCTGCTGTCGCTGAGCCATTAAAATTGCCGATTGTTCGGGGCTGTTGGTGGCGGGAACATTGCGGGATACAGCTTTGACTGAACAGGAAGAATTGCCAAGGCGCTTAAGCCGATCGTCAATATATTTAGCAGGTATTTGAAAGCTTTTGCTGGTTTGTTCATGGGAGTTTAACACTATGAATGAAATGGGTTTACTTGTACGATTATAGCTGAGCATTCCTGTCGGCGTGCGATCGCCCTTGGCAATCAATTTTAGCTTTTTGTAAACAGTCAGTTGCGGTTCACCTACACCGCAGATTGGATTTGAGATTCGAGATTTGAGATACAACGCCCGGATGTGGGATAATTTTAGGCGATCGCGACTTACGAATTATTGTACAGTCGCCGACGGGTACGGTACAATAACAGCACCCGTCAGCCCTGTGACCAAAAAAATTGTACAATTCCTAATAATCACAACCCGTTTTTCTGATGAACCAAAAGCCAACCATCAGCTACCGCACCGAAAGCGACTCGATGGGAGACAAACAAATCCCATCTACTGTTTACTACGGCATTCAAACTCTGCGCGCCGTTGAAAATTTTCCAATTAGCGGCCTTAAACCTTTATCAACTTACGTCGATGCTTGCGTTTTAATTAAAAAAGCTGCGGCGCTCGCCAATGGCGAACTCGGCTGCATTCCAGAAGACATCAGTCAAGCAATTGTCCGAGCAGCAGATGAAATCCTAGCTGGAAAACTGCGCGATCAATTTGTAGTTGATGTCTACCAAGCCGGGGCTGGAACTTCTCACCACATGAACGTTAATGAAGTGCTTTCCAATCGCGCTTTGGAAATTATGGGCGATAAAAAAGGCAACTACAAGCGCGTCAGTCCCAACGATCATGTAAACTACGGTCAATCGACAAATGATGTGATTCCGACGGCGATTCGGATCGGCGGATTGTTGGCCTTAGAAAAAACTCTTTTTCCCGCGCTGTCTGAGGCCGTAGTTGCCCTAGAAAACAAAGCAGAAGAATTCAAAGATATCGTCAAATCCGGCCGCACTCACCTGCAAGATGCCGTACCGGTTCGACTCGGCGACACCTTCGGCGCTTGGGCGCAAATTCTCAGAGAACATACTTTGAGAATTGACAGGGCATCGGATGATTTGACATCCTTGGGATTGGGGGGAAGTGCAGCCGGAACGGGCTTAAATACTCACCCAGAATACTGTAAAAAAGTTGCTGAAATTCTCTCGGAATTAATCGACCAACCCCTGAAACCGGCACCGCATTTAATGGCAGCGATGCAGAGTATGGCACCGTTTGTAAATGTCTCCGGCGCGCTGCGAAATCTGGCTCAGGATTGTGTTAAAATGTCCCACGACTTGCGTTTGATGGACTCGGGACCGAAAACGGGTTTGAAGGAAATTCAACTGCCTCCGGTGCAACCGGGTTCGTCAATTATGCCGGGAAAATACAATCCGGTGATGGCAGAAATGACTTCGATGGTGTGTTTCCAAGTTATGGGTTACGATAGCGCGATCGCCCTTTGTGCCCAAGCGGGACAATTAGAATTAAATGTGATGATGCCCCTGATCGCCTACAATCTAATTCACAGCATCGAAATTTTGGGCAATACCATCAGCGCCCTGAGTAGTAAATGCGTCGAAAAAATTGAAGCTAAGGGCGATCGGTGTCTCGCTTACGCAGAAGGCAGTCTCGCCCTTGTTACCGCCCTCAACACTCACATCGGCTATCTCAATGCCGCCGCCGTCGCCAAAGAATCTCTCTTGACGGGCAAATCTTTGCGGCAAATTGTCCTAGAACAGGGTTTAATGAATGCAGAAGACTTGGCAAAAGTTCTAGATTTAGAAAAAATGAGTGCGATGCCAGAAAATCGGGCGGTTGAAACCGCGTCTATAAAAACAAAACCCGCCTCCGCGGGTTGAAGGCCGGGCGGTTAAAATTAAATTATTTTCTTTACACCACGGAGGTGGACTTCGTTTGTGTAAACCTGGTTTCAACCGCCGTCTTATCTATCTTAATCTTTTCAACTCTCAAGTTTAGGAGCAAAAAATATGCGTGCAGGTTCATTTGGTCAATTAACTCAAGATAAAGAGAACACAACTCAAGTCACATTTCATTATGTCGAAGGTCAAACAGAAACCTTTACTATTCCGATGCCTGCACAAGAATTTCAAGAGGAAGTGCTGCATTTATTAAATCAACCTTGGTTGACTTTTCATTTGGTCGATCAAACGGTTTTTATCTGCACTGCTAGGTTGGTAAAAGTGGAAGTGAAACCGGCCATCCCTCAACTGCAAGGTCAAGGAATATTCCCGAATTCGCTGCGAGTTAGTACCATGCAGCGGGCTGCTGCTGGTAGATTGTCGATGTCTTAAAAGTAGGTTCGCATTAAGAAATTGGCCAAACAGGGAATCGGCCAAACAGGGCATTGGAAATAAATATATAACAATTATTCCCAATTCCTAATTCCCAATTCCTAATTCCCAATTCCCAATTCCCAATTCCCAATTCCCAATTCCCAATTCCCAATTCCCAATTCCCAATTCCCCATTCCCAATTCCCCTTATGTCTGCTGTTAGTTTAATTCGAGCAAATTCATACGATCGCCAAATCCTGCAAACATCTATAGAAAGTTTGCTCGCACCCTTGGGCGGAATCTCGGCTTTTGTCAAATCGGGCGATCGGGTTTTACTCAAACCCAACCTCCTCACCGGTTCTCGCCCCACCAAAGAATGCGTCACCCGCCCGGAATTGGTTTACTGCGTCGCTAAAATGGTCATAGAAGCGGGAGGAAAACCTTTTTTAGGGGACAGTCCAGCTTTTGGTAGCGCGATGGGTGTAGCCAAAGCTAACGGTTATTTGCCGCTGTTAGCAGAACTGAATTTGCCAGTAGTTGAGTTTCAAGGAAAACGCTACGAAACTGTCAGCGAAGATTTCAACCATCTCCGAATCTGCAAAGAAGCTATGGAAGCGGATGTGGTGATTAATCTTCCCAAACTCAAGTCTCACGTTCAGTTAACGGCGACAATGGGTGTGAAAAACTTGTTCGGCTGCGTACCCGGAAAAATGAAAGCTTGGTGGCACATGGAAGCTGGCAAAGATAGCGCCAGATTCGGTCAAATGCTGGTAGAAACCGCCCGGACAATTAACCCAAATTTGACAATTTTGGATGGAATTATCGGTCACGAAGGTAACGGGCCCAGTGGCGGCGAACCTAAGTTTTTGGGAATTTTGGGCGCGTCTGGCGATGTGTTTGCGTTGGACAGAACTTTCGTTGAAATCATTAATGTAGATCCAGCAATGGTTCCGACTGTAGCTGCGGCGATGAGATTGGGACTTTGCTCGAATTTAGAGGATCTCGATTTTCCGCTTTTGCAGCCGGAAACTCTCAAAGTTTTGGATTGGAAGTTGCCGGAAAGTATGATGCCGATCGACTTTGGGATGCCTCGGGTGATTAAATCAGCGTTCAAACACCTCTATATCCGCTTCATTAAAGAACAGTTCAGCCCCAACACTTCGCACTAGCAAACAGAGAAAGCGCGGTAAGGTGCGCTGGGGGCGCACCCACAGAAAGTCTGGTGCCGCCCACTCTACATATCGCAGTGCGATCGCCCGATCGGGTATCAATCCCCCAATCTAAAATCTACTGACTCCTCACCTTTTTGAGAAAGACTATAAGTCAGTCCTACCTTTTTATTTTTTTTGTTTAATTGTGAATAAATGCAACATTATTATAAATAATGTAAAGGCGATTGATATTAGACAAATTTATATAAATATTTATCTCATAAAATTTTGGAATAAATCTATTTATTTTTTAAATGATTGTTCTCGTTGCCTTTGAGAATGGCGATTCCCTACCCTTCACCGAACCCCTAGGGGAAAATAGCTTAGTTTCAGACACTTCTACCGTTCAACACTTACGTACAAACTCTATCCGTAAGAGGGAAATTAGGCACGATATATATAGGGCTGACAAGAATTTATGGCATCAGCCCTGTATTATTGGTAAGCTTTTGTGCAAATAATAAACATTGTATATTTTGATGACAATCAAAAATCCTCAAATCCTCTCCCCCTCTCCCTTTCTGGCCCTCTCCCCCTCAATTGCCACACACAATCTATATGAGCAACAGCTTAAGCCAGGGCTAACTTCAACCTAATTATGTAGCCTCCGGCTGAAGCAGCTTACCGCGTTAGAATAACGTGTCAAAGCATTTTTTGCCTTTTGGACTGTAAGTCGAAGGAGCTGATAAATATACGTAAGTAGAAATATCTGATGCCGCAGTTAGTTTGAGGAAAATCAACCTTAAAACAGCAATAACTTGCTACTTAAGCAATCAATTGTAAAACTTTGATAAAGTTAGCAAAAACCTATTGACATTTATATGTTTTTTCCCGCATACTTGATAAAGCTAAGACTCGGTGGCTTAAATTTTAAATATCAAATCCGGTTCGGCTCAACCTTTTAACTGGTGTCACGTTCCAGAAACATTAAACATATTCAATAATTCTTGTGGCTCCGGCATCATGCAGGCAGTTTACAGGCTTTTTAGGATTCGTCTATTGTTAATGACACCGACAACTGACTACCAGATCGCAATAGGTCGATCGAACTAGATTTAAAATCAGTCACCACGAACAGTCCAAAACGCTCGGAAGTATTATATTGCTTCTTTACGTTACTTTCCCATGCGCTGTTCTGACTGTCTGTTATATTTCGAGGCAACAGCCCATCGAGTCTTTAGTGAATTTATCAGTACGTAGAATTAGCTTTTTTAGAAATTAAGTTGAGGCTCCTAAAGCTGAGAGATATCAATCCGCTATCTTAAGGACTTTCAACTTCAATAACAGCAAGGCAAGCTTTGAGTTTCGCAACCGTATTAACGAGTAGAAACTCAAATTTGCTCACTTTTATTTTTTAGTTGTCTAGCTTCATGGCGAGCTGGAAAACTATCTGCGATATGTGATTGCTAATAGATTTCGGTGCAAGGAAGCAATCTTACAGTTTTACATAGCTTCTATCTAGCGCGATCAAAGTAATCACAAGCATTAATGCAGACAAACGACTAAAATAAAACTAGATACAAAAAAAGGTGGATCCATGTTTCATAACAACAACAATTTGACCATTTTACAACCCCTCCCAGCGAAACTCTTGCCAGATGGCAAAGTTTTACTCACCCGCAAGCTGGACGAAGCCGTTGTCGAATTAACCAAGTATTGGGATGGTTCGATTACAGTGATGATGGAAGAGACGCAAACAGGTAACGACAATCTCGATCGCAAAGTGTTCGATATCGATAAATTATCATTCAAATTAGAAGTAATTTCCTTCGATCTAATCACGCCTGCTTTGTTGCACAAACACAAGACTTCGCTGGTATTGGCAGTGCCGGGATACCGACAAAACCATATTAGTAATATCTGCCATTTAGCTGGAGTGCCATGTATTTATGTTTCTGAATATACTCTGAAAACTCGCAAACAAATTGTGAGCGTGAATACCAAAAACCCGATTGTACGCTTGTGGAGGATGGCTTGGCAACAATATCAAGAAATTAAGCAGCGGGCGGCGATCGCAACTGCGGATGGTTTGCAGTGCAACGGTACTCCTACCTATAAAGACTACCTCAAACTCAATCCCAATTCGATGCTTTTCTTTGACACGCGGATTAGCGAAGATATGCTAGCAACTGACAGGGATATTGAAATGCGGACTCACAACCGCTCTGAAGATATGCCTCTGCGGCTGCTGTTCTCAGGTCGCCTGATTAAAATGAAGGGAGCCGATCATTTACTGAATGTTGCTCTAGAACTGAAGAAACGGGGAGCAAATTTTGAAATGTTCATTAGCGGTGCTGGCGACTTAGAAAAAATGATGCACGACACCATAGCAGCCCATCAACTTCAGAATTGCGTGAAAATGCTTGGTGTCCCGGACTTTAAAACCGAGTTTTTACCGTTTGTTAAGGACAATATTGATTTGTTTGTGTGCTGTCACCGGCAGGGCGACCCTTCGTGTACTTATTTAGAAACAATGTCTTGCGGAGTGCCGATTATTGGCTATGCTAACGAAGCATTCGAGGGAATTTCAGAAATGTCTGAGACGGGATGGATGATACCGATGGGTAAACCTAAACTGATGGCGCAGAAAATTATTCAACTCAGCTACAACCGAGAAGTCGTCAAAGCTATGTCTTTTAAGTCGCTGAGGTTTGCTGAAAAGCACACATTTGAGAAGACTTTTAAAGCTCGTACAGAACATATGCAGCGGGTTGCTAACAACTCAATTTCGATCAGAAAAGCTGCCTGCATGAAGAAAAATGTGGGTTCTAGATTTGATGTCGTGTCTGATTGATTGACCGCAACTAAGTAGGGTTCGTAGTGCGGACTTGACTCCACTCCTAGGCCCTAGAGTCAAGTCCGCACTACGAACTGTTTTTGTTATGCTAATCGACCGGACATGATTTGATTTCGTGTCTGGCGATTTGATTGGAATTAAGCCTACATTCTAGACCAAATAGGGTTGACAATTCCAATCTTGGCTAGGTAGACACCGCCGTTTTCTTTCATGGAGAAACCACGACGAGTAAGTCTAGCCGATTGGCTGCTAGTCCTTTTTTTGAATTTAGGATAGCCTACCTTACGCCCTTTTTTTTCCATTTACAGGAGTCGAATAAATTCTTGAAAGCCGTTTCTAAATCGGCTACAGACTGCTGC
Organism: Microcoleus sp. LEGE 07076; assembly: GCF_015207455.1. GTDB lineage: Bacteria > Cyanobacteriota > Cyanobacteriia > Cyanobacteriales > Microcoleaceae > Microcoleus. The sequence continues at coordinate 7,435 of NZ_JADEWV010000047.1, forward strand.
AAAGGAACACATGACACTTCCTCCAACCAAGCTCTTTCGGTTGTTCGTTTTGCCCCAGTTATTACTATTTTCTGAAGTTCGGCCGATTTGGGCTTTTTTTCAGACTGCTTGCACAACGCAAGAGTATCATTCCATACTACGCGAACACAACCAAACAACTGGGCTAAACCCTGTCGTTGTTGATCGGTTGGATAGATACGAAATTGATATCTTGCTTTCATTACTTTCTGTTGTTTACTTGCTCAATCATACTAGGTTATACTAATAAAATCAAGAAATTTTAGAAGGAATTAAAGCCGTCCTAAAAAAACGGGGCTTCAGACCCATTTTTTTGGTGAAGCTGAATACTCTCCGAAATGATGGCATGAAGTCTCAAGGTTTGAGGTTTGGTGTCAGGGATAAAATGGCGATGCCGTCTGCTTGGGGATTGGCTAAAGTTGCGCTGTCTGGGGCGATCGCAAATTCTCGGGCCCGACGACTCAAAAGCCGCTGCGGAATCGGGGAAGTTTCCGGCCACAACACCCACAAACCAATGTCTTCTGCATTGCCTGTCTTTGCGCGCTGAATCGCGATCGTTCTTGAGACGATCGCGCTCTCGACAATTCAAATATATAATTCCGATGCTATCGGAAACAACATTACAAAACAAGCAAAACAGAAGTTACAAAAAACAACCCATTAATTCTCGATTTAAATTCTCACAAGTTTCAAGTCGCAAGTCAAAAGAATTAATTATTATTTCTAGTTTTGGCTTTTGGCTTTTTTTGTGAAAATTAACAATTCACAACTGTAGAGAGAAATTCAACCATACAATACTTCTTCCACAGGCGCGGTAGCATCTGTGGGGTCGAATTTTTTGATTTTCAAAGCTTGCAGCAAAAACAGTGAAATATAAAGCGGATTCAACAAAACATACCGCTTCCAGAGGCGACGGGGCTCTTTAATCATCCGAAACAGCCATTCCAAACCTATCTTAGATAAAAACTCAGGAGATTTCGCCAAATTGCCCGCATGAAAATCGTAAGCTGCACCTACAGCAATCAGGGGCATTGATAAGTCGTTCCGGTATTCGTAAGCCCAGACTTCTTGTCGGGGACAGCCCAAACCTACAAAAGTAATTGCTGCACCGCTGCTGCGAATTTGCTCCACAATTTCCTGTTTCTCTTGGGGCGTAATGCACTTAAATTTAGAAGGCTGAGTTCCAGCAATAATTAACTTGGGATAACGATCGCACAGATTGCGGGATAAAGCCTCGAGTACAGAAGGGTGAGAACCGTACAAATAGATAGATAATCCTTCTTGGGCGGCCTGTTCGCAGATTTGTAACATCGCATTTGGCCCGCAAACTCGATCGGGCAATTCCGTATTGTAGAGCCAATTTAACGCCCACCTGACCGGCTGTCCGTCTGGCAATACTAAATCAATGTGATTGATCCGGTAGCGGTGAGTGCTGTCGAGCACTCCAGTCATTACCCCGTGAACCGCTAAAGCCGAAACTGACAGCGGTTTTCCGGCGCTGGCTGCGGCAATAATTTTGCTGACAGCAGCTTCATAATTAACGGCATTTACTAATATGCCGAGTACACTTTTTTTCCCTAAATCGATTGTGGAAGACCTCATTAAGCCAACGCTCGCAGTTACATTCATAAATTTGCTTTAGGATTTGTTTAACTTTGTGTTCCATTATTTACTAAAATTGGCTGCACATTCTTTTTGTACCAGCTCAATCCATCTACTCCTTTTTCAGCCAACGTTCGCGGTTACATTCATAAATTTCCTGCAGGATTTGTTTAACGTTATATTTCATTTTCCAGTCAGGATAGTGATTGGAAAATTTTGAATTGTCGCTAATCCACCAAATGTGATCGCCAATGCGATTGCCTTCAGCATAAGTCCAATTAAATTTGCGATCGGCAATTGCCTCGCACATCTGAATGGCTTCTAACATCGAACAATTGCTGTACCTGCCTCCTCCGGTGTTGTAAACTTCCGCAATTCTGGGAGCTTGATAAAATTCATAAAATGCCGAAATTAAATCGGCGCTGTGAATGTTATCGCGGACTTGCTTGCCTTTGTAGCCAAACACGGTGTAAGGAGTTCCCGTCACGGCGCACTTCATCAAGTAGGCGAGGAATCCGTGCAGTTGAGCTCCCGAGTGATTTGGGCCCGTCAGGCAGCCGCCGCGAAAACAAGCGGTTTTCATCTGAAAATATCGACCGTATTCTTGCACTAAAATGTCGGCAGCTATCTTAGAAGCGCCAAACAAGCTGTGCAAACATTGGTCGATCGACATATCTTCCCGAATCCCGCTTTCGTAAGTGTGACCTGCTTCTATTTCCCACCTGTGTTCTAATTCAATTAAAGGTAATTTGTTTGGTGTATCGCCATATACTTTGTTGGTAGAAGTGAAAATGAAAACAGCTTGAGGACAGTACAAGCGAGTTGCTTCTAAAAGATTTAGAGTACCGTTAGCGTTGACAGTAAAATCTATTTTAGGAGCGCGGGCAGCCCAATCGTGGCTCGGTTGGGCTGCTGTGTGAATTACTAACTCGATCGCATCTCCGTACCGCTGAAAAATATTGATAATAGCTTCGTAGTCGCGAATGTCCACATCTAAGTGATAATACTTGGTTCCCAAAGATTTTTCGAGCTGTTGGCGGTTCCAGTTCGTAGAACCATCTGCACCAAAAAAAAACTGGCGCATATTGTTGTCGATACCAACTATGTCCAAGCCTTGCTTGGCAAAAAACTTGCACGCCTCCGAGCCAATTAAACCCGCCGATCCAGTAATAATTGCAACGCCCACGTTTCACCACCTAAAAAATAGAGTTTTCTTTGTTTTGCGCGATCGAACAAATCGGAAGTTAGCCGGATTTTCCGTTGCATACATCTTCGCACAATTGGGCAAAGAATTGACCTTTTATATTCCAATCATAGATTTCCCTGACGCGCTTTTGACCGGCTAGACCCAAGCGAACTCGCAATTCGCGATCCTTGGCTAAACACACTATAGCCTCTGTTAAACCTTGCACGGCGCGATCGGGGTCAGTAGCAGCCACCTTAATCCCGGTTTGGGCCGTCACTTGAGTGGCCGGGCCGCCCAAATCCAAACAAATCGTCGGACGCCCAACCCCCATCATTTCCGTGCAAACAAAACCACCCGAGTCATGCAAACTCGGGTGGAGGAGAACGTGAGACTCTCCCATTTTAGAAAGAGTTTCAATGCGCGGTAAAGACCCCCAGAACAATACTTTATTTGCCAGTCCCAATTCTGTTACCAAGGCTTCCAAACGCTGCCTTTCCGGGCCATCTCCCACAATCCAATATTCCGATTGTTCCAGCTTCGCCTCCGCAAATGCACGGAGTCCCAAGTGTACCCCTTTCCAGTGCAAGAGACGACCGACACTGATGAATCTAATTGGTTGTTCCGGCGGAGTTGGAAGTTTCTCTAATTCCTGAATCTCTTGCTGCGATAAACCAACTTGCGAGAAAATTTTCACGTTTTGTGCTTTGAGAAATCGCAGTCTGGCTGCGGTTTCTTCTGTAGTAGCCAGCGCCACCGCACTGCGACGTGCCGTCAACCCCACAAAGGGATCGCGTTCTCCCGCGCTTTGAGCCAATGCTCGCAGCGTTTCATAAATTTTGCCCCGGCGGCTAAAATCTTGCCAAAAAGGCTTTGGTGCTGCTTCTGCACCCCCCACAGGCCCCCAAATAAAAGGATGCGGTAATAATGCTAGGAAACTTGGAGACCAATGCTTGACATAAGTTACGTGATGTACTAAGTCAAAACCGATTTCGCGATCGAGCTTTCGAGCCATAAAATAAGCCCAGATTTGCCACAAATAGTAATGAAGTTGCAGCAATCCCTGTCTCCCCTTCCAATCTTCGCTCCACCCAAACGGATCGAAATAAACAAAGTGGAGGTTTGGTACAGGGTTTTTTTCTAGTTCTGCTTCAATGTACGATCGACAAAACGTTCGTGTAAATACCCAACTTTCGTGATGTTTAGCAGATTGAACGACTGTATTCCATCCCACACCCTCTTCAGAGCCGAGATTAGGTTCGCAAGCAAAGGCAGACAATAAAACTTTCATTAGTTATTGGTTATTTGTTGTTGGTGATTGGTTATTTGTTGTTGGTTATTTGTTATTTGTTGTTGGTTATTTGTTATTTGTTCTTGGTTATTCGTACTTCCGGCAAAAATAACAACTAACAACTGACAACTAACCAATCACAAATAACAAATAGACTAATTACTTCTTCCCCTCAAAAAAGATGTAACTTCCACATAACCTCGGGCTGCACTTTCAGGAGTTTTGTGAGAAATAAGCTGTCGCGAACGCTCTCCCATCGACTCAATCAAATCAGGATTATCTAAAAAAACTTGCATTCGATCCGCCAACTCTTGAGGATTGTTAGGATCAAAAATATAACCGTTTTCCCCCGACACAACTAACTCGCAGGAAGCTGCACCGTTAGAACACAACACAGGTTTCCCAAACACCATCGCTTCGGGTACAACCATACCCCAAACATCCTCAAAAGTAGGAAAGACAAAAATATCAGCAAGCTGAAAATAAGCTCCCAGATTGCCGTAGTCCACCCATCCAACCCAATTTACCCGATCGGCAAAACCCGCATTTTCAACAAAAGCTTGCAATTCCTCCAACCGATCGCCAGAACCTACAATCAGTAAACTATAACCAGAATATCCTTGCTTTTCCAAAACAGCGCAAGCCTCTAAAAGAGTCGTAATTCCCTTGCGAGCCGTAATCCGTCCCACATACAAAAAAACCGGCTTTTTCAAATCTAAACTTGGAAAATCTTTAGTTTCCAAAGGTTTCAGCAGCGCTGTCGCATCCGGCACCAAATAAGTTCTCGTAAAAACTCGATCTGCGGGTACATTCAGCACCTCAACCAAATATCTCTTTCCAGCTTCGCTGTTAGAAACAAAAGCATCAGCAAACCGAGCTAAAATCCGCCTTACCACCGTCCGAAAACTAGAGTCTCGAAAATCAGTATTCGGAGAACTTCCATCATAAATAATTGCAACTCGCCACTGACAAAGCGGTTTAAAGATAATTACCAAGACAGTCCACAGAGAAAAAGCTTGCGGAAACACAACATGAGGTCTAAATTTTAGCAAGTGACCGATAATGCTAGGCGAAACTGCGATAAAACCGCGATCGTAACCTGTTTCTATCTTTTCGGTTTCGATAAACTTAGTCTTTCCCACCAACTGAATTGCCGATGCTCCCGGCAGAGTTGGATCGAATCCCGGCCACACCATCCCGGTATAAAATACTGTCTGCTTAAAAACTTTTGTAAATTCTCTCAAAACAGGCTGCCAATAGGCACCGAGTTCTACTTCCGGGACAAGCCAAGCAATGCGGAGTTCATCCATGTGGTTCACCTTTATTAGTTGTAGCGACGACAAAGAAGCCGGCGGTGTTGCCAGAAATCTTCCCTATTTCCTGTGCTTGCAAAAATAGTAAGCCATACAGCATTTAATTTTTTACTTTGAAGGCGGGATTTCCTGTCTACCACACTCATGGTCTCAGAAAAAGAATTGTTAAAATTAGATGGACGCCAACAAATCAGCCCCGATAGCCTACAGGCCCTCGGCGGAGCGAGGTCAAAATCAACCTCAAATAAGGTAACAGCCAATATATCGGCCACAAGATGTTCGTGTGCCGCTGTACGAGCACTTTCGACTCTTTTGGCCCAAAACCCTTCGGTTGCAGTACCTTTTTAAATCGATCGAGCAAACTCATATTCGGATCTTCCCAGCAGTTACCATCAGGCGGGTTAGCAGAGCAGGTGGCCACGTATCCAGGAACCACCCAAACTGTACAATTTTGTTCCACCGATCGCAAACCGTAATCAATATCTCCCATGCTGTGAATGAAAGCTGGGTCTAGGTTTCCCACTACTTCAACCACTGCTCGCGGCATCAAAACGCAGTTGCCGTTCATTGTATTGCACTGCTGAGCTTCGGCGATCGGTTCCAGCAGGCGAAAATGCAAAGGATGCCACCAGCTACTCCGCAACCAGCCCCCGTAAGTCAGTGTCCCAGTGGTCGCATCGCGAGTAGAACCCACCGCAATCGCTCGCGTGTGGCCTTGCTCGGCCAAGCTGCGGGAGGTTGCCAGCATAGCGTTCACAGCCGACGGTTCCAGTACAGTGTCATCGTTGAGCCAGAAGTAGTAATCATAATTGTGCTTCATGGCTTCAGCAAATCCTTGCCGCATTCCCCCATTCCAAAACAGGTTCCCATCTCCGCTGAACAACTTAACCTGCGGATAAGTTTCCCGCACCGCTTCGGCAGTACCGTCGGTGCTGGCATCGTCCACCAAGTACGCCACCAGCAAGACATCTGCTGGCAGTACCTGATTGAATAGCGCCGCGAGACAAGCTAAGGTTTTTTGCTTGCGGTTGTGGCAAGTTATGATTGTTGCGATCGTGCAGTTTGGTTTCATTAATCTATAATAGTTTCATTCAATATTGTACTCTGGAAAAAATTATGAGGCAGTTCCTAAAAAACCTAGCGTACAAAATGCTTAAGCCTGTGGGATTCGATGTCCCGCGAAAAGGCATGAGAACATCTATGTACGGTGTGCTCGATCAGTTCATCAAGTTGGGTTTTCAACCAGAAACGGTTATAGATGTCGGCGTTGCCTACGGGACTTTTGAATTGTACGAAAAGTTTCCCGAAACCAACTTCTTGCTGGTAGAGCCATTGATCGAATACGAGAAAAATTTAAAAGAAATTTGTCAAAAATACAACGCTCAGTATATCATGGCTGGCGCGGGCGCTCAACCCGGAAATATTACGATTAACGTTCACCCTCAACTTTACGGTTCTTCTACTCTCAACGAGTCAGAAGGCAGTCTGGCAGACGGTGTACCCCGAGAAATTCCTCTGGTTGTCCTCGATGATGTGTGCCGGGAAAAAAACTTAAAAGGGCCTTATTTATTGAAGGTTGACGTGCAAGGCGCGGAGTTGAATGTTTTAGACGGCTGTCGCAAAATGCTTGAGGAGACAGAAGCAGTCATACTGGAAGTATCCCTGTTTGAATTCTTTGTCGGGGGCCCGCAATTATACGATGTTGTCAGTTACATGAAAGAGCGCGGATTCGCCACCTACGATATTTTTGGAGGTTACATCCGCCCTCTCGATGGAGCTTTGGCTCAAGTAGACATGGTATTTGTTAAAGAAAACGGACAGTTTAGAAAGTCTAATTTTTTTGCTACGCCAGAGCAGCGGAAACAGTTGGTTTAATTTGCTGCAATGCCGGCGGTGCTGGCGAGTTCGGAAAAAACAGACAAGTAGCGGCGAGCTTGTATATCTGAGGTGAATTCTTGTTCTACTTTCTGACGGGCGCGAATGCAGAGCTGTTGGTGTCGATCGGGATTTTCCAATACCCATGCAATACCTGTTGCTAAATCTTCTGTTTCATAAGGTTTAGCTAAGTAGCCATTTGAGCAGTGTTCGATCAGATCCGGCATTCCGCCGATTTTGAATCCGACACTGGGAATACCGCAGGCTGCAGCTTCCATCACCGTGTTCGGCAAATTATCGTAAACAGAAGGAGCTACGAAAACATCTGCTGCTGCATAAACTATTGCTAGGGAAACGTCATCAGCAAATTTACCTAAATAATGTGCCTTAAAACCGAGTTCGAGCGGATTCGACGGTTGAGAAGAGCCAAAAACTAGCAATTCTATGCGATCGCTCCAGCCCGATTTGCTGAGGCTTTGCAAAGCCGATACTAACAGATTAAATCCTTTCCAGCGATCGCCCGTTCCGCTGGCACCTCCAAAAAGTACAATTTGTTTATCTTGTGGCAAATTCAAGATTTCTCGCGCCCATTCCCGCTTGATCGGCTTGTACTTTTGAGTATTGATACCGTTAGGAATGACTTCAACTCGACAATCCTTCAACAAAGAACTAGAACTAGCGCATTTAGCCAACCAATGACTCGGAGTTACCAAAGTTAAGTTAAGATTTTTCCAAGCTTTTGCTTTCCGCCGCCACACCCAGCGCGACAGATCCGAATCTTTATTACTGTGAAGTTGCGGACAGCTACCGCAAGATTTAGTATAGCGATCGCACTCTTCGCTATAGTGACACCCACCCGTAAAAGGCCACATATCGTGCAGCGTCCAGACTAAGGGTTTATGAAACTTCGGAACAGTTTCTACCTGCATATAACCCCCGCAAACCCAGTGCAAATTAATAATATCTGGTTCGATTTTGGCAACTTTCGCAGCCAGGGAGTCGGGCAGCCATTGAGGAGAAAAAATCGCAGGATTCCTCTCAGGATAAAGCCGCAATGGCGAATTTGATACAACTGAAACAATCTTATCAAAACTTTTGGCGATCGTTGGCTGTGCCGAGATTACACTTAAATCGCCGCTTTTGGGATTTTTCACCAGCATTTGCGAAGACACGCCAATCCCCTGCAAACCCTGGTGCAGCCTGTAAGCAGCGCGGGCTGCACCGCCTTCAGTATCAGAACTATTGAGAAGTAAAACCTTCATCTCCCCTGCCTTTCCTCTAGAGTTATATCAAATCCTGTCTTCATCGGAATCATAAATTCGAGTCAACCGTCAACAGTCAACAGTCAACCGTCAACATCACCTGACGGTGTAACCGGAAATGATATTATCTCTGATTTAAATTGGTTTTTTTCAACAGTTTGTGGACTTTTTTTTGCACCTTCTTGAGCAGCGGCGGATCGTAATCGTACAAAGTATTTTGAGTAAAATTATCAGCTTGCGCGTCCCGAATTACAAAGGGCGGGTGTTTCAGCGGAAATGTTAGAGCCTCGGCCGGCATATTATTGTACGGACTGCTGACATCCGCCGTGTGAGTTCCTCCCGAACCGTGTCCGATATTAGAAGCTAAATTGACATTAGCCAAAATATTCATACCGTTTTGAATAAAGCTAGCAAATGCCCACTGGAAATCCCAAGTATCTATTTTTTGCTCATAACAAAGCTGAAAAGTTTTTGTCCAAACTTTTACAGCTTGCGGATCTCCGAGTACATCCGCCAAAAAATTACCGTCGCGAATTTCCGGCCACAGCTTCATATCTAAATCGTAGTGCTGCCAAGCTCGCCTCCAACTCGCCCAACTCCAACAGTGATTGTAGCGAGAAAAGTAGTAGCTGTAATCAGTTCTTTTGTGCCCGAACTGGACATTTTGACCGGAGATTGACATAATTCTTTCATCGTCTCGGTAGCGATCAAGCAATTCTTCAGCGAAACGGAAAAATGTCGGATCGGGCAAACAGTCATCCTCAATAATAATTGCCTCTTCCACCGTATCAAACACCCAATCTATACCGCTAGAAACCCGCCGCCGGCAGCCCAGATTTACGTCAGCGTAATTTTTCAACACTTCGCAATCCCAATCTACTCGCTCAATAATCGCCCGAGCCCGATCGCAATCTCGGTCTTCCCCCGGTTTATTTGCGCGGGGCCCGTCAGCAACTACTAACAGTTTCGGCGGCTTGACATTGCGAATTTCTGCAAACACCCTTTCGGTTTCTTCGGGGCGTTTAAAAATAATAAATGCGACGGGGGTTTTCAATTGCCAATCGGGCATTTAGCTACTCTACTATGTTTGTGGTTGTCTGCAAATTGCGCTGCGAAAAAAAACACTTCCGAGTATTTACCGTATTTCCAGCAGTGACTAAAAAAAACTTAAGCCGATCGCAAATCGCGCCAAGAAGTAGATTCTAAGTCTATCAGTCTCATTTCTCCAGCAGTCCCCGCAAAGTGCAGAAAAAAAGTATTGATCAAAGCTGTCGTCGCGCACTCGCTAGCGCGCCTGTCAACCAACCGGGGCGGCACCCCTTTCGCTAAAAGTTTGCTTTTAGCGCGACTCAGCCAACTTGCTGATGCGTGGGGTTTTGGCAGCAAAAATGGGTAATACAAGGCTTTATGTACGTTCCAGACAGTGCTGAAGCGCGGATCGATCCATTGAACGCAATCGGCTTTTAACAGTTCGTAAGAAAGCCAAGGCATTTCACCAAATCCTGTTTCTTCGCATTCATAGTAAACTTTTTCTAAAATCGAGCGGTGGTGAGAAGGCGACAGTACCATAATACCATCTTGGACAATGCGATCGAATTCCGGGGAAATACCGTATTTAACATAAGTACCCCGCTCGTCTTTTTCGTCAGTAATTCCCCACGTGTCAAACAATCTGTCTCTGGCTTCAGCAGATAACTGTTCGTTAGGCGTTGCCCATTCTGGAGCCGCACCTACTTTCTCCACAGCCACCCCTTCCACAATACAAGGAGCATTTGCCCAATTGATCAAAACGTCTGCATCTACCCAGACTACTCGATCGTATTTCTGGACAGATTCCTCGCCGAGGATCAGGCACTTTTGCCAGCAGGGCGATCGCTTTTGAGATCGTTCGGAAACATCTAAAGGATTAGAAATACAAATAATATCATATCCGTGGCGATCGGCATACTTTTGCCAATTCGATTGGCACAAACTGTGCCAGTTGCTCCAATGCTTTTCGCCAATTACCAGCGTTACTATGGCTTTAGAATTTGTCATCTTTCCTGCTATCCTCCACCCTTTTAATTAACAACATCAGCAGTCATAAACAATTTAAACTCATCAAAAGTCAAAACCATCACAGCCGCTATGAATGCCAGTGTATCAGTGTTCGTCTGATAGGGCAAAAATCTATAGCGAAAAGCAGCCATTTTCGGGTTCTTCTCTTGATAGATAATGTCTTGGGCAAAGTTGCCCCACCGCTCATCTATTAAATCAATTGTCATGCCAGCATGAGCAGAAGGCAGCAGCATATTAGAGCCGTGCAGGCCTATTACTAAACGGCTATCAGCATAGATTTGACAAATTTCCTGCTCGATTTTTTCATTAAACATCTCAACCCTACAATCTTCAATCCATTCAGGAAAGTCAGTCTTTGTACCTAAACCTGCTACTGCAAATTTTGCCGAGGGTACGCGCGATCGAATTCCCTCAAATAACCTGCGTACCTGCCAATTTTGCACCGCCAGCCCAATTGACACCAAATTCAGCTTTCTCAGAACTCGGAACAGCAAACTGTTGATAAAAAGTCTGTCTTCCCGCCAAATAAAAGTAATGTTTATTTCTTCTCCCTCAAAGTTGTGCTTGGGAACTCTAGTAAACTGCGTGATGTCGAACTGACTCGGATGAGAATAAGCTTCGCTGACATAAACTTGCTCGAAGCGTTTCATTTCTTCCTCAACAAACTCGGAGAAACTAGGATAATAATCTCGACCATTTTTTAAAGAAATAGGTACTGTCCAGATTTCAGCGACTCCATCGGGAACCATCCACCTCAAGAACTTAGGTACTATTACCACTAACCCGCAGTCGGGGTTAGACTCCAAATGTCTTTGTGCGTTTAGCAATTTTAACAGCGAGTGACCGTAAAGAAAGTCAATACAGTTTAAAATAATCACCCGCTGACAGGGCTTGAAAACTTCTTTGACTATCTCCAGCCGATCGCTTCGAGGATTTTGGAGTGAACTTAGTAATGGTTTTCCCAACCATTCGCCAGCGTAACTGTTGCCAGAAAAAACCTCTTTTTTTGTTAAATCCACTTGAATCGAGGTGTGAGAACCGTGACCGACTCTCAATACATCAATTATTTCACTACCAGAGTCGTTAGACTTAAATTCAACACAAATGTACATACCCTGCCACAAAATTTTTGCAGGCTGCATAGCAGTCCCAGATTTCGGGCAGTTAGATTTATGCTGAATTTCCGGTTTAATTTCAATCATTTTACTAATCCTATTAATCGGAAAGCAGCCTTGTACAAATTAAGCGATCGCCAAATTAATTTACCAAAAGGACGCAATTCTTTAATCAGGAAATTGACTAAGATAATCACGTAAAAATAAGTAATCAGAGTAGCTGCAGTTGCACCAAATGCTCCATACTTAGGAATCAGAAGCCAGTTTAACCCTATATTTAAAATCGAGCCAATTACAGTCAAGTAAAGACTGTAGCGCAACTGACCCTCGATTGTAAAATAAGTGTTCCGCGCTACTCCAAAGTTACTGCCAAATTGCGCCCAAACATAGATTGCCAGTACCGCTGCTGACTTAGCATAATTTTCACCGTAAAGCAGGTTGACTATCCACGGAGAAAGTAATGAAATCGGGATTGCCACTCCCAACCATAAAAACATCATAGTATCGCAGTAAATTTGAAATTTGCTTAAATATTCTTGATAATTTTTCTCTCTCAAATTTGCTAATTTTGGAAAAATAGATCCGGATATAATCATCGGCAAAAAATCGCAGACTTCCGAAATTTTCACGGCCGCCGCATAATATCCCAGTTCAGCATTTTTATTCATCGCACCCAGCATTAGCTGATCGGTTTTTGAGTACAAATAAACTGCCAATCCCGACAACATAATCGGCCAACTCTCCGCCAACAGTTCCTTGCCCCGGCCCCAACTGAATTGCCAATCCTTAATTTTATTGCCAGTCAACTGATAAAAATATACATAAGCCATGCCTGCGATCGCCACCTCTGCCAATCGAATGCAGGCGAAGGCAAGCAGGGGGGCTTTAATTGTAACTAATCCAATTCTGACAGCGGCAACGAAAAAAGATACCGAATTCTTCGCCAACACGGTATATTTTGACTGTACTTGGGACTGGAACCAAAAATTGATCGCCTCAAAAGCCTGAAATATCGTTCCGGCGGCGATGATGCCCACCAGCCAGCGAGTCAAATCATCGTCAGGCTTGAATAGCGAAATCACGGTGACAGTTAACAGCAGAGTGATGCAGCCGCCAGTAAATTGCATCCCGAAGGCAGTCCCCAGGGTTTCGTTTTTGCATTCAGGATTGCGGGCGATATCGCGGATGACGATGCTGCCCAAGCCCATTGTTGCTACCGAACTAAAGACGGACACAAAGGCGATCGCGTAGTTCAGCAAGCCAAATTGAACGGGTCCGAGATAGCGCGCCACCCACAGCCCTACCACCAAACCCAAACCCATCTGCAAAATTTGGTCGGTGAACAGCCACGCCAGATTGACGAGTACCTGACGGAGACCCGGCCCGATTTTTTGACTTGCCGCAGTTAGCTTATCTAACATCAGAAAGTTTTGAGTCCTTATAATAAATAAATATGTTTTTTGAGCGATCGAGAATCAATTAATATCATTTCCGGTTACACCGTCAGGTGATGTTGACTGTTGACTCGAATTTATGATTCCGATGAAGACAGGATTTGATCTAACTAATAGGCTTGTTACGGTAGTTTATCATAACCTTTGGCAGGAATTAAACATTTTTTGAAAAAGTTCGAGCGGTTCGGAGGCATCGGCTGCCAAAAATCCGGTTTGTCGATCGATGTCGTCTCTGGCAGGGGAACCACCACGGTCAAAAAAACCTGGTTTAGAAGGATTTAGTGCTGTAGATGTTTTGATTGGTTTGAGTACCGCGGCCCAGTATTCGGACAATGCGATCGGTGCGCGAGGTTTGGTTTAATTTCAATCACCCGATCGCTCTGAGCAGCCGAGAAGCTGCTTTGTATAGATTCAACGAACCCAGAATTAAACTTCCGAAAGGTTTTAATTGTTTTATGTAAAAATTCACTAAAATACTTACGTAAAAATAAGTAATTAAAGTTGCCGCTGTTGCTCCCAAGGCTCCGTATTGAGGAATTAGTACAGCGTTCAATACTATATTAAAAATTGAGCCTGCTACAGTCAAGTAAAGATTGTATCGCAGTTGACCTTCGAGAGCAAAATAGGTATTTCTAGCTAGACCGAAGTTGCTGCCAAATAGAGTCCAGATGTAGATTGACAGCAGCCCACCCGAAGCTGCATATTGCTCGCCGTAAATAGTCTGGACTATGACAGGAGCCAGCAGACAAATTGGCGCTGCCACGGCCAACCACAAAAATAACATGGCATCGGCATAAATCTGAAACTTTTTGAGGTATTCGGGATAATTTTTTTCTCTTAACTGTGCGAGTTTCGGGAAAATAGAAGACGCGACAACCAGCGGCAAGAAATCGCAAATTTCTGATATTTTAACTGCAACTGTGTAATATCCCAACTCAGTTTTATCGAAAAAACCGAGCATAATCAGATCGATTTTGGAATAGATAAAAACCGCCAAGCTACCCAGCATCAATGGCCCGCTTTCATGAAGCAGTTGTTGGCCGCGCTGCCAACTAACTCGCCACAACTTGAAATCATTGCCCCTGCTTTGATAGACAAGTGCGATCGCCAATCCCCCCAAAGCCACCTCTGCCAAAATCACCCAAGCAAAAGCAATCAGGGGTGCTTGGAGTTGAATCAATCCGATGCGAACACCTGCAATCAGTAAAGATACGCAGTTTTTAGCAACAGCAGTATACACCGATTGAACTTGCGACTGAAACCAAAAGTTGATTGTTTCAAAGGATTGAAATATCGTTCCGGCGGAGACGATTGCTACCAATGCCAGAGTTAAACTGTCGGAGGGATTCAGTAGGGCGATCGCACCCGCCGCCAGCAGTAAAGTAATGATTCCCCCTGCCAATTGTATAACAAAAGCAGTCCCCAAAGCCTCTTCCTTGCATTCTGGATCGCGAGCAATATCCCGCACTACCAGAGTACCCAATCCCATTGTCGCCACCGAAGCAAACAGGGATACCAGGGCGATCGCGTAATTGAGCAAGCCAAATTGTGTCGGGCCCAGATAGCGAGCTACCCACACCCCCACAAACACACCCAAACCCACCTGCAAAATTTGGTCAGTCAGCCGCCCAACCAGATTTTCAATTAACACACCCGTGTCGGCGGCTAGCTTTTGACTTAGCGCAGTTAGCTTATCTAGCATCACAAAGTTTTGAGTCCTTATCAGACATAAATATACTTTTAGAGCGCAGGGGAATTAATCAAAAACCAGGCTCATTCATATGGTATATCATAGTTCTCTGGATTTTTGACTCGTGCAAGTTAATCGGGATTAAATCTGGATGCAGGTTGTGGCGGCAAATCCCCTCCGTAACTGCGGCGGTTGTTAGATGAAGATTTGCTACTATCGATACAGAGTCTAACTGTTAGTAACACGTAACCGAGCCAAGCATCCCCAAGCTCACCTATAGAGCCTTCAGTAATGTTATTTAATATGATAAACACCAAGTAAATAATCGGTACTCCCGATTCAGCTAGCGGGCTGCGGCTCAGTTGCCGGACTGCAAAAATGAGATTAGCAAACAGGGAAGACAAGATTAATACAAGTCCCGGATAACCGAAAGATAGCAGTATTGCTATAGCACCGTTGTGAGCAGTTTTTGGTTGAAATCCATTGGGAGTATATATGAAATAAGCTGGAGTTTGCTCGCCAATTTCGTCTTGCTGAAAAAATCCATCAAATCCATACCCAAACCAAGGGCGCTGATTGGCCGCCGCGATCAATTGCGGCCAAAACTCCGTCCGTCCAGTCAGCGTCAAATCTTTTCCTAATCCCCCGACAACAATAGACTCTAAGTTGTCTATGATATAAACGCTGCTAATAATCCCCAAGACAGTAAACCCGACAATACAAGTAAAAGCCCATTGAAACTTTAACTTGCTCAAAAAACTTAAAGATGATACTATAACTACGAGCATTAAACTATTAACGAGAGAACTCCCGGAGCTAGTAGCTCTCACCAAATAAAAGGAAAACAACATGAATCCCAGAGCTATCCAGCGTTCTTTCTGAGTTCTTGCGCCTTGAGAATAGTGGAGGTACCAAAGTGCTGTACTCACAACCATGAGGCTGCCGAAAGCATTTTTGTGGCTAGTAATTCCGGCAAATTCTCTTGCTACACGCGGGTAGCGCAAAACGCTAACTATGGCGAGCGAAGTATAGCCCCACCGCAGCAACCCAGATAATTCCGGCCACTCGTAGCGCGCGCCCAGATAAAAACTAAAGAGCGTAAATCCTGTAAAAGCTATCCCGGCTTTCAGGGTAATCTCGGGAACTAACGACCACAGCGTCGATGTTATTGGCAGCAAACAATACAGCGAAAAACCAGGATTTTTCAAAACCAAAAAGTATAAGGCTTCGACAAATTGATTTTTGAAAAAACTAATAAATCTCCCGGACAAAACAAAGATTACCCAGGGATAAAAAACCCAGGGAAGTTTGGCAACATTACTGTCACCAGCAGCAGCAAGATTGATAAAATGTAGGTAGTTAAATGGAGGCAGGTTGACGTGGGGCGATACGAATACGAAACAAACAGCAAACCATTTTTCCCAGAGCAAGCCGATATTTTTTTTTGAGGCTAACTGAAAAATTAAAATCGTGCTAATCAATGCCAAAGAGGCTAATAAAGACAGCAAGAAAGTATTGCCGAAAATTAGCTCCCTAATCATTCTTGCCATAAAATTATACCTTTTTGATGAAAATATTAATCGTTCGATCGACCGGCTAATTCCACCAAGTTAACAAGAAACCGAGGCTGTTGTCGCCCGATCGCCCGCAATGGCTGCTGCGCTGCATCAAAATTGTCTGTAGCCGTCGGCTGTGACGAGTGTCCGAGGGTACGAGAAATCGACGAGATTGATGGAAATATGCTATTTGCGATCGGCAACACCCAAGCAGCTAAAAGGCATCCGGCAGAATCCTGTTTTTTTGTTCCCGGCTGCGTGGGAGAAAAAAATCTCCGGGCTAGACTCCCGCGCCCATAATTGTTCCTGATGTTTGGGTAGTGCTGGCGGTGGAGATGGCATTTGAATTGTCAACGATTAAACTAAGGAAGTATCCCCAAAGAAAATAGGTAGCCTGTGGTTAACGCCGATTTTCGCAAACAAATCACCGCGCCAGTCTTGAGTTTGACATTATTGTGCGCGATCGCCAACGGTATTGTTGCCGCCGGATTTCCCCTGAGTGCCGCAGCCGAGGTGCGATTGCGGCCCGGCTCCGTCACAGCACAATTAGGGAGTTCAGGACGATCGGTCGAAAGCTACAAACTCGGCGGCGGCGATCGTATTCTAATAGAAATACTCGAAGTACCCGAGCTGACGCGCAACTACGAAATCCTTTCCGACGGTTCAGTCAACCTGCCGCTGATCGGCCTGGTTTCCGTCCGCGGCCGCACTTTAGTCGAAGCCACCAACATCATCGGCAGCGCCTACCGCCGCGTCCTCAAAGACCCCGTAGTCACAGTCAGCCTCGTAGCGGCCCGCCCGCTGAACGTCGGCGTCATCGGAGAAGTCACCAGGCCCGGAAACTTCACCATCACCCTAACTTCAGGCCCGGGGGTGACACCCTCAGTTCAGTACCCCACCGTCACTCAAGCGATCAGACTTGCAGAAGGCGTTACGGGTGTCGCCGACATCCGCAACATCCGCGTCCGCCGCCCGCAACCAGACGGCCCGGATCGAGTGCTAAACGTCAACCTGTGGAAATTCTTGCAAGAAGGAGACATCTCTCAAGACATCATTTTGCAAGACAGAGACACGATCGTGATTCCCACAGTCGCCAACTTCAACCAAGCAGAAGCCCGCCAATTTGCGATCGCCAACTTTTCGCCGCCGCCAGAAAAACCTCGATCGATCTCGATCGTCGGCCAAGTCACCAGGCCGGGGGCTTACGTAGTCATCGGCGGCAACACCACCAGCGACCTCAGCCGAGAAGGATTCCCCACCGTCATCCGCGCCATTCAGCTCGCCGGCGGCATCACCTCCGAGGCCGACATCCGGCAAATCCAAGTGCGCCGCCTCACCAGAAAAGGCGAACAAATTATCCCAGTCAACCTGTGGCAGTTTTTAGAGTCCGGCGACGCTACCCAAGATACCATCCTGCAACAGGGAGACACGATCGTCGTTCCCAAAGCCACGATTGTCAACCCCGCAGAAGCCGGCGTACTCGCCAACACTAACTTTGCTCCCCCCGGGATTAACATTTTCGTAGTAGGAGAAGTCACAACATCCCTCGATCCGTTGAGACTCCCAGCCAATGCCACCCTGAATCAAGCTTTAATTTCCAGAGGATTTTTTGGTTACGGCAATACCAGAGCTCAAAGGAAGACAGTTGAGCTAGTCCGCCTCAATCAGGACGGTACAGCTACTAAACGGACGATCGAAGTCGATTTAACCCAAGGAATTAACGAAGAAATCAATCCCCAACTCCGCAACAACGACATGATTATCGTATCCCGCAGCGGTTTGGTGAAGTTCGTAGACCGCATGAACAACATCATCGGGCCGATCGGGCCTGCTACGGGAGTGTTCAATTTCCTCAACATTCTCCGATCGTTATTCAGATAAGAACGGTCGGGGTGGGGTGGATAATTCCTAGCAAAGGCTAGAATAAACTAAACAATAAAATGCGACAATCGCCGCCAGCCAGCTTCAAAATATCAACTTCAAAAATATCAACCTTAAAATACCCAGGCTGAATATGGATAGCAGACAAGATTACCAACCCTTCACACCCAAATCAAATGGCAAACGGCCGGACTTTTCGGCTCACAACTACAGAGATACGTTCCCCCAGGAGACAGAAGAAGAAAAGCTAGACTTGTCCTGGCTCGCAGGCGTTCTGCGCCGCCGCCTCCCGGTGATGGCTGCGGCCACCATTGCTTTGAGCGCTCTCGCCGGAACAGCGATCGTCATCACTTCTAAAACTATCACAATCGAGTATGAAGGCTCCTTTTCCCTGTTAGTAGAACCAGCCACCGCTGAAGGTTTGCTATCCAAACAATTAGACAACACCGTAGCGGCAGACTTAGCAAAAATTAATATAGAAGGAATTAGTTTAGTAGACTACGAAACCCAAATTAGGATTTTGCGAAGTCCCAAAATGATGGACCCAGTAGTCAAGGAGTTGCAAACTTGGCATTCCAAGATGACCTATAGCGAACTGATGTCTAAACTGTCGATCAGCCGCATCAGTTACACAAAAGATGGCAAACAGCAAGGCACAAAAATTTTAGAAGTTCGCTACAAAGATTCAGACCCAAAAAAGATTTACGGCGTCTTGGATAAAATTTCTAAAGCTTATCTAGAGTACAGCTTGCAGCAGCGCCTGACAGGTATCAATCAAGGCATTAAATTTATAGATATGGAGATGCCAAAGCTCCGAGAAAGAGTCGAAGTTCTGCAACTGCAAGTCCAAAGACTGCGGCAGCAAAGCAACTTGTTTGACCCCCAGCTAGAGGGAAAATCTCTGTCAGAACAAGTTCAAAGCATTCGAGGTCAGCAAGTAGGAATCCGAGTCCAGCTAAAAGGGATGCGTAACCTCTACCAAAGCTATGAAAAATTGCTTAAAGAAAATAATCCCCAGGGGTTGCTGATGACCCAAGGACAAGCTTACGCAGGACTGTTAGGTCAAATCCAGAAAATAGACTCGGATTTGTCATTCAAATTAGCTCAGTACAGAGAAGACAGTTTACCAGTTTTAGCACTGCGAAAAACTCGGGAAGAATTGATTTTAACCGCGAGTCAACAAGCAAAAGAAGTGGTGATGGGAAATTTAGAGACCCAAATCAAAGAATTTGAAGCGCGCGATCGCGAAATGACTGCTTTGCAAAAGGATCTCAACCAAAAAATTAGAAATTTTTCAGTAACAACGCGGCAATACGACAATTTACAGCGGGAACTGCAAGTAGTGACTAAGAGTTTGTCGGACTTCTTGGCAAAACGAGAAGCCTTGCGGATTGATGCAGCTCAGCAGCAAATACCTTGGGTGCTGATCAATCCTCCGGAAATTCCGCTAGACAAATTCGGTAGGTTTGTGACAGCTACGGTCAAACAAACCAAAAAACAGTTAGCGCTGGCGGTAATTCTAAGCGGTCTGCTGGGCATAGCAGTCGGCTTGCTCGTAGAGGTGCTAAATAATGTTTTCCACACTCCAGAATCACTGAGAACAGCCACAAGATTGCCGATACTAGGGGTGATTCCGTTTACCAAAAAAGTCAAGCGCCGGCGGGTCCCCAGACCGAGGAAACTTACATCAGCTCGATCGAACTCGAAGTCAAAAGTCGAAGTTGTCGAACCTATAGAAGTTGTACCTACTGCTCGGATGCAGGGTGCCGCCAAAAGTATTTTTAGCGACTTGGACTATCAATTTTTAGAAGCATTTCGATCGCTCTACACGAACATTCACTTGCTGAGTGCAGGTAGGACAATTCGATCGCTCTTAGTCGGTTCGGCATCCGCCGGAGACGGCAAATCTACAGTAGCTTTGCACCTGGCCGCGACAGCAGCAGCAGTGGGACAGCGAGTATTGTTAGTAGATGCAGATTTGCGCTGCCCGCAACTGCACGCTAAGCTAGGACTGCCAAACCTGCGCGGGCTCGGCGATGCCATCTCCACGGATCTCAGCCTCAACGACGCGATTGTGCGAGCGCCCAACCAAGAAAACTTGTTCGTACTCACCGCCGGCCAAATTCCTCCCGATCCGATCAAGCTGCTTTCTTCCAAAAAAATGCAGTATCTGATGGAGCAATTTCAAGCATTTTTTGACTTAGTGATTTATGACACGCCGCCACTAGCAGGCTTGGCAGACGCCCACTTGATCGCAGCTCACACAGACGCTACGATTATGGTCGTGCAAATTGCCAAAACAGACCGATCGCAAGTTAGCAAAGTTTTAGAAGAATTAAAAATTTCTGGAGCTTCCGTCTTGGGAATCGTAGCTAACGGCTGCAAAGACTCTACTCACAGTTACCGGCAGCGCCCGGTCGGTTTAGACACGATGTACGACCAAAAACTATCGGCTTTAGGTACAAAAAATCAAAATTAGACCAATTTTGATGGCTGCGGCGGCGGGTGCGGGAAACGGACAGCCTCGCAGCCCCTTGATTTTTTCACAAAGGTATCATTTGACTAAAGAAAATGATACACTAACGTACAGAGCCTCGCGTGTCAACCGAGATTGCGCGGATCTTTGAGATTTCGCGATAATTACTTAGAAAATGATTGGGAAATGAGCAAACGTGGGTAAAATACATCTAGCAGAGCGCAATCTCGATCGAGACAAGACACCTTTGAAGGCTAACGTTAATGTGAACGTTAATGTGAACGTTTCAACCCAGAAACTTGGTAGGGATTATTCTATGAGTACAGTTATGGTTGTTGACGATAGCGTCACTCTGCGGGAGATGATCGCCGACTTGCTCAAAGGTAGGGGGCTCAACGTCACGGTAGCTAGCGATGGCGTAGAAGCTCTAGAGCAAATCAAGGCCAACCGCCCGGATTTAGTCGTTCTGGATATTGTGATGCCCCGGATGAACGGCTACGAAGTCTGTCGCAGGCTCAAAAGCGACCCGAAAACTCAGAATTTGCCGGTGGTAATGTGTTCGAGCAAAAGCGAAGAGTTCGATCGCTACTGGGGAATGAAACAAGGAGCCGACGCTTACATCGCCAAGCCATTTCACCCTCAAGAATTGGTGGGAACTATCAAGCAACTGCTGCGGGGTTGAGACAGAGGAATAGGGATCAAAAAATGTTTTGAGTGCTGCCGATTTCTGCTTCTGCAGCCTCTCTAAACTACTCGATTGACAATAGTCCAAACATCCCCGTCCGATCGCACGTAGGGAACAGAAATACTTTTAAATCCTGTGATAAAAGGCTTGTAATAAATCTGCCAGTAGCTGGGGCTAATTTGGTCGGCGATCGCTTTTAGTTCCTTCACTTCGGCCGCTAGTTCGGCTGCAAGTTCGTTAATCCGTTCAGCGTGTCCGCGAGCGAGAACTCTTCCCTCTTCCACTTGCTGCTCCATCGGACTAATTCTTTGCAAATTTACCGACTGCTGCTGTTTTTGACTCAATTGAGCAGACAAAGCTGCGATCGCATCATCTATTCCCTTAACTTCTGCCGACACTTCTGCTGTTTCCCTCGCGTGACGGCGGTAAGCATCGGCGATCGCTTGGGGCGAATCGCTGGCCGGTTCAGCAGCGCCAATGCTAAGCTGCTGGCGTTCCCGGCGCAAGACCTCAATCTGAGAGCAAATTGCCTCTATGTCTGTCTGAAGTTTGTCCACTTAGATTACCGCGTGGTTTTTGGATATCTTAGCATTTTAACAATACCTGTGCAACCGGAAACTAGATCGGATAATTGGCTTTGAAATTGTATATTTTTGGAGTTGCTCCAACATAACCCCAGCCGAAAAAAAAATCATCGCGGCGCAAAGTAAGGAGTTTTTACCTATTGATTTTTCTTGATTTTCGGGGTATTATTTAAATAATGGGAGTGGTGATATAAATTTTAAAATTGCCACTATTTCTATTATCTAAATAATACATTGTCAATCTTTCGTTGTCAAGCTTTTGACCCAAAAAACAGGCGAATTTTTAATAATTTATTAAAAAAATAATTTTTAGAAGTAGGGGAGAAGTTGACAGGAGAGAAAGCGTTGATCAACGCAAATATTTTTAAGATAGGAAAGCGATTGTGGCAATTGTAGTGTAGAGTGTGTTTGCGTTGGGGACGATCGCACTGCACGGAAAAAAGGATAATTCCGAGTGCAGTGGCGAACAAGAGCAGTGCTGGAGGCAGCGGCAGCAAGAAAGCGATTTTTTGAACCGAGATTGAGTATTGTGGGTAAATATAGTAGTTAAAAACCGGATTTCTAGTAGTCCGCGCGATCGGCAACTCAAAAGAATTAGACAATAACAGTGGCTTTGAGCGCAAAAATGCGATCGATCGCATCCTCAACTACTTTATCTGGAGTCGAAGCACCAGAAGTCACACCCACGACAATATTACCATCAGGCAGCCAATTGTGGGTAACGACTAAATCTGCCCCCAAAGGCTTGTGTTCGATGCGATTGCCCGGTAAGATGCGATCGGCAGAATCAATGTGATAAGAAGGAAGAGTTTTGTCGATCGCAATTTCCTGCAAGTGGGTAGTATTAGAAGAATTAAAACCGCCAATTACCAGCATCAAATCCAACTTTTCCTCAACCAAACTCAACATAGCATCTTGCCGTTCCTGAGTTGCATCGCAGATAGTATTAAAGCTGAGAAAATGTTCGTTAAGATTAGACGGGCCAAACTTCCGCATCATCGTCTTTTCAAACAACTTGCCAATGTTTTCAGTTTCAGTTTTGAGCATAGTAGTTTGGTTAGCAATCCCGACACTGTCCAAATCCACATCTGGGTCAAAACCAGAAGAACAAGCCTTGCTAAACTTAGCAATAAACTCAGCGCGGTCGCCTCCGTGCAAAATATAATTGCTAACATATTCAGCTTCCGGCAAATTCAGGACAATCAAATACTTATTAGCAAAAGAACTGGTAGCAACAGTTTCCTCATGCTTGTACTGACCGTGAATAATCGAAGTATAATCTTTCTTCTTGTGCTTCTCAACAGTATTCCAAACCTTAGAAACCCAAGGACAAGTAGTATCAACAATCTTGCAGCCCTTATCGTTAAGTAACTGCATTTCTTGAACGCTAGCCCCAAAAGCAGGTAAAATCACCACATCACCGCTACCGACAACCGAAAAGTCTTTTTGTCCATTTTCAACAGCAATAAAACCAACATCCATATCGCGCAAATGCTGATTTACAGAAGGATTGTGAATAATTTCATTAGTAATCCAAATCCGTTCAGAGGGGAAATGCTGGCGAGTCTCGTAAGCAATAGCCACAGCGCGTTCCACGCCCCAGCAAAAGCCAAAAGCCTCAGCCAGCCGGATAGTGACAGCACCGCGTTCGAGTCTGTAATTGTTGTCGCGAATTTGCTGGATCAGACTGCTTTGATAAGCTGTCTGCATCACACTCGCTACCTCAGCTTCGTGGCCGAAACCCTTGCGGTGGTAGTTTTCCGACTGTTGGAGCGATCGTTTAAAAGCTTTAGTATCCATGCGGTATCGAGTTAAAATCTAGGTTGATTACCTTTGATTTTAGAAGGCCTGGGCGCGATCGGGATTATTTGATTGAGTAGCGAGGGATGAGATCTGCTATTTGTGCGATCGACACAGTCAGAGGGAAGAGGGAATGAACCGCGAAGACGCGTTAGGCTTTCGCAGCGCGTAAGCGCTAGGACACGAAGGAAGAAGAAAGAAGAATGAGAGAATTGGGCGGACAGGTAGAAGAGTTGGCTTATAGAGCGATTGGGGCCGCGATCGAGGTGCATCGGCTTTTGGGCCCAGGATTTTTAGAATCAGTGTATCAGGAATCCTTAGAAATTGAATTTCGGATGCGGGGGATAGCTTGTCACCCTTGTTGCTCTTCCTGCTTCGCGCTCTTTGCGCCTTCGCGGTTCGTTAAAAAAAAAACTAAAAAAAGCGTAGAGATACAAATAACTGTATCTCTACACGATCGAACTTACCCTAAAAAATCAGCTTCCCACCTTCTTGGGCGCAAACGGAGAACCAGATTCCAGCGAACTGAAACCGCCGGCAAAATCCTCACCGTAAGCTTCTTCTCCGTGTTGGCCGATATCCAAACCTTGGTCTTCAGCAGAGGAGAGCACTCGCAGTTCCATAAACTGCCCCAAAAATTTTAAAATCACAAAAGTGCCGACAGCCGCAAAGACGTAAGTAGCGAGAACGCCTACAAACTGGGTGACGATTTGCCCTGGATTGCCGGCAAACAGCCCGTCATTTCCGGCAGCGTTAACGGCTTTAGTCGCAAACACGCCAGTCAGAATCGCGCCTACAGTTCCGCCCAAGCCGTGAATCGGGAAGGTATCCAAGGAGTCGTCAAATCCCAGCTTAGCGCGGAAGCTAACGGCGAAGAAGCAGCAAACGGAAGTGATCGATCCGATCATGATTGCCCCAATGGGGAGGACAAATCCTGCCGCGGGGGTGATTCCCACTAATCCAGCTAGGAAACCGCTAGCAATTCCGACTGCTGTGGGTTTCCCCCTGAGTACCCATTCCAGGATTGTCCAAGTTAAGCCGCCGGCTGCTGTCGCAATCATGGTGGTGACAAAAGCTACTGTGGCTAGGGAACCGGATGCCAAAGCGCTACCGCCGTTGAAGCCAAACCAGCCGAACCACAGCAGTCCTATTCCTAGCAAGACGTAGGGTACGTTGTGGGGGGTGTGGGGCTTGTTTAAGTAATCTTTGCGGGGTCCGATCATCCAAGCTGCTACCACTGCAGATACGCCGGAACTGATGTGCACGACTGTGCCGCCGGCAAAGTCTAATGCTCCGATCGCCCCCAGCCACCCTCTACCCCAAACCCAGTGGGCTAAAGGCGAGTAGACGAAGGTTGACCACAGCAGCACGAACCAGAAATAGGTTTTAAATGTTACCCGTTCGACGATCGCCCCGGAAATTAAGGCTGGAGTGATGATGGCGAACATCATCTGGTACACCATGAACACTTGGTGGGGTATTGTCGGTGCGTAGCCGATCGGATCTGGTTTGTCTGCGGCAACGTTGTTCAAAAACATCCAGTCGAAGCCGCCTATGAAGCTTTCCAATCCTTTGCCGAAACCTTCGGATGCGGGGGTGGAGACATCAAAAGCTAAGCTGTAACCCCACAGTGTCCAGGTGACGCCGATCAGTCCCATCATGACTAAGCTCATCATCATGGTGTTGAGGACGTTGCGCGATCGCACCAGTCCTCCGTAGAAAAACGCTAGCCCGGGTGTCATTAATAATACCAGCGCTGATGAAATTAACATCCACGCCGTGTCGCCGTTGTCGATCCCGTTTGATGGCAACACAGCCGCAGCAGCAGCAGGAGCTGCTTCTTGAGCTAAGGCATTGTCCGTCAGTGGCCCGATTAACACCCACAGTGCGATGATGGCGATCGTGAAACTTTTTTCGCTCACGTTAGTTGTACCTTATAATACTCAGTAATTTTGTCAGAAGAGGGAGCCGATTGTAGATGCGAGGATTTTAGATGCAATAGTTATTTGGTTCTAATTCCCTGTTTTAGTCGAACACATCTTTAATAGATAATTTCCAAATCCTCAACTCCCCGACTTCCTATAGCCGGACTCATCTAAAATCGTCAACTATCGATCGAATGGTATGCGCCTTTTGGATTGCACCATTTGTACAAACTACTATTCTGTATTAATAGATACTAAATACTAATTTTTATATTTATTAATCTATCAGTGGCTACTTGACATAGCCACTGACAGCAGAGTATTGGGAAAGGGACACTTGAAGAGAGGGCGGGAGTTTTGAGTTGGGGAGAGTGGGAGAGTGTTGTACCAAATCCGCGTAATAATTACTTGATCCTCGATCTTTCTAACTAATGACTCTTGACTCAAAACTCATGACTAATTTTTTAACTGCATCTGAGCGAACATTTGCAGGCCCGATCGCCAAACCAGATAACCTCGATCGTTAAGGTGCAAGCCGTCTGTGCTGAGTTCGATTGGTAAATTGCCGTCAGCATCTGCAAACAGCGGCTGCAAATCGAGATACAAAGCATTTTCAGAATTAGCAATTTCTTGGAGTCGCCTATTGATGGCGCGAATCCGACTGTTAGGAATTGCCAACAGCCGATCGCGATTTTCCCAAGTTGCTTGTTCCCCGCTGTGCGGCAAAATCGACTGCACCACCACTTGTGCTTTCGGGTGAGCCCACCGCAAATCGCGAATAATCTGCCGCTGGTTGTCCAAAATCCCTTCGTCGCTGGCCCCCCGCAGCAAATCGTTAATCCCGATCATCACAAACACCGTATCGGGAGCAGTGCGATCGAACAACTGCAACCGCTTCAGCAAACCCACTGAAGTTTCCCCCGAAATCCCTTGATTGAGCCAAATGCGATCGGGCGGTAACAGCTTCGTCGGAAACCACATACTCAAAGAATCCCCGGCCAAAACACTTAGTTTTGGGGGTCGATTCGCCGCTGCGGCCTCAGCTTCTCGGCTCAACTGCGTTACCCACTGCTGGTAAGTCCATTTGTGTCGCGGCCCGGCAATTGGCAAGTCTAGGACTACCTTTGCAGAGTTTGTCGGCCCGGCAGACCCAATTAGTTCCTCAGTGCTTTCTGCTGTCACCGCAGCGCTGGCAGGATAGCTTTCTGTGATGTTGTGTCCCCTGGCTAGTAGTTGAGCGACTGCGGCTATCAGTAGCGCGTTCGTCAGCAGAGATAGCAAAGCCCAAACCGGAACTCTTTTCGAGCGGCCCACTTCCATCCCGTATAGGGATTTATGAGTTCTACTTCTTCTGCTAACTCCACCAAACTTCTCCATAAACTCAAGCGATTTGCAGACACCACACCGAATGATTAACAATGATTGCTGCATCAAATTTGACCGATCGATTTTCGCCTCAATTTTTGTAATAAATCAACCACTGTGCTGTGGGAGGGCGCGACGGCGATGCATAACTTTGCTTTTTGGCACTACTTTATCATAAAAAAATCTGGCTACCAAACTTTGTGGCACACAAATCCGACAATTTGAGATTTGAGATTTGATATCTTAAATTGGGGCATGAGTTACTGCATAAGGATCATTTTTTTGAAAGAGGGCCCGACGCACCAACCCGGTTTGTTAACAAGGTCATTGGGCGATTTTAGCAGACTCAGACTGTCTCAGAGACGCGAGCGCGCGAAAAATCCGGTTTTCTGCATCAATATATCAAGGTAGCAGCAAAGATTTTGTAAGGAACCGGGTCTTGAATACCTGAGTCCGGTAATAACCACAAACCTAGTTTAAAGGTGAACAGCGCGTCCGCCATTGGAGCCGCAGGCGGTGGCTATTTCAGATTTAGTCTGGGAGGCACCCGTAGCCAGAAACCGGGTTTTTTAGGAAAATACTTTGCACAGAACCAGAGATTCTCTAAACAAGCTGGTTTCGAGGAGTGTGATTCGTAAGTCCCGAAATTCGGGTTTTTGGTGAATCAAGCCCTAGATTCAGGTAGAAATAGCGAATCTAGGGCCTGAAAGCTGCAGTGGTAGATCGCACCCTCTCAAGTTTGGTCTAAAGTTTAGTAGTCCTGCTGCCAGAGCCTCCAGCATAACTGCCGTAGCCGGCCTCACTTCTGTTTTCCAAGCTACTTTCCTTGACAAAACCCGTGTAAGCTTCCATCCCGTGTTCGCCGATATCCAAACCTTCAGCTTCCTCTACAGGAGAAACGCGGATACCCAGCAAAGACTTGAGTGCGATCCAAAAAATCGAACTCAGCAACACGGTCATTCCGCCTACAGAGAGCACGCCCACCAACTGCGCCCAGAGTTGACCGAAACCTCCGCCCAAAAGCAATCCGGCTGTCGGGCCTGCGGTATAAAGGCCAGTTGTCAGGCCGTCAGCAAATAAGCCAACTGCCAGAGTTCCCCAGATGCCGCAGACTAAGTGAACTGAAGTTGCGCCTACAGGGTCGTCAATTTTCAAGTTGTCGAAGAAAGTTACGGAGAAAACTACCAGGATGCCGGCGATCGTGCCAATAATGGCAGAGTTGGGCACATTGATCCAAGCGCAGCCCGCTGTGATCGCGACTAAGCCGGCGAGGATGCCGTTGATAATCATCGAAAGGTCGGGTTTGCCCAGGTAAAGCCAAGCGGTAATCGTGGCAGCAACTCCTCCGAAGGCGCCGGCGGTGTTGGTGGTGATCGCAATATGGGCGATCGCATTTGGATCGAGTGCCATTGTCGAACCGGGATTGAACCCGAACCAACCCAACCACAGAATCAAACAGCCCAGGGTAGCAATGCTCATGTTGTGTCCCGGCATCGCCACAGTATCGCCATCGCGGTACTTGCCCAGCCGCGGCCCCAAAAATGCCGCTCCCATCAAAGCCGCCCAACCGCCTACGGAGTGAACCACTGTCGAACCGGCAAAATCCCAGAATCCGGCATTTGCCAGCCAGCCGCCGCCCCAAATCCAGTGTCCGGTAATCGGGTAAGCAATGCCTACTAACAGCAAGCAGAAAATTAAGAATTCCAGGAATTTAATGCGCTCGGCAACGGCCCCAGAAACGATCGTGGCAGCAGTTCCGGCAAAAACTAATTGGAAAAAGAATTTAGCGTTGAGGGGTATTCCCGTCCAGTTTAATGCGCTGAAGATGCCTTGATAAGCGTCTCCTGTGGCGGGGCTGTTGTCAGCTACATTCCAGAGGAAAAATCCGCCGCTGCTGCCGATAAAACCGTTGCCGTTGCTGAACATTAACGCAAAACCGATCGCCCAATAGGCGATCGTTGACAGCGCAAACACAATCAAGTTTTTGGACAGCACGTTAACTGCATTTTTCTGACGGCAAAAACCGGTTTCCAGCATCCCGAAACCCGCGTTCATAAAGAACACTAACATTCCGGCCACCATCACCCACATGGTATCCATGCCCACTTTGAGGCTGGCCAATTGTTCTTCAGTGCTGGGCGCAGGAGGTGTTTGGGCTACCGCTGCATATCCCCAAAGCGAGAATACGAGCGCAGCTAGGGGTATGCAGGCTTGCCAACTCGGGCTCAGGCGGGCGATCGCCCTTTGCAATTTCTGGAACCAGTTAACTTTCCTAAAAGATTTAGCTGCTAGTAAATCTAAAGACTCCCGCCTGACTTGTTTCGATTTTTTTTTCCCGACAGTCATTTTAACCATTTTCGCCCTCTTTACAACTAATCCGATCGGCAAAAAACCGAAAACTTTTCAATTCTACTACAGAAGTTTAACGATTATTGTTCAGATTGACATAGTTATGATACCCTAGCTTTTCTAGCTGATTTTGTTTTTTCATTACAGATTCGGACAGACTTTTGCGGTAGTGCAGGATTCGATCTAGCAATTCGGGCTGGGAAACTGCTAATATTTGAACTGCCAGCAAGCCCGCATTTTTAGCATTGCCGATCGCCACTGTTGCCACGGGTATGCCCGCTGGCATTTGGACGATCGAGTACAGCGAATCCACCCCTTGCAGGTGGCGGCTCGGTACCGGCACGCCAATTACTGGCAACGGCGTTAAAGATGCTACCATGCCTGGGAGGTGAGCCGCTCCCCCAGCACCTGCGATAATGACTTTCAAGCCCCGCTGGTGGGCGGTTTGGGCGTACTCTACCATGAGTTCGGGGGTGCGGTGGGCGGAGACG
>NZ_JADEWV010000359.1 GCF_015207455.1 Microcoleus sp. LEGE 07076
CCTTTTCACCTGTGCTCAGTCTTCCAATCTCAAATCGTTTAAATTGGTTGGTATTCTGAGCTACTTGAAAGGTTCTATCCACTAGCTTGGTTTGAGGCTGTGCATAGATTGGTGAATAGCTGACAGTCAAGATGGTCAAGGTTGTCAAAAAGCTAAATATCGAGATCCCTTTCATGATTTATCTCCTCATTTTTTAGTTAATTGGTTTAGCAGTATAAATCTATCTTTGTGGCAAAAAAACCGTACAGCCAGTCGCATTAAATTCTCGAATCATCCGAGAATTTTCTTGCGGGTTAGCTTTGGATAGCGGTAACTTAGTCGGTGCTTGCGGAAGTTCAGGATATGTATAAATATCAGAACCAGGCGCGGCTCTGGCTGTGTTATCACTACCAACATAAGCTACCAATAAGAAAGTATTGCCACTCATATTTCTTTGATTCAAAAGCACCCGACCCGTTAAATCGCCGCTGAGGCTAATTTTCCCACTAGATATAGAACCTACACTAAATTTGTAGCTCGGTCTAGGAGAAACATGAATGACGCACGCGCGACCCCTTACATTTGAAGGATAAATGCCTATTTGGCTATCATTGTTTGCCCACCAACCTAGAAAGGGCGCTACACTTGGATCTACTTGCGACCAAGCTTTTACAAAAGATTCTAGTGGCTGTCTTTGAACTGGTGTACGTGTATCGCGCTCAGTTCCACCGCAACATTCTCTTGAGAAAGGTGGCGAGGACGCTCGTTGTTGAAATTCTCGGATAATTTGCTGGATCTCTGCGTTGGTTGGATATCGTTGAGACTGTGCGTAAACTGATAAAGAACCAGTTGCCCATACTGCAAAACTTACTATTAAACTAAGCATCGATTGCCCTTTCATAAACTATTCTCTCCTTTATTTCTCTCTTAAATACTTTTCTAATTCAGCAGTGCGTTGTTGGGTCATTCGTTCTAAACATTCATTGAGAAAACCTCGATAACCTGTGCCCATGCGACTTCCATAAACTTCAAAATCACAGTTGTTTTCCTTCAATTGAATCCATCCTTTTTGTGCTTCGGCAAGTAGCGATCGTTCTTCTCGGCTTAATTTGGCAACCAATTGTTTGTAAACCTCATTCAGTCGGCGATCTGCTGCTTCATTCCTCAATCGTATACACTCTTTAATCTCTAAGTTAGTTTGAGCGTTGTTGCAATTAGGCTGTCGTTGCGCGATCGGGCTTGGTGTCGCTGGGCTGTCTTGTTGTAGCTGTGCAAATACTGGGCCAGAGTTAGAACCAACAATAGTTAAACTTACCATTAAACTAACAAACGAGATCCCTTTCATAATCTTTCCTCTCCTTTTCCCAATTATCTCACAAAAGCAAATGATGAAACCACTGTGTTAAATACTTTCTCTTCCACAGCACTAATTTTGTCTCCCTAGTTAAAAGTAGAAATAGTAACTAGGTTTTGCTTGTCAGGGGTAAAAAAATTAGCTGACAAAGTAGTTTCTACGCTATCTGCATTTGTTTTTCCTGTCATACTAGACTTTTTAATATAAACGAAAGCTTTTTGCTTAGCAATTGTTGTCTCTCTAATATTTTCTAATCTCAGAGTAGTTGAACTAAGTTCAGGAATCAGACGAGTTTCAGGTGTGGCTGGTTGTACCGTCACTAAAACAGGTAAAGTTTGATGACCGTAGCCACGGAGCCGATTTTTTTTGCCACATTCTAATAATTTAATATCAGCAGGGTTGTACAAAATGCTCGTCAGAGTATTATCTTGCCTTTTTTGGGTTTGATAGTTAGTTGGAATATCAAATGAGAACCCGAATTTATCCTCTCTAATTTTCCTAATTTCTTTAGTTGGAGCAACGCTAGGGCCTCTTGGAGATGGATCTTGTGATTGAGCTATTTTTAACTCACCGGGTAATCCTACTGCTAGTAAGCTTTTAGTTTTCGTTGCTAACCCCATGCTGTGTTTTGATTCGGCTAAACAGCCAACTCCTAAAATCACCAAGGTTGCAACTGTAGTGGACAACGCTTTGCCTTTTTCTCTCATTTTTTTTGTCTCCTTTGTAGTTGATATCGAAAACATAAATTACTTGCCAAATTACGAACAGCCTTCTACTTGCTCGACTTCAGGAATTTTGCCAGAACGAAAGCGCTCCACACGATTTTTGCTAGTCTCAAAAATAATGCGGTAGTTTTTGTCAGCCGCATCTTTCGGGACAAATGTTAGATATTTTTGATTGGTAAGTGGAAGACGCTGGTAAGGATGCCTAGTTACTTGAACTTGCCCCGGATATAGTGAAATAATTCTATCTTCAGTATCTCCAATCTTTGCCCCTTTGATTGTTGTAATCTGCTTATTACTAAAAATGTCTACTCTAGCAATGCGCCCCTTTGTGACCATAAAGGCAATTCCTTTTGGTTCTCCTTTGGGTTCAACGTAGGAACATTGATACTCGTCCCGACCGCCGCCGCCTTTAGTGAATTTAATCCTCGCTGATTCTGAGGCTTCATCAACTGTCATTCCGACTCTAATCGGCCCGATGCCATTAATTGCTAGTTTCGATCGCTCTGTCAGTTGTACTTGAGCATTGACTGCTGTTACCCAAACCGCAACAATAACAATTGTGGCAATTAGTAAGATGAAAAATTTAGTTGAACTGTTGAAATTTCGCATTGATTGCTATTGCTCTTTTATTTCTGTAAATATTTCTCTAATTCGACCGTGCGTTTGTCTGTCTCGCTAGCAAGACAAGCATCGCGAGCACCTGCATAGGCACTACCCGCAGGTCTCATTCTACCTTGGTCTTTGCAACTAGCATCGCGGCGCTGAATCCAAGCTAATTGTTCGTCAATTAATTTTTCTCCATCGCGCCGGTTCAGCTTCGATATTACTTGCTTGTAGACTTCATTAAGTCGGATATCTGCTTGTTGGTAAAGAGCTGCCGCACAATTGTTTAATTCAGCTTGGGTTTGAGGTTGGTTGCAGACACTAGGTTTCTTTGAAGGCGATAGCTCCTGACTCAACACCATTGGACTGCTGATGCCAAAAAATACCAAACTTAACATTAAATAAAATATCGACCCCCCTTTCATTAGTTCTTTCTCCTGATTGTTAAAACAGTTAACCTTACCATCAAATCTATTTCTAACGAATGTAACCAGTCTCTCCAAGAAACTTCCGCAGTTCAGTAAAAAATTTACTGCGATCGTCTCGCTGATAAGCTTCCCGCACCCGCCTCCATCCATCCTCACCTTCACCCAAGGAATATTTGTCAGCCAAGTAAGCAGCTAAGATTGCTTTACCTCCCTCAGATTGAGTTTGTGTTTTAATGTATTCTTGCCATAGTTGAGCGGCATGATTTTTAACTTGTTGGGGATAGCGCCGTGTGGCATCTATCATTTTTCCCTGACGGTACTGCCAAATTTGTAATGGATAACGAGATCCGGCATAAGATGAAAACTTATATGAAAAGCGATCGTCGTGAGTGACAAATTCTACATTCCCATCTTTATCTAAATCCTCAATTTTCGGACCGCGACCGTTTCCCCAATAATGAACGATCGCCGTATATTTTTGAGTTGCATTATCGTAGCGGTAAATCAGAAATGACGTACAGCAGTGAGCACCGCCAGAATATATATCTAATATGATTTCCGGTTCGTTGTCTTTATCTAAGTCCCGAACTTGAAGGTCAGATAACCGACAATAGCCCACTTCTTTTGTCGGT
>NZ_JADEWV010000360.1 GCF_015207455.1 Microcoleus sp. LEGE 07076
TCTGATGGCTAATCTACTCAACAATATTCCTATACATCTTGAGCGTTGGAGCTCTTTCCCTGAAACTCCTGTGGATGCCTTTTATGCTTGTAACTCCTCCTAATTGTAAAAAACCTACACCTGTCAGGATTGGGAGAGGGGGAGAAGATTCTATCTTGCTTCTGACTAATGACTTTGGACTGATGACGTTGGACGTTCCCCCTGGGGGGACAGCACTATGACTAATGACCAATGACTAATGACCAATGACTTCTTCCTTTAACATCCGTTAGTTTAACGGGGGGCTATCCGCTGCAGTTCCTTAGCTTGTTCTAAAATTTTCTCGAAGTCTTCTTCGCTCAACCGCTGGATGTAGTTGATTTTGAATTCTTCTAGGAAGTCGGACAGCAGCAGTTGTATTTCTTGCCAGGTTTGTTGTTGTTGCAGTTCGGCTCCTAAAGCTTGCCCGAAATGCTGGACTAGCTGGCTTGAGAGTTTGGTGCCTACGGGGTCTTCGCTGGCGATTTTAAAGGCTTCGTAGGCATCTTGGGGGCCGAGGGTGACTAATTTGGATAGCTCTGCAACTAATTGCTCTGCTAGTTGTGCGGGCAGGTTTCCTAGTCCGGGTACTTGCTTCCATCCTTGATAGAGGGGGGATTGTTTGAGAAATAATTCTATGTTGTAGCCCAGGAGGGCTTCTAAGTCTGGCTGGAGTTGGGGCAGGACTTTGTAGACGGTGATTTGGACTAGATGGGTGGCGATGGCTTCTATTTCGTTGATATTGTTGATGTCTAAATATCGCTGTTTGGGGGATTGAAATAGTTGACGGGCTAGTTCGCCTGTGGTAATAGATTGTTGCATCTGGTTGATGAGCTGAATTACTACTACTTCGGTCAATTCTTGGGCGAAGTTGGCGACGAAACCTCGGCTGATTTGGGTGCGTATGGGTTGGAGATCGGGCATTTTGGCTTGGTGGATGCGAATTGTGACGGGCAATACTCGCAACAGGCGCCAGAATGGGAGGAACAGAAAGATGTCGTACCATCGCCAGAGTATGGCTGCTCGCCAAGTGACGCTGCGGTGGTGGCGGCTGATGAAGTAGGTGCGGGCTAGAAATTCGATCGCGAATATGGCAATGAATGGCAGGTCGATTTGCCAGAAGTTGTCGGTAAATTCGCCGTTTTCTCCGATGGTGCGGTAATAGTTGGTGGCCACTAAGGGCTTGATTTTGGCGTCAAACCAAGTGATTTCTTGTTGCCAGCCTTGTTTGCTTAAATAGTTTTGACTCCAGAATGTTTTGAATGATTGTTTGGCGGATTCTTGCGGATTCGGGATGCGCGAGCGCATCCGGTCTTTGATTTTTTCTAGGGTGCCACTTTTGGATGCTGCTCGAAACGGGTCTTCGTCGATGGTGTTGGCGCTCAGATTGTTGATTTCCTGCAATTTGGCTGCTACTTGGGGAGATTGCAGGCCTGTTTTTACTACTTGTTTTTTTAATTCTTCTAATGTTTTTAGATATTTTTGGGTGTCTCGGTGGGGTTTAATTCCTTTTAATGGGTCGTATATTTGGGTGATAATTGGCAGTTCCCGCAAGTAAAAATCTCGCCCGGAGACGTATGTTATGTCAAATAATACTAGGCTTAAATTTCCTAGGGCGACCAGTGCCATGAGCCGCTCGAACCAGGGTACTTTTGATGATTTTTTGCGGGTTGTGGGAGTTTTAGATGGCGGTAGTTTGGGTGTCACTGGCAGTTCCTAATTAAGTAGACCGATCGCAATAAATGTCACTGGTAATAACTGAAAAGAGGCAACAAGGAAAACAGGTTAATTATCGAGATCGCGCTGGGATTGCGATCGAGCAAGCTAATATTTATTTGAATCTGGGGAGAGCTGGGGATTTTTCGATTGTTGATTTTTCCTGGGTTTGGTAAAATTTTATACTTGGTAAAGATTGAGGTCGATTCGAGAACAGGGGTAACTTCGCTGGGGCCAACTTGAGGGCTGCCACACCTCGGGTTAGTTTGCTTCTCTCTGGTAATAAAATTATATCTCAGGCAGAATCCTAAGTTTTTTTGCAGCGTTGCACAGCTAACTGGCTCGGTAATAAATTACTATTTTTGTTGAATCTGCTGGCTGTTTGACCGCGAAATCAAATGTATTGCCCCCGATCGAGGTTGAGCGTTAGATTTGGATTTCGAGTTTGAGGTCAAACCCTCAAGAGAGTTATACTTGCTCAGGGGCAGTCTGGCGAGAGCGTTTCCGAGCGCGACGGTGGCTGCTGCTGTACTACAGGTTCCGGATCTCACCTCCACAAAAACCAACTCGCGATCGGACTCTTGAATAAAATGACACTGTGAGTATAATTTTGTTCGCATTTTTTTAATATATGACATACTGCCTTAATCTCGATTGCCCAAGAGACAAGCGTCAGAACCCACCAGGCACAAAGTATTGTCTTAATTGTGGTTCAAAGCTGCTGCTAAAAGACCTTTATGCAGCTACTGAACCGCTGCGGGATGGGGGATTTGGTAGAACTTTTAGAGCTATAAATCATGGAAAATTTGAGGAACTGTGCGTTATCAAACAGTTGTCGCCACCTCAAGAATTTCAGAAGAAGCCTGCTCATTTCAAGAAGTATGTCCGACTGTTTGAACAGGAGGCAAGACGGCTTTACGAACTAAAACACCCGCAAATTCCTCAGTTGATTTCTTATTTCGAGGAAGATGGGCGATTGTATTTGGTGCAAGAGTTTATTGATGGCAATAATTTAAAGGATGAGTTAGCAAAGTATGGTGCTTATAGCGAAACTAAAACGAGGGAAATGCTGTTAGATTTGTTGCCTTTGCTGAATTTTGTTCACGAGCGGAATGTAATTCACCGGGATATTAAGCCTGAGAATGTGATCCGGCGAAATCGCGATCGCAAATTGGTGCTGATAGATTTTGGGGTTTCCAAACAGGTAGTAGCTGAGGCTCCGACCAAAACAGGAACTAAGTTGGGAACTCCCGGCTACGCGGCTCTAGAACAGCGTCACGGTAGGGCTGTTCCTGCTAGTGACCTTTACAGTTTAGGGGTGACTTGCATTCGCTTGCTGACTTCTGTTATGCCTTATTTGGATATCTACGGGGACATTCACGATGACCTTTACGACCCGCTCGAAGGTCGGTGGCTTTGGAGGGAGGCTTTACCGCAAGGAACAAAGATTAGCCAGGATTTAAGTCAGATTTTGGATAAGTTGATTCAGGAATATGTCAAAGACCGCTATAAGTCTGCTGCGGAAGTTTTGGAGGTGATAAAACCTCCTATTGTTCTCTCAGGGCCAGAAAAGTTGCAGCAGGCAACTGTTCTGAATCCTTCTGTACCGACTCAGCCGGTGAGTGGTACTCCGCTAATTTCTGTGAATTTAGAGTCGGAAAAAGGTATTGATTATTCTGAGTTGGAAAGGCTGCTAATTGCTAAAAAATGGCGGGGTGCTGATGAGGAAACTTCTGTGAAAATGCTGGAGGTGATGCAGCAAGTTTCAAGGGGTTATTTGAGCGAGGAAGATATTAGGAAGTTTCCGGCTAAGGATTTGGAGACGATCGACCAACTTTGGGTTCGGCACAGTCACCGGAGGTTCGGCTTTTCTGTGCAAAAGGGTTTGTGGCTAAAGTCGGGGGGAAAGCCTGGTGTTTATGATGCTACGGTTTGGGAGAAGTTTGGCGATCGGGTGGGCTGGCGGGTTAACGG
>NZ_JADEWV010000048.1 GCF_015207455.1 Microcoleus sp. LEGE 07076
CCGATCAATTGATGAAAAGGATTTTTGCAAGAGGTCTATTGATCTTATGCAATTTTGCGGTGCGCGAGTGTAAATAATTTCCCTCTCGACTTTTTAAGCTTTCCAGGCTGCTGGCTACAGATGCAAGAATAATTTCGATCTTACTGCTCTATTTGATATCATAAGTAATAGTCTGAAATAATTTTATATTTTTGCAATAAAATGGCAGTAACTACACACCAACTTATTCAGTGGAAACAGCAAGGACGTGCAATTGTCGCGCTGACAGCTTACGATTGTGCGATCGCCAAACTGCTCGACCAAGCAGGTACAGACATCATCCTAGTCGGCGATTCCCTGGCCATGACTGTCTTAGGCTACGAGACAACACTGCCCCTAACCCTCGATGAAATGCTGCACCACGCTAAAGCAGTGCGTCGCGGAGTCAAACAAGCATTAATTGTGGTCGATTTGCCGTTTTTGACTTACCAAGAAAGTCTGCAGCAAGCCATGCACTCAGCCGGGAGAGTTTTGAAAGAAACTGGCGCTCAAGCTGTCAAATTGGAAGGCGGATATCCAGCAATGGCGACTACCGTTTCGCAGCTAACATCCGCCGGAATTCCGGTGATGGGACACGTCGGTTTAACTCCGCAGTCGGTACACCAACTCGGCTACAAAAAACAAGGCAAAACAGTGGAATCTGCCGATCGCATCATAGCAGAGTCTATCGCACTTCAAGAAGCCGGTGTTTTTGCGATCGTCCTCGAACACATTCCCGCAGATTTAGCCGCTCAAATTACCCAAAAATTAACTATTCCCACCATTGGCATCGGGGCCGGGCCGCACTGCGACGGACAAGTTTTAGTTACTTCCGATTTGTTAGGACTTTCGGAAAAACAACCGCCTTTTGCCAAAGCTTATGTCAATTTGCGAGAAACAATTACTCAAGCTGTAACAGATTATTCCCTAGAAGTTAGAGAAGGCAAATTTCCCCAATAGGTTCTCCGTCAGGACTTCAGTTCTTAAAAATAATCAGGACTTGCATTCCTCACTACAAACCTAATTTACACTTTTGGCTGGTCTTCTTCTTCCTTCTCCTTCTCAACAGATTCATCATCTTCTATACCGACCCCTTCCTTAAAACTCCGCAGCGTTTTACCCAAAGCATTTCCCAACTCAGGAATTTTCTTAGGGCCAAAAATTAGAATAGCCACTACCGCAATAATGCCCATTTCGGGCAGTCCCAGACCAAACATACAGTCATCTCCTCTAAAACTTGCTCGATCGCAAGTCAATCTGCTGGTATCCTTAAAAGTATCTACCTTTTTTCCTGCATCCTGCAACCGTAGAATCAAGTTTTATTAAGCATCGCCCCATAAATAGGAATGTTAGAAATATCCCAGCCTTCTCTGCGCCACCAACAGCACTACCTCATCCGCGAATTAGCACAGCGGATGGAAGCAGTATGGCACCGCTATCTCGACCTCGAACCCTACCACCTCCCCGCTGAGTTGGGATACATAGAAGGGCGCTTGGAAGGAGAAAAACTGATCGTGGAAAACCGCTGCTATCAAACGCCGCAGTTCCGCAAAATACACCTCGAACTCGCGAAAGTCGGGCCGGTGCTGGATATTCTGCACTGCGTGATGTTTCCCAGACCTAATTACGCTTTGCCGATGTTCGGTACCGATATCGTAGCAGCCAAAGGCAAAATTAGCGCGGCGATCGCAGACCTTTCTCCCCTCAATCAGAGCCGCACTTTGTCGGAAGCCTACCAAACCCAACTGCAAAATTTGCCGCTCAACCAATTTTCTTGTCCCCGCCAAATTCCAGAATGGGGGGATATTTTCTCAGAATTTTGCCTGTTTGTGCGGCCCGATTCACCGGAAGAAGAAACCCGATTTTTAGACATAGTTGAATCCTACGTTGAAATTCACTGCCAGTTAGCAGTCGCTGCAGAACCAGTCTCTCCGGCCGAAGCATCGAAAATTCTCGACGCTCAAATTTACTACTGCACCCAGCAGCAGCAAAACGACAAAACCCGCCGCGTACTTGAAAAAGCTTTCGGTCAAGATTGGGCAGAAAATTACATGACTGAGGTACTTTTTGATTTCCCTAAATAGCTGAAATCTGTTTACAATACTTAATAGTAGGTGTGAAAAAACTTAATCAGGAAATCACCTACTTTATTAAGTCATGGGAAAGGAATCGCGGGTCAAGGATAAATCATTTTTAAAACCCCCAGGGGGACGAGTCATCGGTTTAGCGCTCGCTGCTACTGTCATAATCACAGGAGTCGGTTTTTGGCAAGTATCTCAAATTAGAAAAGCCGAAGAGTTAAAGGAGGCTGCAACGGCGGCTGCAACTCCAGCCTCTACCCGCAACAGTGTCACAGCTTTGGGTAGGTTGACTCCGCAGGGGGAAGTGATTAAATTGTCCGCCCCTTCGGCGTCGGAGGGAGCGAGAATTGAAGAGTTGCGGGTGGAAGAGGGCGATCGCGTCAGTCAAGGACAAATCATAGCAGTTCTCGATACGCGCGATCGACTGCAAGCCATCCTGTTACAAACCGACAAAGAAGTCAAAGTCAAACAAGCAGAATTAGCCAAAATTCTAGCCGGGGCAAAAACCGGGGAAATCGTCGCCCAAAAAGCCGAAGTTTCCAAGTCACAAGTTCAGCGTCAAAGAGAAACTGAAGGCGAATCAGCCAATGTCGCCCGCTTAGAAGCCGGGCTGCAAAGAGAAACCGAAGCCGAACAAGCAAACGTAGCTAAATTTGAAGCCGGGCTGCAAAGAGAAACCGAAGCCGAACAAGCAAACGTAGCTAAATTTGAAGCGCAACTACAAAGAGAAACTCAAGTGCAGCAAGCCAAACTGGCGAGGCTGGAAGCTCAACTGCGCGGCGAAATAGCCTCTCAAAATGCCACAGTCGATCGACTAAAAGCCGAATTAGCCAACGCCGAAGCCGAGGAACAACGCAACAAAGAACTCTCCGAAACAGGCGCAATTTCCGCTTCCACCTACGACACCAAACGCTTAGCAGTAGCTACAGCCCAACAGAAAGTTAAAGAAGCAGAAGCTATATTAGAAAAAACCGTCGCAACATTGCAACAGGAAATAGTTGAAACTAAAGCCACCATCAAACAAACAGTAGAAACAGGCAAACAAGAAATCAACCAATCCCGCGCCAATCTCCAACGCAAAATAGAAACCGGAAGGCAAGAAATTAACCAAGCTAGAGCCACTTTAAATCAAAAGATAGAAACAGGAAGACAGGAAATCAATCAAGCCGAAGCAATGCTGAAACAAAAATCAGAAACCGGCGAAGAACAAATCAATCAAGACAAAGCAACTTTAGACCAAATAGCAGAAGTCCGTTCCGAAGACGTACAAGCCGCCCAAGCCGCCGTCGAAAGTGCGATCGCCACCAAACAAAAAGCCCAAGTAGACTTAAACTTAAGCTACGTAAAAGCACCCGTATCCGGTTCCGTACTCAAAATTCACACCCGCCAAGGAGAACGCATCGACACTCAAAATGGCATCGTAGAACTCGGCCGTACCGATCAAATGTACGCCATAGCCGAAGTCTACGAAACAGACATTTCCAAAGTACGAAACGGCCAGCGCGCCACAATCACCAGCCCCGTTTTTGCAGGCACTTTGGCAGGAACTGTCGCTCGAATCGGCCAACAAATCGGCAAAAAAGATGTCCTGAATACTGACCCCGCCGCCGACACCGACGCCAGAGTTGTAGAAGTAAGAATTCGCCTCGACCCCGAATCGAGCAAGAAAGTTGCAACTCTCACAAACTTACAAGTAGAAGTTAAAATAGACATCTAAGATTGTTGACTGTTGACTGTTGACTGTTGACTGTTCGCTGTTGTCATTAGTGACCAATGCCCAATGCCCTGCGCGGGCCAATGCCCTGCGCGGGCCAATTCCCTGTTTGCCCAATTCCCTGTTTGCCCAATTCCCAATTCCCTCTTCCTCCTTCCTTCATTATGGCAAAAATACCGCTAGCTTGGGCACAGTTAACCCGCGAAAAAATGCGCTTAGTAATCGCGCTAGCCGGCATCGGATTTGCCGACTTGCTGATGTTTGTACAGTTCGGATTTAGAGATGCGCTGTTTGAAAGTTCCATCACCTTTCACTCGCAATTAAAAGGCGATATTTTTATCACCAGCACCCAGTCAACGGCTTTAATAGCCATGAAAAGTTTTCCCCAACGCCGTTTGTATCAAGCTTTGAGTTTTAATGGCGTTACCGGAATCAGCCCGGTATATCTAGGCTTTGGTTTGTGGAAAAACCCCGAACCAGGTAAAAACAATACCCGCCAACTGATGGTAATCGGTTTTGACCCCGCTCGTCCCATCTTTGAGCTGCCGGAAGTCAAAGATAATTTGGACAAAATCAAAATTTCCGATGTGGTTTTATTCGATCGAGCTTCGCGCCCGGAGTTTGGCCCAGTAGCGAAATATTTCAACCAGGGAAAGCCTGTGGAAACTGAAATAGATAACCGCCGCGTTACTGTAGAGGGGTTATTTACTTTAGGAGCATCTTTCGGTGCTGATGGCAATATTATTACCAGCGATTTGAACTTTCTGCGGATTTTTCACAGCAGACGAAGTAGAGGTTTAATTGATGTCGGAATTGTGCATTTGCAGCCGGGAGCTGATGTCAAAGCGGTGATTGCAAAAATGAGGGCAACTTTACCGCAAGACGTGACAATTGCTTCTAAAGAAGAATTTGTCGCTTTTGAGAGAAAATATTGGGAAGAAAGCACGGCGATCGGATTTATTTTCACTCTCGGCGCGTCTATGGGATTTATTGTCGGCATCGTGATTGTCTATCAAATTCTCTATACTGATGTTACTGACCATTTGCCAGAATACGCTACGCTGAAGGCGATGGGATACAAGGATATCTACTTTTTGAGTGTGGTTTTTCAAGAGGCTTTAATTTTGGCAATCCTTGGTTATTTGCCCGGACTGGGGATTTCTGTGGTGCTGTACAATTTAGCTAGAACTGCTACGAGTTTGCCGATGTACATGACTTTGGGGAAAGTTGTAACTGTGTTTGTAATGACAACGATCATGTGTTCAGTATCGGGGGCGATCGCAGTTAGGAAGTTGCAGGCGGCTGACCCGGCTGATATTTTTTAAATGGGAATTGGGAATTGGCCCGCGCAGGGAATTGGGAATTGGCCCGCGCAGGGAATTGGTCAAACAGGGAATTGGGAATTGGCCAAACAGGGAATTGGCCAAACAGGGAATTGGTAATTGGGAATTGGTAATTGGGAATTGGTAATTGGTAATTGGTCATTGGTAATTGATAGCTTTGCCGATCGAACGCTATGCTGTAGGAGAGCATCCGTCTCGATCGCACTCTCCCTCGGTTATGCGCTATGACCCAAAGCTTCAACCCCACAGCGTTGCCTCCCGCCTTTCCCCACCACACTCAACTCCCCGAATCTGATGGCACGTTTGTGAAAAACTTTCAACAACATCCCCAGAGTATCCTGCTCACTGATTCTCTCGAAACTACCCTGCAAAATCTACATCCTGACGGACAATATGCGATCGGGCAAGATTGTGGCATCTACTGGCGCGAAACCGACCCTCCAGAAAAGGGTGCCGAAGCCCCTGACTGGTTCTACGTTCCCAACGTCCCGCCGCGATTAGACGGGCAATACCGCCGTTCTTACGTGTTTTG
Organism: Microcoleus sp. LEGE 07076; assembly: GCF_015207455.1. Lineage (GTDB taxonomy): Bacteria > Cyanobacteriota > Cyanobacteriia > Cyanobacteriales > Microcoleaceae > Microcoleus. The sequence goes on from NZ_JADEWV010000048.1 coordinate 5,689, forward strand.
GCGTGAATATATGGTGCCAACAATTGCGATCGAATTTGCTAGCGGCGATGGTTCTGAAGAACTCGACAGCACTCCCTTATCTGCTTTACCATCTGGCGGGAACCAGAAACCAGGCAAATTTTGGGTATACGAGCGGATTATCCGAATTCCCTACTACGCTATTTACAAAATCCAAACCAACGAATTAGAAGTCTACAATTGCGTGAATACTAGATATCACCGATTGGAACCGAACAATCGCGGACATTACCCGATCGACCTGATGGGAGTAGAGTTGGGTTTATGGTCGGGTAGCTATCAAAATCAGGCACAGCAGTGGTTGCGCTGGTGGGATAACCAGGGGAATTTGTTGCTGACGGGGAGCGAACAAGCCCGACTCGAACGCCTCCGTACCGAACAAGAAAGCCAGCGCGCCGAAGCCGAAAGCCAACGCGCCGATGCTGAACGAGAACAAAAAGAGCGATTGGCGGCTTATTTGCGATCGCAGGGAATCGATCCCGATCGCATTTGAGCCTTGGCTGTTGCCCTATATCGCATTAGTTCGAGCTTTTTCAGGACTTGCACACTCCGCCTTCATCACCTGGTTTTTACCAAAAGATACGTTATAGTCCCCAGATTCGCTGAAAAACCCGGTTTCTCACCACCCGCGCGTAAGTCCTGCTTTGAAATTTAGTCATTACCATGAACAATGTACCAGTTGTTGCAATTAAAAATCTCAACCATTCCTTCGGCGAAGGACAACTTCGCAAACATACATTATTTGACATCAACCTCGAAATTTATCCGGGGGAAATAGTGCTGATGACCGGGCCTTCCGGGTCAGGTAAAACAACATTGTTAACCTTGATTGGAGCATTGCGATCAATCCAAGAAGGCAGTCTCAAAATTCTCGACCAAGAGTTGCGGGGAACCCGAAAAAACAAATTAGTAGAAATTCGGCGCGACATCGGCTATATTTTCCAAGCTCATAACTTGCTCAAATGTTTAACAGCGCGGCAAAATGTACAAATGTCTCTGGAACTGCACAAGCATCTTTCTCGGCAAGAAACTAACGATAAAATAGAAGGAATTTTGGAAGCTGTAGGCTTGGGAGAAAGAATAGATTATTACCCGGACAGTCTGTCCGGCGGACAAAAACAAAGAGTTGCGATCGCCCGAGCATTAGTCAGTCAACCAAAATTAATCTTAGCCGACGAACCCACCGCAGCTCTAGACAGCAAATCGGGTAGAGATGTCGTCGAAATCATGCGAAGTTTAGCCAAAGAACAGCACAGCACCATTTTGCTCGTCACCCACGACAACCGCATTTTAGATGTAGCCGATCGCATTATTCACATGGAAGACGGCTACCTCGCACAAGACACCGCCACAAGCGCCACAACCGAGGTTCTTGCCAGCAAATAAACTTAATTAAAATCAACTTATTTGCGGGAGCTAGGGCGCTTTCCCCCTGTTTTTGTAGAACTTTTAGATCCACTTTTACTTGGACTTTTGCTCCCTACTTTTGTTCCTTTTGAACCCTTAGCAGAAGCAACATTGTTTTCCTTTTCGTTCGCAAGTCTGGCCGCCGCCGCTCTCGTAGTCCTAAAGGTAACATTCACCCCTTCATTTGACTGTTCCAGCACCAACATCGGCGTTGGTTTTGCTTTTTGATCCCACTCAATATGAACGATGCGACCTTGAATAGTCGGCTGCCAACTGTCGTGATCGTCTGAAGGACTCAGGTAAGTTTCCAAACAATCAATAATTTGATTTATTGTCGCCGACGTTGCCTGCGTCGGCAGTTTCATCAGCTTAATTTGAATCCGAAACAGCACTCGCTTTTCTATTTTTACTGCCGGATCGCCAGTTTCGTATTCGATATCAAACATCGAATCCACTTGTCTGCCGATCCCCGCAGTTCCGTTTTTATCTCCTACAGCACCCTGAGTCGGACGCAGGGCAATACTAATTTTGTCTTTGACTTTTACCTTAATTTGGTTCACAATGGCAAAGTGAAAAACCTCTTCCGCCATCCGCATTCTCAGGTAGTCTAAATTAAAGTCTCGCGAGTGGATGAGGTCGGGATTTTTTTCCATCTTTGTCATGGTTTCCAGAGCCATTTTGTATTTTTTCTGGAGTTCTCGATTTCTAAACTCCTCAAATTTGAGCTTCTTGCTCAAATCGTTTAGTTTTAACTTGGTAAACACCGCTAAACCGATAAGCAATAACAACAGTGCTCCCGATGCTCCCATCAAGATTTGATCGGAGGCTAAACTTCCAGGTTTAGCCTGTTTGGGCTTGGGAGAGGCTACTGCCAACCTTGGTTCTACAAGGATTATTTTGGTTGACATGGGCTTTTAAAGGGTAAGATTTGGCGCTATATTTATACGGGATTCCAGAGTAGAGCTGGCTGTGCAACTCGATCGACTAACATCGATCTGTTTCTATCACTATTTGCCTACAACTGGATTTCTACAACTCGAACAGGCACCCTCTAATTAATACTTGATCTTTAACTGCAAGCAGGTTCCCGGAATATCGGAAAATCTCGATCGGGCAATTGGAAAAAGAAATGGTGAATCGTCTGTGTTATATTATACCAATATAGGTCAAAAAAAGTTCGTTCGGCGGGTTCCGTTTCTAGGAAAAGAAAAGCAAACACACATAAATTAATACTAACTCTGGGAGCGATTGCCGAAAACAGTTCTGCAAAACAACCGATCGCCCGGACGATCCAATGTCGGAGGCTCCCAGAGTGCTAATTGCTACGCGCTAGCTCGCAGACGCTGCTTGGTAGAGTCAGTAGTTTGGTTTGAGATCCGGAGCTAGCGGTGCGATCGAACAACCTGTCCTTAGCTAAGATTACAGCTAATACCACAAATATTCGATCGTGACCTACGAACCCCTCCATCACAAATATCGCCCTCAGACATTTGCCGAATTAGTCGGCCAAGAGGCGATCGCCCAAACCCTCACCAGCGCCATCCTACAACAGCGCATAGCACCAGCATATCTATTCACAGGCCCCAGAGGAACAGGCAAAACCTCCAGCGCCAGAATTTTCGCCAAATCCCTCAACTGTATTTCTACTGGCGTCCCCACCCCAAATCCGTGCGGCAAATGCAACGTTTGTCAAGAAATTACCCGAGGTTCAACCCTAGATGTCATCGAAATCGACGCCGCCAGCAACACCGGAGTAGATAACATCCGGGATTTAATCGAACGAGCCCAATTTTCCCCCGTACAGTGCCGCTACAAAGTATATGTAATCGACGAAGTTCATATGCTCAGTACCCAGGCATTTAATGCCTTATTAAAAACCCTAGAAGAACCGCCGGATCGCGTCGTATTCGTCCTCGCTACAACAGACCCCCAAAGAGTCCTGCCAACCATCATCTCTCGCTGCCAAAAATTCGACTTCCGCCGGATTCCCCTCGACTCAATGACCGCCCACTTGCACAAAATTGCCAAATTAGAAAACATCAATATTGCCAGCGAAGCAGTACAAATGATAGCTCAAATCGCCCAAGGAGGACTGCGAGATGCCGAAAGCTTGCTCGACCAACTCAGCTTATTTTCCGGTCAAATCACAATCGAAAAAGTTTGGGATTTAGTCGGTGCCGTCCCCGAAAACGACTTGATGGAACTACTGCAAGCGATCGAAAAAGATGACGCAACAGCATTAATAGACATGACCCGCCACCTCCTAGACCGCGGCCGGGAACCGCTAATCGTCCTGCAAAGTCTCGCCAGTTTCTACCGAGATTTGCTGATCGCCTCATCAGCACCAAAACGCTCAGACTTAGTAGCTTTAACAGCCGCCACTTGGGCAAAACTTTGCGACTTTGCCCGCAACTGGAATGCCGAGTTAATTTTGGCAGGTCAGAAACACTTGCAAACCCACGAAGTACAAATTAAAAACAGCACTCAGCCGCGTTTGTGGCTGGAAGTAACCCTGTTGGGATTGTTGCCCTCAGCAATTAGAACTCAGCAGCAACCAGCACCCGAACCAGGTAGAAATATTGCTCAATCTCCCCCCCATGTTGCCACTCAAATAGCCAATATCGAACAGCCTCCCGCAGCCAAACCTCAAAATCAGACCCCAACTTCGCAACCTATTGCTAATCGCACAGAAAGCCCGCCTCCCGCACCGATTCCTGCACCTATACCAACTGCTGAAACAAATTATTCACCTACTAATTTAGCCAGCGAAATTGATTTAGATAAAGTGTGGGAACAGGTACTTAACCGCGTGCGCCCCCACGGCACTCAATCGCTGCTCCGGCAACACGGACAGCTAGTAATTTTCAGCAATGATACGGCTCAGGTTAAAATTAGTTCGCAGCCGCTGCTCAAGATGGTTAAAGACAAAGTAGCTAATATTGAAGAAGCTTTTGCACAAGTTTTTAACAGACAAGTAACAGTAAAATTGGGATTAACAAATCCTGCCGAAACTAATAGTTCCAGCCTCAAGGAATTGCCTGCTTCTAACGGGGGTGTTGCCGAAATTCCTAGAAATTATCATCCTGTGAGTGATGCGAATCAGCAGGTGCCGCACTCACAGAATTCTGAGATTTTTGATAATCTTTCTAGAGATGAGGGAGCAGAACAAAAACACCCGCCAGCGGCTAAAAATACTGCTATTAATGTCCCAGCAATTGATGACTTTACAGGTTCTCAGAATGAATTAAATGCTCGCACTGTAGCGGTACGGGCTGATGCTCTGTCTGTGGGGAATACGAGCAGGCAATGGGCTGACATGTTTGAGGGAGAAGTAGTCGATTTGTCGGATGATTTGGAGATTTGGGAGTCAGCGACTTTCGGTTTGGAAACTGAGGCTGAGCTTGCCGAGTTATCTTCGGAGTTTGAGCCGGATGATTTTATAGATTGGTAGTTAAAATTGTTGAGTAATAAGTAAGGAATGAGCATTAAATAACTTACACAAGGAAAGTGGGATGTCCCGCCCGCCCTTTTGGGACTGGCGGGCGGGACATCCCAGAATAATAATTAAAATTGTAAGTTATTTAATTCGCGATCCTAAGTATGCGGAAAAATTTAACTGAAGCTCAATATTTTGCAAATAATTTAGGATTGCTATAATTGAATTTATCCCGAATCAAACTCAAAACATGAAAATAAAGTTACTGATACCTGCTTTGCTTTCGTTTTCTATAGTGGCGGTTCCTGCTAGGGCGGGTGAAACTCGGTGTGGGTGGCTGTACAATCCAACGCCGGCGAATTGGTTTCTCACAGACAAGGCTGGAAGTTGGACGATATCTGTGCAAGGAGGATATCAAGCCAGAGGTATGGACTTTTTGCCCAATATTGACAGCCGGCAATTTGTTAAAACTAATGGCAATTACGGATATGGCTGCGCTTGTTTAAGCGTGACACCAAATCGCAAGCAGATGAGAATTACTGAGATTAAAAGCGGCAAAGCATTACCGCTATCGACTTGTCAGCGCGATCGCAATTTGCCTAAAAGACCTTAGCTGATGTCATCTCGGTACGATCAGTTGTATTTATTTGTGAGTGCGAATCTCCCACAATCCCTCAACTCGATCGTACTTCTATGCTAACTGATTAACCGGAAAGGAGCTGAGATGTTGCCGGACACGACATCATTAAAATATTTACAATGATGAAAGTATCACTGCAACTACCGCAAAAAAAAGAGCGAGTGTTTGAAATAATGTAATCGGTTCTTTCAGGAAAATAAATGATAGCAATACAGTCACAATCGGGTATAGAGAAGTAATGCTTACTGTACTGGCAACTGGGCCTTTGGCAATGGCTATAAAAAACACTAAGGATGCAACTGTTCCGCAAACACCCACCAATAGAGCAAATATAATTCCTCTCAAGTCTCCCTGCAAATTAAAATTGTTTGTTTTTACAATAATCAATAAAGTAGCTAAAATAGCACCGACTGCTTCGTAGACGAAAGCCGTATTGTAGTCAATGTATTGAGTAGCTAATTTGCTAAAAAATCCCCAAAAACCGTACAAGAGAGAACAGCATAATGCGTAAATCAACCAATCTGCTATTTTAAGCATTGCTGTTAGGGTTGGGTGAAAAATAATGACGAGTAGGGTGCGTCATTTGAGAATACTCTAATTTTGCTGGCGCTGATCTAAAGTATGACGCACCCTACAATTCCGGTGAAAAATAATGACGAGTAGGGTGCGTCATTTGAGAATACTCTAATTTTGCTGGCGCTGATCTAAAGTATGACGCACCCTACAATTCCGGTGAAAAATAATGACGAGTAGGGTGCGTCATTTGAGAATACTCTAATTTTGCTGGCGCTGATCTAAAGTATGACGCACCCTACAATTCCGGTGAAAAATAATGACGAGTAGGGTGCGTCATTTGAGAATACTCTAATTTTGCTGGCGCTGATCTAAAGTATGACGCACCCTACAATTCCGGTGAAAAATAATGACGAGTAGGGTGCGTCATTTGAGAATACTCTAATTTTGCTGGCGCTGATCTAAAGTATGACGCACCCTACAATTCCGGTGAAAAATAATGACGAGTAGGGTGCGTCATTTGAGAATACTCTAATTTTGGTGGCGCTGATCTAAAGTATGACGCACCCTACAATTCGATTGTGTAAGTTGTGCTGTTAAGCCGACTCGGGCTTCGGTAGCGAAGACGGAAGCATTAACAATTCGGCAGTCGATCGCTTCTCAACCATTTCAGACGTAATCGTACACCGCGTCACATCCTTGCGCGAGGGCAATTCGTACATCACGTCCAACATCAATTCTTCGACAATTCCTCTCAGCGCCCGCGCTCCAGTTTTGCGACGGTATGCTTCCTGGGCGATCGCCCGAATCGCATCCGGCTTAAAGTCCAACTGCACGCTATCCATCTTCAGCAGCTTTTGATACTGCTTAACCAAAGCATTGCGCGGCTCAGTCAAAATCGCCATCAACGTTTCCTCATCCAGCGGCTCTAACACTGCCGCCACCGGCACCCGCCCAATAAACTCAGGAATCATCCCAAACTTCACCAAATCATCCGGTTCCAGTTGCTTGAGCACGTCGGCTGCCCGTTTTTCCTTGGGTACAGCTTCTCCCGGCTGAATAAAACCCATTGACTTTTTACCCGTTCTCTGCTCGATCACTTTGTCCAAACCGACAAAAGCGCCGCCGCAAATAAACATAATATTGCTCGTATCAATTTGGATGCAGTCTTGATAGGGATGCTTGCGGCCGCCTTGGGGAGGTACATTGGCGATCGTCCCCTCCAGCATCTTCAGCAGCGCCTGCTGCACCCCTTCCCCCGACACATCCCGCGTAATCGAAGGATTTTCGCTCTTCCGGGCAATTTTGTCAATTTCATCAATATAAATAATTCCGCGCTGCGCCTCTTCCACATCCATATCTGCCACTTGCAGCAGCCGCAGCAAAATATTTTCCACATCTTCCCCGACATAGCCCGCTTCCGTCAGCGTCGTCGCGTCAGCCACCGCAAACGGCACCTCCAGCATATCCGCCAAAGTCTGAGCCAGCAGCGTTTTCCCGCAGCCCGTCGGCCCGATCAACAAAATATTCGATTTTTGCAGTTCTACTTCTTCCGGTGGGTGCTTGCCGCTATTTTTGGCATGGATAAAACTCAGTCGCTTGTAGTGGTTATAAACCGCCACCGACAGCACTTTTTTCGCCTCATTTTGACCGATCGCATTTTCGTCCAGGTACTTTTTAATTTCCCTCGGCTTGGGAATTTGGCTCATCGACATACTTTTGCCCGAGGTAGCGCGGCGCTTTTGGGCTGTTTCCGGCTTCGGAGCCGCCGGCACTGCACTCGAATCAAACAACTCCTCATCTAAAATTTCATTGCACAAGTCAACGCATTCGTCGCAGATATACACCCCCGGGCCTGCGATCAACTTGCGTACCTGCTCTTGAGACTTGCCACAAAACGAACATTTTAGATGGGAGTCGTACTTAGACATAACAGCCTCTTAATTCAGTGCAGTGACATTTTCTCCCGCCGCCGGAAGGTTTTCTTTTGCGATAACTCGATCGACCAATCCGTAATCTTTGGCTTCCTCGGCCGACATAAAAAAGTCGCGCTCAGTATCAGCCTCCAACTTATCGAGCGCTTGACCCGTGTGGTGCGCTAAAAGTTGATTCAGCTTACGCTTATGATAAAGGATTTCTTTGGCTTGAATCTCAATATCAACTGCTTGACCTTGAGCGCCTCCGAGCGGCTGGTGAATCATAATCCGGGAACTCGGAAGAGACATCCGCTTGCCGTGAGTTCCTGCTGTCAGCAGAAATGCGCCCATACTCGCGGCCAAGCCGTAACAAATCGTCACCACATCCGGGCGGATTTGTTGCATTGTGTCATAAATTGCCATACCGGCCGTCACCGAGCCGCCGGGGGAATTAATGTACATTTGGACATCTTTTTCTGGATCTTCAGCATCCAGATACAATAGCTGAGCTACCAGCGAGTCAGCCACTTCGTCGGTTACGGGAGTTCCTAAAAACACGATTCGCTCCCGCAGCAAGCGCGAGTAAATGTCAAATGCCCGCTCGCCCATTCCCGACTGTTCTAGTACCATCGGCACTACATTGCTGGGACTAGAGCTGACATCAAAATCGTTATAGCTCGTAATTAGGTAATTGGAAGATTGAGATACAACCATAAGACACCAGTCAAGGATACTAGACAATTTGTTGCTGATGAAAGCTTGAAATTAAGCCGCCAGCTTTTAACTATTATGCCTCTTCTGAACCGACATGGGGAGAATCAGGAGTTTTGAGTTTTCAAATTGCTTTCTTTGCTGGGTTCGGCGCTGACGCTACTGCCAGCGACCGCAGGGTGAATGAGTTAAAATACTTAGCGATCCATCGTCGCTGTTTCTAGTTTCTAGTCTTCTAGTTTCTAGCGCGCGCCCCAAGCTTGTATAAAACTTAGCTAGGACTTACGCAGAAACCGGGTTTCTCAACGAAAAATCTAGATTTTATCCGCCAAATCAGGGTCAGAAACCGGGTTTCTCGCCCCCGCGAACAGAAACCCGGTTTGTTGGCAAAATCTTGGTTGAGTGGCGAGAAACCTAAACAGAAACCGGGTTTCTTTGTAAGGATAAGGTGCTTGCTAAGCGCACTCTGCGCTTGTATTTTTTGGCAAGTGAACTAGAAGGTTTTACTCTTCGCCTACGACTTCCACATCGATGACGCTCGTGGCTGCTTCTTCGGAAATTTCAGAGTCTGCTTCTGTTTCTGTTTCTGTTTCTTCGGGAGTCAGAGAGCCTTCAGGTACGAGTTCGATTGTCCCTTTTTCTTCCAACCATTTCAGAGTTTTTTGTTTGAGCAAGTCTTCTGCGACAAATTCCTGCAACCTTTGGGGATCAAAATCTCCTTTGGGAAACTGCTTTCTGACTTTTGCTACTTCTGCTGCTACTTCTGCTGGTTCAACAGATAGAGATTCCAGCTTGGCCACTTCTGCCAGAGCTAGAGACTGCTTGAGGCGATCGACTGCTTCCGGGCGCGAGCGTTCCCGCATCGGAGCCATATTTTCTTCGGTAAAGAGTTGGTTGATATCTATGCCGTAGTTTTTCAATTGGAGGGCTTGTTGGTTCAGCAAGTAATCGATTTCGCGATCGACCATTGTTTCGGGAATTTCCACTTCTATTAGCTGCACGAGTGCTGCTGATATAGCTTTTTCCTTATTAGCTGATGTCTTGTTTTCTTGGTCTCCTTTAAACCGATTTTCTAGGGATTCGCGCAGTTCTGCCAATGTTTCAAACTCGCTAACTTCTTTGGCGAAATCGTCGTCCAACTCCGGCAATTCTTTTTCCTTCAGTTCTTTGAGAGTAATCGTAAACACTGCCGATTTTCCGGCTAATTCTTCGCTGCTGTACTCGTCGGGGAACTTCACGGAAACTTCTCTTGTTTCTCCCGGATTCATCCCGATCATGCCTTGGATAAAGCCTGGTACAAACTGATCTTCTGACAGTTCTACTTGAAAGTCTTGTGCATCGCCTCCGGGAATTTCAGCCGGAGTTTCGCCTTCGGGTGCTTCCGCAAATCTGCCGGCGAAATCAACCAAAGCTACGTCTCCCAACTGAGCCGGCCGGCCTTCTACGGGGATTAAAGTGGCTTTGTCCGATCGATATTTTGCCAGTACCTCATCCACCTGAGCCTCATCGTACTTAGCTTCTTCTGCTTGAAGCTGCAAGCCGGTGTACTGATTCATTTTCGCTTCAGGTTGTACATCAACCTTAGCTGAAAAAGTCAGAGGCTGTTCTGGATCGAACTTTTCTAGTAATTCTTCAAACTCGGTACGCAGTTCAAAACTGCCAATTGCCTGAATTTTTTCTTGTTCTAGAGCTTTTTGCAGCGAGTCGTTAATCAAATTTTCCAAAGCCGTCGCCTTCAAGCGAGTCTGCCCCAGGCGCTGTAGCAAAACTTGGCGGGGAACTTTGCCTTTGCGGAACCCAGGAATATTGATATCGCGAGCAAATTGTTTAATTACTTGCTCGTAGGCTTGTTTTGACTTTTCTGACGGAATTTCGATTTCCAAACCAATTTGGCTAGCTGGAAGTTTTTCCTGGGTTACTTTCATCGGCTTTTGTGATATTTAACAATAATCTCATAAAATACATACAAATCTGACTTTGCCTGCATTTTAAGTTTCTACCTTTTGACTTCTAGTGGCACAACTACAAACACCTCTACCGGATGAGACTGCAAGTCGTTTCCGGCTACTTTTTTGGATCTTGCCAAATAGTTTTGATTTGAGGATACTAGCTTTTGCTGCTAGGAATGTGAAGGTTAAGTCCACTAATCGCCGATGCAACATAGCACATATCGCCCTGCGATGTCAATGCGCGTTGGTGTCGCAGCCGGTCAAAGTCAATAGCTGCAGCACGTATCGGGGTTGGTGCTTTGTCGATCGCCAGACGATCCCATAGCTGCAAGCTTCGCTAAGGGCGAAAGATGCTAAACTCGGATTGAGTGCGATCGACGGCTGTGGTTCACTGCACCCTTGGCACAGGCTCGCACCCCTGATGTCGCACAACAAAATTAATAATTAAGTTTGATATTGATGATTGCGATTATTTAAATTTTTGATTTCGATCGTTTAAGCTCTAATTTGTGGAGGAAACTAATTTGTCTCAATCCTATCGAGTTGCCATTTTAGGAGCCACCGGCGCAGTCGGTGCCGAGTTGCTAGAACTCCTTTACAGCCGGAGTTTTCCGATTTCTGACTTGAAGCTGTTGGCTTCAGAGCGCTCAGCCGGCACAACTTTGCCTTTTGGCGGCGAGATGCTGCTGGTAGAAGCAGTTTCGGCGCGAGCTTTTGATAATGTAGACATAGTCCTCGCCTCGGCGGGCGGCTCTACTTCTCAACTGTGGGCCCCCAAAGCAGTGGCCGCTGGGGCAGTAGTAATCGACAATTCCAGCGCTTTCCGCATGGATGCGACGGTACCGCTAGTGGTTCCCGAAGTCAATCCCCAAGCGGTGGCATCTCACCGAGGGATAATTGCTAATCCCAACTGCACCACGATTTTGATGGCAGTTGCCGTTTGGCCGCTTCACAAAGTTAGGCCAGTGCAGCGCATCGTTGTAGCGACTTACCAGTCTGCCAGCGGCGCGGGGGCGAGGGCAATGGAGGAAATGAAAGCTCAAGCAAGAGCAATTTTGGCAGGGGAAACTCCCAAAACAGATATATTTCCCTACCCTTTAGCTTTTAATTTGTTTCCGCACAATACGCCGATTAACGATTTGGGGTATTGTGAGGAAGAAATGAAAATGGTAAACGAAACTCGGAAGATTTTTGGTACGGACGAGATTAAAATTACGGCAACTTGCGTGCGGGTTCCCGTACTGCGCGCCCATTCGGAGGCGATTAACCTAGAGTTTGCAGAGCCTTTTAGCCCGATCGAGGCTAGGGAAATCTTGAAGGGGGCGATCGGGGTTAAGCTGGTAGAAGACTGGCAAGCTAATTATTTCCCGATGCCAGCAGAAGCCAGCGGTAAAGATGAGGTGTTAGTCGGCAGGATTCGCCAAGATATTTCTCACCCCTGCGGGTTGGAGATGTGGCTGTCTGGGGATCAAATCCGCAAAGGGGCGGCTTTAAATGCGGTGCAGATAGCTGAGTTGCTGGCCCAAAAAGATTTGTTGCCAACCCAAGTGGCGGCGGCTTCTAACTAGGGGGAACCCTAGCAAGCATGGAAATTGAAATTGGGGATTTTAGATAAACCTTTCATCTGAAATCAAAAATTTAAAATCAAAAATCAAAAGTCTAAAATCGGAGAAAGTGTGGTAAAGTTTGGACGGGTTCTGACTGCAATGATTACGCCGTTTAAGGAAGACGGCAGCGTTAACTATGCGGTAGCAGAACAATTGGCAGTTCATTTAGCCGATCGCGGTACTGATGGCTTGGTAGTGTGCGGAACTACTGGCGAGTCTCCCACTATGAGCTGGGATGAAGAATACGAATTATTTCAGGTGGTGCAAAAGGCAGTCTCCGGTAAAGCTTTGGTAATAGCAGGAGCCGGCTCGAATTCTACTTCAGAAGCAGTCTCCGCTACGCAAAAAGCAGCTAAACTAGGATTGGACGGGTGCTTGCAGGTGGTTCCTTATTACAACAAGCCGCCACAAGAAGGTTTGTACAATCATTTTCGGACGATCGCGCAATCTGCACCAGAATTGCCTATAATGTTATATAACATCCCCGGTCGTACAGGCCAAAATATGTTGCCGGAAACAGTAGCTCGACTGGCCCAAATCCCCAACATTGTGGCCGTAAAAGAAGCAAGTGGCAACTTGGATCAAGCCAGCCAAATCCGACGCTTGACACCCCCTGAATTTGCCATCTATGCTGGAGATGATTCCCTAACTTTGCCAATGTTGGCGGTAGGAGGATCTGGTGTAGTTAGCGTAGCCAGCCATCTGGTAGGAGAGCAACTGCAACAGATGATCGCAGCTTTCGAGGCCGGTCAAGTTCAAGTCGCTACCCAGATTCACTTGCAACTTTTTGACCTGTTTAAAGCTCTTTTTCTCACCACAAATCCCATTCCCGTCAAGGCAGCTCTCAAACTTCAAGGCTGGGATGTAGGTTCCACCCGTCCGCCGCTGTGCGATCCGCCCGTTGAGATCACTCAAAAGTTAAAGGACGTACTGAATCAGCTAGCCCTGGTATCAGCTAGCCCGACTACATAGGCGAGAACGAGTTTTCAGACAACTGAATATTGGTTGTTATTAGTCATTAGTCATCAGTCACTGGTTATGAGCTATGAGTTATTAGCTGATAATTAAGAATTGCTGATTGAGGATTGGAGACAACTGACTGTACGGGAGAGTAAAACCCCGTCGGGGAGTTTTCCACAAAAATCTGGAAAAAAATCGCCCCCATCCACGAACAACAGATAGTAAACACCTCCCAAAAAGCTTGTATAGAACAGGCAGGATGCCGGTTCCACAGGGATTATTGGAGAGGTCTAGACAGTAGCGACAGACAACAGTCAACAGACAACAGTCAAATAACAAAAATAACTAACAAAGGATACGCATGATCAAGAATACAACTGCATCGGCTCTAAAAGTTATTCCCCTCGGCGGGCTCCACGAAATCGGCAAAAACACTTGTGTGTTCGAGTACGGCGACGAAATAATTCTTTTAGATGCAGGTTTAGCCTTCCCGACAGATGGAATGCACGGCGTAAATATTGTCCTCCCAGACATGACTTACCTGCGGGAAAACAGCCACAAAATTAAAGGTATGATCGTGACTCACGGTCACGAAGACCACATTGGGGGCATCCCTTATCACCTCAAACAATTTGAAATTCCAGTCATCTACGGCCCGCGTTTGGCGATGGCTTTGCTAGCCGGAAAATTGGAAGAAGCAGGAGTATCCCACCGCACCGAATTGAGGACAGTTAGACCCCGCGACACGGTAAGAATTGGCAAGAATTTCTTAGTCGAATACATTCGCAACACTCACTCGATGGCAGACAGTTTCACGGTGGCAATTCACACTCCTGTGGGAATTTTGATCCACACCGGAGACTTTAAAATTGACCATACTCCTGTAGACGGCGAGCATTTTGATTTGCAAAAGCTGGCGGAGTACGGCGAGAGAGGCGTGCTGTGCTTGATCAGCGATTCTACTAATTCGGAAGTTCCTGGTTTTACAGCTTCAGAACGTTCTGTTGCTCCGAATTTAGACAGAATTATCGCTCAAGCAACGGGACGGATAATGATCACGACTTTTGCTTCGTCGGTACACCGATTGCAAATTATTTTGGAATTGGCTAAGAAAAACAATCGGTACGTCGGAGTGGTGGGTCGATCGATGTTGAACGTCATCGCTCACTGCCGCAATCTCGGCTACATCAAATGCGAAGATAGTATTTTCAAACCGCTCAAAGAAATACGAAATTTGCCAGAAGACAAAATTTTGATTTTGACGACGGGTTCCCAAGGCGAACCGATGGCGGCAATGACTCGCATTGCTAACGGCGAACATCACGAACTGAAAATCAGAAAAGGCGATACAGTCATTTTCTCGGCTAATCCGATTCCGGGAAATACGATCTCCGTGGTAAACACGATCGACAAACTGATGATGCTGGGCGCAAACGTAGTTTACGGGCGCGACAAAGGAATTCACGTTTCGGGCCACGGCTGTCAGGAAGACCAAAAGTTAATGATCAACATGACTCGTCCCAAGTTCTTCTTGCCGGTACACGGGGAACACCGGATGTTGGTTCAGCACTCCAAAACGGCTCAAAGCATGGGCATTCCCGCGAGCAACATGGTGATTATTGACAACGGCGATGTCGTAGAATTAACGGAAAATTCGATCGAAGTTAGCGGTAAAGTACCTTCAGGAATTGAATTAGTAGATGCTTCTCGATCGGGCGTTGTCAAGGCGAATATCCTGAAAGAACGCCAGCAGTTAGCTGGAGACGGTGCCGTGACAGTAGCTGCGGCTTTGAATTGGGAAGGCAAATTAGTTGCAAAGCCGGAAGTCCACTTAAAAGGTGTAGTCACATCAGCCGATCGCGCGCAGGTGATCGGATTAATCAATCAAACCATTGAAACAGTTTTGAGCGATCGTTGGACAGAATTTGTCAAACCCCCCACTGATGACTCGCAAATCGAAGTTGACTGGGTAGGAGTTCAAACCCAAATCGAAAAAGCAATTGGGCGAGTCCTGCGCCGGGAACTGCAAAGCAATCCGATGCTGGTATTCCTGATGCAAATTCCAGAAGAAGCAGTGCGATCGGAAACCGTGCAAACACCTCAACTGTCGATCGAAGCACCTAAGCTAGTATCATCAGCGCCATCCGCGCCAGTACCAGCCCCTGTGAATAAAGTAACAGGTCGTCGCCGTCCTCGGACTGCTGCAAAAGTAGCTTCCGTCGTCTCGTAGTACGATCGTGATTGGCAACCGCAGATGAACGCAAATGAACGCAGATAGATTTAATTTAATAATTATCTGCCTTCATCTGTGTTGATCTGCCTCAATCTGCGGTTAAAAAACCGTATTGAATTAAAACTTTGATTTCAACCGCAGACGAACGCAAATGAACGCAGATAGATTTGATAACTATCTGCGTTCATCTGTGTTGATCAGCCTCAATCTGCGGTTGAAAATTAATCAGCCGCCAGCAACTGCTGGAACAATGCTCACTTCATCGCCATCTTGGAGGGAAGTTTCTGTGCCTTCCAAAAAGCGGATATCTTCGCTGTTGACGTAGAAGTTCAGAAACCTGCGGGGTTCTCCCTTTTCGTCGCACAAGCTTTTTTTGATGCCGGGGCAATTTGTTTCTAGCGATTCAATCAGTTCGGAAATGTTGCCGCCGCCGCATTCGATAGTGGCTTGATTGTTAGTGAATTTTTGCAGGGGAGTGGGTATTAAAACTTTAACAGTCATTTTTTTAGTCCTTAGTCAGTAGTCAGTAGTCAGTAGTCCTTAGTCAACAGTCAACAGTCAACAGTCAACAGCTTGATAACTAATGACTAATGACTAATAATTAAACCGAAACTTGCTGCCATTCTAAGCGTTCGAGTGTCCGGGCGCGTTCGAGGGCACGCTCGAAGGCTTCGATTTTTGGTTCGAGGGTGATGGGTTCGCCGATGTAACCTTGGACAGCTTCTTGGGTTTTCAAGCCGTTGCCGGTGATGTAGGCGACGGTGGTTTCGTCGGGGTTGATTTTACCTGCTTCTACAAGTTTTTTCAAGACTGCGATCGTTGTGCCGCCTGCGGTTTCGGTGAAGATGCCTTCGGTTTCGGCTAGCAGTTTCATGCCTTCGATGATTTCGGTGTCGCTGACGGATTCGATATTGCCGTTGGTTTTGCGGGCGATTTCCAAGGCGTACATACCGTCGGCTGGATTGCCGATCGCGATCGACTTAGCAATGGTATTCGGTTTCACCGGTGTCACAAAATCGCGACCTTCGCGGTATGCTTGGGCGATCGGCGAACAGCCGTCGGCTTGCGCGCCGCTGAACCGCACTTTTTTGTCGTCCACTAAACCGACTTCGATAAATTCTTGAAAACCTTTGTAGATTTTTGTGAATAAGGAACCGGAGGCGAGGGGGGCGACGATGTGGTCTGGCAATTGCCAGCCTAGCTGTTCGGCAACTTCGTAACCGAGAGTTTTCGAGCCTTCGGAATAGTAGGGGCGCAAGTTGATATTGACAAATCCCCAGCCGTGTGTATTGGCTACTTCGCAGCAGAGGCGGTTAACTTGGTCGTAATTGCCGTGAACTGCCATGACAGTAGGATTGTAAATCAGAGTGCCGAGGACTTTGCCTGCTTCTAAGTCGGAGGGAATGAAGACTACGCAGTCGAGGCCGGCGTGGGCGGCGATCGCAGCGGTGGAGTTGGCTAAGTTGCCGGTGCTGGCACAGGATACCGTTGTGAAACCCAATTCTCTAGCTCTGCTGAGGGCGACTGACACCACTCTATCTTTGAAGCTGAGAGTGGGCATATTGACGGCATCGTTTTTAATATAAAGATTTTTTAGACCCAGGCGGCGCGCCAAGCGGTGGGATTTTACTAAAGGAGTCATCCCCGTACCGACATCAATGACGTTATCTGTAGCGACTGGTAAAAATGCGCGGTAGCGCCAGATCGAGTTGGGGCCGGCTTGGATGGTTTGGCGGGTAACGGTGCGCCGGATCGCATCGTAGTCGTACTTGACTTCTAGCGGGCCAAAACAGCAATCGCAGACGTGCTTGGCTTGGAGTTCGTACTCTTCGCCGCATTCTTTACATTTAAGGGCTGTGAAGGTTGCTGCTGTGGATTGGGTTCTGGTCGCTTGGGTCATAGCTCAACTCTCTAGTTTTGCGATGTTTTCTAATTCTTAGGACAGATTAGCACGGTGGATCTACCCCGTCAACCATACCCGACTTTTTTGGTCGGGATTGATTTAGCTGTAAATATGCACTTTATTTAACTTGCATCTTTGGGCGGGCGGGACGCCCACCCCACAAGAATTAGACTCGTTTTCTGGCTCTAACTGGGAATGCAAATCCTCATCCCCGCGTGCGGGCCCGATCGAAGTCAAGGATGATTTGCCAACGGAATTGTTACAAAACTTAACAGTCAACAGTCAACAGTCAACAGTCAGTAGGGGCGGTGCCTGTGAGTGCGGGCCCTTCTTAACAGTCAACAGTCAACAGTCAACGGCCCTGCTACCCGCCGCTGACGGGGGGGATGAGTACAACTTCGTCGCCGTCTTGGAGGATGGTGTCGGGAGAGACGAATTCTAGGTTGAGGCCGAAGCGGGTACGATCGCGCCACTGTTCTAATTGAGGATACTGGGCGATCGATCTTTCGAGAACTTGAGACACTGGAGTTTCCCGAGGAAGTTCTACAGTAATTTCAGAAACTCCGTAGGCTTCACCGAAGGCGGCGAACAGTTTAACGGTGACGTTAATCGAAGAGTTAGACACGGCTGTGGTAGTGCGATCGACAGTTTGGCAGTTATCAACTAAACCATACAATTAATTGGGAATTAAGCACGCCACGCCTTAGAATTAAAAGCGGCAATCTCTAGTTACGTTTTAGCCCATCCGGCAAATATGACTGTTGATTGCAGCAGAAAGTTTGAAGAGTATTGTATGCCGATCGCTATTACCAACCAGACATTAGAAGCCGTTGGCATCCACTTAAATGCACTTAACTGCGGTCTAGCCGGCTGCGGTTTTGGCTGCTGCAAAACTATGTTTCGAGGACACAGTATAAATAATTGACCGTAATTGTAGGAGAGTACAAAACATCGCACTAAATTTAGCGGTCAACAACGCAGACCCTGCCCTGCTAAACCGCTGGTTGGCGACTAAAATTCTGGTTGTCAAGTCCAGCTTATAATTCCCAAAGCTTTGCCCTATTTAGCAAGCATGACGTTCTATCTAAGAATAATAGTCAAGTTAACGCGATCGAGATATTTATGGCAAGTAACGATTTTAAAGTGCTGCAAATTATTGAAGCTAAAGGCTGGTATGCCTTTGGGAGTACAAAGCAAAGCCAGCACGTAGAGAGGTGGGTCAGACCTGTCGTGTGTTGGGTTTTAATAGAAGATAAAAAAAAGCGGCGGATTGTGACTGCTACCGCTAGCTATCAGATCCAGATTGACGACAAAGAAGTCGAATTCTTTGCTCACGAAAGCGAAATTCAAGATATCGAGAGTCTGCCGAAGTCAGTCTCGGTATCAGAATTTCTGAAAACTGAAGATTGAGATTGGAAGAGAAGGAGATTATTTAATAATTTATTAATTATTCCTTAGTAATTCCTTAAACTTGCTGTCCGATTCTATTTCAATTGGAGACAAAACCTCTAGATTAGGGTGTTCTGGAGGCACTCCAATCAAAGAAACCGGGTTTTTTTCTTATTTGCGGGCGGCCGCCAAGTGTTTTCCCAAAAAACCCGGTTTGCGATCGCCCATCCGTGCCTAACTATTTATTTCAAGCACGAATAAATCGATGCTTTTGCGTTGCTGCATCAGAAAGCCCAATGCCTCAAGTAGCCAAAAAAAATAGACCTCTTGCCTCAGTCCTTTTAATCAAATTGTGGGACGATGCTCAGAGCAACGTCCCACAAGAAAAAAAGATTTTTGTGCGATGGCACGCGAGCATCGTCCTAACTATTTTTGCAATTACGTCAAATAAAGAGGCCGGAAGATTGCTGGCAATGCCAACACGCTTC
This sequence comes from Microcoleus sp. LEGE 07076, assembly GCF_015207455.1. Lineage (GTDB taxonomy): Bacteria > Cyanobacteriota > Cyanobacteriia > Cyanobacteriales > Microcoleaceae > Microcoleus. The sequence continues at coordinate 24,859 of NZ_JADEWV010000048.1, forward strand.
CGACCTTGCTGAATAACAGGGTATGCATATGTTTCTAAAGTATGGCAGGCAAGCTTTCGAGATATCAAGAGGGCTATTGCAATCACCCACTTTTGCTTTTAAGGTATGTTTGCAAGGCTCATACCATTTTAGACTTAAAATTTGAAAGTTGAGAGCTGGCGATGGTTACAGCTTAAGGATTCTAGCGGTTTTTATGTAGCGGTTGCTACAACTTTAAATCCCGCTCACAACAGGTTCAGGCTTCTGCTGTGGCATCCGCCGCCCCAGTAGAGCCATCCGCACTCCGCCGGCCGGCCCTAAAGTCACCCCTCGGCGTTTTGCCTCTACCGGCTTTTTCTCGGCCAATACCAAGTCGAAATCGCGCAAAATGGTTGCCAGCACCAGTTTCATCTCCAACTGCGCCAGCGCCAAGCCGATACAGCGGCGGCTGCCGCCTCCAAAGGGCAAATACTCGTAAGGCGAGAATTGCCTCTCCAAAAACCGTTCCGGCTTAAATTGCAGCGGTTCTGGATACAAATCCTCGCGCCTGTGGGTTAAATAAATCGAGCCGAAAACCACCGTACCCGGTTCGAGTTGATGTCCCATCAGTTCCAGGGGCTGGCGCACTACTCGCGGAAATGTCAGCATTCCCACCGGGTAAATTCTGAGTGTCTCTTGACAAACTGCACTCAGGTACGGCAACCGGGAAATCTCCATCGGGTCGGGATTTTCGCCTAAACTGTCTAATTCTTGCAGCAGTTTCTGGCGCACCGCAGGCAAACTGTGAGTCCAGTAAAATGCCCAAGCTAAGGCAGTTGCTGTGGTTTCGTGGCCTGCAAACAGCAGCGTCATCAACTCGTCGCGCAATTCTTCATTCGTCATCGGTTCGCCGTTTTCGTCGCGCGCGGCCATCATTAAGCTGAGAATGTCGGCGCGGTTGCTGTCTGGTTGCAGTCTGCGTTCGGCAATTTCGGCGTCCATCAGTTCCTGAATTTTGCGCTGCTGCTGTTTCATTCGTCCCCAAGGACTCCAAGCGCCCCAATCTTGCTGCATCCAGGGCAGAAATAGCATACTCGATCGCAGCGGAGAGCCGGTGGTATCGATAATTGAAGCCAGCAGCGGAGACAGTTGCTGCAACCGCGGCCCTTCATCTAGTCCGAAGACTACTTGCAAAATTACCCGCATGGTGATTTCTTGCATGGCGGTGCGGGCGACAAAAGGTCGATCGACCGTCCATTTGGTGGCAACATCTCGAGTAATATCGCAAATTTGTTGAGCGTAGTTACGCATCCGTTCGCCGTGAAAGGGCGGCATCAATAATTGGCGCTGGCGTTTGTGCTTTTCTCCGGAGATTACAATCATCGATTGTTCTCCCAGCAAAGGTTTGAGAATACCGTTGATATCGCCTGGAGCCTCAAGGGCTTTGCTGTTGAGCATTTCCTGGATCGCTTGCGGGTTGTGGATCATCACGAAGGGTTCAAGGTTTCCCCACCGAGTCGTGAAAATCTCGCCGTACTTTTTGGCGCTGACATCCATGTATCTAAGCGGATCGCCAATCCATTGAATTAGCTGCACGAAGCGGGGGTTTTTGGGGCCGTCAGGTAGTGTCATGTCAATTGCGGTGTGTTGTGTTGCAGGAGTTAGGCAGAATCAAAGGATCTCGAAGGGTTGGAAGGTTTATGCAATCTCTCCGAACCCTTTTTAAAGAAGATGGAATTGGGTAATACCAGCTACGAAAAACAATGAACTGTAGGAGAGATACAAAAGAAGCATCTGTGTTTTGTATTTGTAGTGCGAGCGTCTCGCTCGCTTGGTGATATATTCGCAAGCCAGGACGCTCGCACAGCGTTAAAATAATACTTTTTGCATTCCTTGAGATGTTCTCGATCCAAACTCCTACAGAACAAGTAATTGCCTATTCTTTAATTCTTCAATCAAAGTCTTCAATGCCTCAATCGAAAATGCTATAATTCCCATCTCTAATTATATTAATCGATTATTCTCGAACTGTGCTGACAATGTTCTGTCCGAGCTCTGTAAAACGCACTGTTTTGATTTGCCAAGGAGCATAACGGATCAAAGTTTGGCGCACGCCTCCAAACAAACCTAGCATTTGACAGCTCGACAGATTTTGCAGTTTCTGCCGGGAATTCCCGAAGGCCCGCAGATCCAGGGTAGCTATTCCGAGGTCGCGGTCGATCGTCAGCCGATAGCCAACCAAACCGAGACTATCGAAAATCTGCTGCTTTAACACTTCATTAACGGCGGATGACATTAACTGATTGTTTGGGCCTGTTACTGTTTCCGGGTTGAGAGTTTGACAGAGATTGTCTACCTTATAAATTTTAACGGTGACAGTATTCTCTGATGCTACTCCAGTGGCTAAAACTGGGGGAATAGAGTTAGAGGGGAGCGCGGATTGAGTCGATCGACCCTCAACTAGATTTCTCGTTAGCTGTAGGTCTCTGAATTTACCGACGCCCGTTCGGGATTGGCTCCCGTTTGCGGTTAAGTTCGCTGCATCATAGGTGAAACAACTGCTACCACCCATCAAAATTAATCCTGCGGCTAAATACTCGAACTGTTTGCAAATACGGTTCATAGTTTCTAATACTCAACTAAATGTCTGTGCATTGAGGGTGAAGTTTGGTGGTAGAAAGCACTTAGTCCCTGATTACACTCACTTAAGAGTATTTCCCGCCATCCGCAATACGGACACGAAAATAAGTTAATGGTTCTGATTAATACCTGTATTTTAGTGTTGTTTCACGTAAATGGGCAACGCAATTGATGCGATCGCGCGCGGATGGCTCCGTATCCCATCAGATTAAGCTTGCAGCGCTAGACCGGAAGTCATATCAAATACCCGGTCAGCGGTGTGGTTTGGCGTTGCCACTCGCTCCATGCCGATGTGTGATTTAAAAAGCATTTTTTCCGGTTGGCAAAACCTTGACCTTGATTAGTAGTAATAAGGACATAGTTTCGACTTGCGCGCGCATTTTACTATCTCCTTCGCAGCGGTCGTATCAATTGGTTTAGTGTGCATTTATACAAAAAAAATCGGCGTTAAGAATCCCTGATGACTCGGTGGTTGAAACCAGGACTATACAAAGTTTTGTCGGCGACCCTGACTAAGAAATAAAGGGGGTATTTAAGGCGGATTTGGTAGGGCAAACGTGCAAGTCGCGAACCACATAATTCCCCAGCCAGCCTCTGGCGGATCGAGGGTGCGATCGCAACATTTGGTGATTTTTCTATCCAATTCCATCAAAAATAGTGAGCACATCGTCATGAATCAGCAATTATTGACCAAAGTTTTGGCGGCAAGCGCGATCGCCCTCAGCAGCCTGACAGCGCCTTTTGAGCCTAGTTACGGCTGGAGTTCACCCACAGAAAAGGGATTTTCGTGCAGCAACTCGACCGGTGCGCCCGTAACGGTGTACCGAAACTCTAAAGGTGCGATCGAGCCTTGGATTGAGTGGACTTCAGATTATTTTTCCAGTTCTGGCTACAATCGGCAAACTCGGTGTCAATTAGTCAGCCAGCGCCTTGAAATCTACCGCCGGAACCGGGCGCTCAAGTACATTACAGCAGGTCAGATGAACGGCCAAAACGTCATCTGTACGGCGAATCAAGTCAACGGTTTGTGTCAAAATTTGATTTATACTCTCAGACCCGGCCAAGACCCGATCGGCTCTTTGTATAATTTGTTAGCTTGGCGTCAAGGATATGTCGGGATGCCGTCTTTTGATGAAACCCGTAAGATTCCTTACATTGATGTGAGGGGAAAACTAGAAGAAAGCACGGAGGAAGGGGAACAAGAACCTATTTTTTCGCCATCCTCCAGCCTTCATTAATATTTGGGCAACTTTCAATTCGATCGCCAATTCGGGAGGGCTATCGAGAAAAATTGGCGAGTCTAACTGCAGTACGCATCCAGATGGCGAAATTTTCTTCTCTGGGGCGATCGGACAATTTTCGCGGCCGACAGCAGTTCGCCCACCAACCCATGGAAGTTGCCAGGAAGCTGGGGGATGTTTAGTTCCGCAGGGATATTGAGTATAAATTAGCACTGACAAGCAGGGAATCAACAGCAGCGGGACATTAGCTGCTCGCCCGCCGGATTCCCTGCCGGTGCTGAGGTTTTGGCAGTAGCGCGGGGGTTGTAGAGTTGCTGCTGCCGAAATCTTTCCCTCAAAGCTATAGCTTGCGGTATACAAATCAGGTTAAAATTGCCAGGAGCGGTAGTCCGATTTTTAATGCCAAAAATTTCTTGGTGGGACTTAACGGTGCGGGCAAGTATCGACATCCCGATTTTGAGGTCTATACTTTTGAACGCGGAAGCGAACGGACGCGAGAATTTTGGGAAAAAATGGTTAAATCCAGTGGGAGAATGCCGATCGGTATTAAGTAAGTCTGCAGCAGGAAAAAACACAACTGTGTTAAAAAAGCTCGATGAGGCTAAAACCCTCCTGTCTTCTGCCTCCTGAATCCTGCCTCGTGCCAACTACAAATATTTACGCCGTTATACTTGTACTTGCAGTTTGTCTCGTCGGATCTAGGGAGTTAGCGATGAATGTATCGAGTTTGCGGTTCGGGGCGCTGACCATCATCTTGACCGGTGCAATAACGGCGACAGCAATTGTCTGTCAACAATATGCTGCTTGTGCCAAAACAGCCCAAGAAATTGCCCAGGTAGCAACGTTGAGCACCGTCGAAGTTAACAATACGCTGGGTTTTGCTACTAGCGGTTCGGGAGTAATTATTGCAAAGCAAGGCAATATTTATACGGTTTTGACTGCGAATCACGTTGTTGCCAGTCTCGCCCAAGAATACAGCATTCGCACTCATTTAGAAAAAAATTATAGAGCAATCAGAATACAGCGGCTGCCGAAAAAAGACCGCGATATAGACTTAGCTCTGATCCAATTTTACAGCCGAGAAAATTATCCAGTAGCGCCAATTGGCGAATCAAAACGTGCTGTAGTTGGTTCTACTATTTACGTTGCTGGCTATCCACTGCCCATCGCTTCTTGGTATGAAAGAAAACTTGAATTTACAGTAGGTATTGTTTCTTCTCGCCTCGATCGCGCATCATCGGGGTACGGGCTCCGGTATCAAGCTGTCACCAGGCGCGGCATGAGCGGCGGGCCTGTATTTGATGCTGATGGCACTGTTGTGGGAATTCACGGTCAGGGAGATACTGTTGGTACGGTGATGAGCCAGTGGAACGGTCAGGTTGAGGAGATTAAAACAGGGTTGAATGCGGCAATCCCGATCGATTCTTTGATGTCGTTGCGATCGCAAACCTTACCGAACGGGTTTGATATTCTCAGCAATATTTCGCTCCAGCCCAGCCCCAGCTACAATCAATCAAATCTGGGACTCGGAGGCTTTGTCTGCGATACCTCCACCGGCGAACCCATGACTGTGTATCAAAATCCGCAAGGGTTTAGGGAACCTTGGATTCGCTGGAATTCTAATTTCTTTTCGGGTTCTGGCTACGATCCTCTGACTCGCTGCAAACAAGTCACTCAGCGCCTAGAAAATTACAGCCGCAACAAACAGCTAAATTATGTCACTGTCGGCATTGTCAACAATCAGAAAGTGATTTGCACCAGCAGTCGCGTTAACGGGCCGTGCGAAGGTTTGATCTACACGCTGCGCCGCGATCAAGATCCGGCTCCAGCACTCAGCAGTTTTTTTGTGTGGCTGGGGAATCAGAAGGCTAGACCTTCTCTTTTTGAAAGCAGCACTCCGGTTTATATTAATGTTGGGGAACGGCTGGGTTTAGATGTTAGCGAACCCTAATTTGTACTAAACTTATTACAAAAATCAGAAACTATTCAAAAAAATATCTGCGTTTATTTGTGTTGCATCTGCTTAGAATCTGCGGTTTCTGTATCGCTCCAAAACTTGTTAAAAAAATCTGTTAAACAATATTTTTTTTGCTAAATCGTGCTGATTTGCTGATGAAAATTTCGCACTCATTGGGAAAATAGAAATATTTGAGTGATATCGTGTCCGGTAAATTGAGGTTCTTCCTTACTTGGTATGCCAAACTAACAATTAAAATACCAAGTAAGCAAACATCTATTTTTGTAGTTTTCAAAATTCCTAAAGCCATACGCCGAGCGGGCGTTGCTGAATTTAGGTATGATTTGTACGATCGCAGGGATGTATTAGTTACTTTATTTGCCTCGCTCGAACGCGATTGAAATGATTCCCTGGATAGGGAACCGGAACCTCCCAAAACTTAAGATAATGAATTAATAAGCGAATGCATTTTTTGAGCATATCTCTCGACTTAGAATAGCAAAGTGTCTTGCGATGAAGTCGGGCTTGCGTAATGTCGTAGTCGCGTATTTTCTCCCTCTACTCGGGTCATGTAAGTTTTACAGATAATTTGGTCTCCATCTGGAATAAACATGGGATAAACTGGCCATCCATCTGTTACATAAAAATAACATTTCCAGTTACCCACTAATTCCCATAAGGGTCGAAAAGTTGCTGCACTATGGTCGCCCGCACCCATCCTAAAATCCCTGGCTGAAAGTGATTAACTGCCGTCGCTCACCAAATTTTATTTTTTTTTACCAACAAATGTTTCTAGTTCATCAAGTTCTCCAACTTTGGGAATTGTCTCTGGTTCATAAGCATCAGGCAGCAATTCTCCTACTTGTTTGACCCAATTGATGATGCTGGTGTGATGTACTCCTTTAATCCTCTCTATTGCTCGAAAACCCAGATTATTGACATACATTGTGAGGCATTCACGTTTCACATCCTCAGAGTAACCTTTATGAGGTTTATAGCAATCTATAAATTGTCTGCCACAATCGACACAAATATAATTCTGTTTACCTTTTTTATGACCATTTTTATTAACGTAAGTTGACTGACATTCAGGACATTGCATAAGCTCTATGTTTTTTGAAGTGTTATTTTCTGGCAATCGTACTCTCAATCTATCATACCCTAATTCAGCAACGCCACTCTGGATAATATCCTGTGAACCTATAATAAGCTTCTACTTAGGCTTTTAAGTAAAGAGATTCGTTAAAGTTATCCCAGCTCATCCGGTCTAAAAATACATATCCTTCAAAACAACTGGCTGATAGTTTGGCTCGCCTCTCTACGCTTTTCCCTGCTTTTCCTCTGACAATGGGACTAATATGGGGTTGGCTTAAACTTACTATTCTATCCTCAATACTCTGTTTGTTATTGTCAAACAACCATTGCTGTTGGCAAGAGACTTATTCTGTGAGGACTAGCAAGGTTTTATATTGCTTTTTATTCAAAGCTTATAGGGTCGCACCTGCATCAATTAAGTGTTCAATATGAGAATCGTTTCTTTTGATATATTGAAGTTGTTTTTTGATAGCCTGTCTTCTTTTGTTTCGGGTTGGTCGTCTTTGTTGGGCTACTGCTAAGTAATTTTTTCTGGCCTTATTACGGTAGGTTCTTGGTTTTTTGTGGATTTTTTCTTTGATTTGTTTATACAGGATGTCTATGATTTTTTTTGTATGAACTCGGGCTGCGTTTAATAGTCCTAGGTCGGTCGGATAACTAATGTCGGCTGGGGCGCAGGTTGCATCTATGATTAGTTTGTCGCGATTGGGTGACTCATTTTTGGCATCCGAATCCTTTTTTTTCGGGTTTGATTGGGGTGGTAGAACGCATTTTTAAGGGCCATGCGTTCGTTGAATTTATTAATTTGGTTCGGACTGATACGCCCGTCGAAAGTGTACTAATAGTGATGGGTCAAATGGTAGTTCATTGCTGTAGCTCGATTGACCGATAAAGTATTGTAGATAGGGGTTTTCACGGATCTGTTCGACTGTTTCACGCGGAGCTAATTCCGAGTTTTTATTTGATGATTAATGCCCCCAATGCCATCCGAAAGGATTTGGCTGGCGCGCCCTTTTCTGTGGGGAAGTTTTGAGCATATTCTGATTCAAATTCTGACCACGGGATACATTAGTTCGCCCATTTTTACCCAACGGTTGTCTGCTGACAACATTCCTCCGAAAGGCAGTTCAAACTCGGATAGGGGCTAGAGGCAAGCTCAGCTTTTTTGTACAGGATCGCAGGTTGTGATGCACGGGTTTTGACCTATTCTACCTGTTTATCACGGCGACTTTACTCTCGATCGCGCGATCAAAAACCCAGACGAGGCAATATGCGATCGATTATTCAGCAAACCCTACTTATGGGAATGCGACTTTCAGACAGAACTGACATACTCCCAGGACTAGAAACCGGGTTTTTTACCAAATCTGCGTAGTGTAACGCCTCTTCTCGTAAAAAACCCGGTTTCTGACCACCCGTGCGTAAATCCTAAGCTACTCACTCAGAATGACGGTTAACAGCACCACATCCTGTTCCGATTCTGCTGCTGAATTGTCATTTGGGCGCTCGGATTCGTGATCGTCAGGCACGAATTCCTGTGACATAATTATCTTCTCCTGGTTTTGGGTTTTCTAGAAAAACCCAAAAACCCAGCCGCCCCGCTTTTCAACGCATAGCAGGGCGGCTACAGAGAATGTTAAGATTCTCGGAGCCTCCAGACTGCTGGTATCAGTTTGGCGGTTAGCTGTCCATTGCTGTTTGCCGCAGCTTTGGGCGAAGCGAAGCGGAGGGAGTGCAACTAGATTTCTGGGCGGAGCGAAGCGGAGGGGATGCAGGCTGCCTCCTTTACAAGCAAGCAACCTCTAATTTCAAAGCGTAGCCGCAGATGGGGGTCGCCGTCAACCGATTTTAGATTTTAGATTTGGGATTTTAGATTTGGGATTTTGGATTGAAGAATTTATCCCCGGACTAATCTGGGGGCTTTGGGGGTTTTGATTGCGGATTTGGGGGTTTTGGGCGATCGCACCAACTATCCTCAGAAAACCAACAATGGTATTTTCCACTTACCAACTAAAGCGGCGATACTTTATCCCGTTCAATCTCCCGATCCGAGACACTTTTCCCATCCAAAATTGTGCCATCATCCGGCGGATTTTGCGGGCGATCGCGTTTCGTAAAGCGATCGCGAGCCGAGACAATCACCACATACAAAACTGGAACTATAAACAAACTCAAGAAAGTAGAAACAACCATCCCTCCGGCGATCGCATTCCCTAGCGATCGGCGGCTCGCAGCCCCCGCACCTTCTGGGTTAATCAGAGGAGCAATACCCAAAATAAAAGACAGAGAAGTCATCAAAATCGGTCGCAAACGCTCCTGAGACGCCTCAACTGCTGCCTTAGTAACTGAATACCCCTGCTCCCGCAACTGATTAGCAAACTCCACGATTAAAATCGCATTTTTACTAGCCAACCCAATCAACATCACCAAACCAATCTGACAATAAACATCATTTGCCAAACCCCGCAGCGACTGAGCTAAAAGTGCCCCTAAAATCGCCAGAGGAACCGCCAGCAAAATAATAAAAGGATCGACATAATTTTCGTACTGAGCCGCCAAAACCAAGAACACAAAAATCAGCCCCAAACCAAAAATAATTGGAGCTTGACCCCCAGACTCAATTTCTTCTAAAGAAGTCCCCGACCATTCATAGCCAAAACCCGCTGGTAAAACTTGACTTGCCACCTTTTCCATCGATTTAATTGCCTGTCCAGAGCTCGATCCCGGAGCCGGAGAACCCGTAATTTCAATTGACCTGTATAAATTGTAGTGATTAACAGTTTGGGCTCCCACCACCGGAGTTAGCTTCACCAAATTGCTCAAAGAAATCATTTCATTCTTTCCAGATCGCACATACAATTTACCAATATCTTCAGGGTTAGCGCGAAACTGTTTGTCCGCCTGAACGTACACCCGATAATTGCGCTGCTGGAGATTGAAATCGTTGACATACTGCGAACCCAGAGCCGTTTGCAGCGTACTGAAAATATCATCAAGAGAAATATCCAAAGCCTTCGCCAGATTGCGGTCAACCTCCACAATTAACTGAGGCGTATTCGCTGCAAACGTACTAAATACCGCCTGCAATCCCGGTGTCTGATTCGCCTGCTTCAAAATCCCGCCCATCGTCTGAACCATTGCATCTAAACCGCTGTTACCTTTGCGGTCTTGCAATTGAAATTGGAAGCCTCCAAATTGACCTAAACCTTGAATGGCTGGCGGATTCACCGGAAAAATTCTCGCTTCTGGAATCGCCATCAGCTTACCCCGCAAGCCGCCAATAATTGCTTGTACAGTTTGACTTTCTCCGTGACGTTCGCTCCAGGGTTTAAGCGTAGTAAAAATAATACCTTGGTTGGAAGTGCTACCGCTAAAACCGAAGCCTCCTACTGAAAAAGTACCGACAACTTCAGGAAGCTTAAGAATTTCTTGCTCAACTTCATCCATTACTTGCCGAGTATATTGCAGAGAAACGCCTTGGGGGCCTTGAATAATTGTCAAAAAATAACCCTGGTCTTCTTCTGGGATAAATGCTGTTGGTACTGATAGATAAAGCCAAGCTGTTAATCCCAGAGAAGCGATGAATAGGAGGGTGACAACAGTTTTAAATCTTGTGAGAAATATCAAGGATTCCCGGTATTGGCGCTGCATCCAATCGAGAACTCTATTAACGCGATCGAACACCCAACCCAGCGGCCCACCATACTTCTGCCCCCGCCGCAGCAATATAGCTGCCAGCGAGGGCGTGAGGGTAATAGCCATAAAGGTAGAAAGCAGTACAGAAAAAGCAATTGTCAGCGCAAATTGTTTGTAAAGTGCTCCCGTAGTTCCGGGGAAAAATGCCACTGGGACGAACACTGCCATCAACACTAAGGAAGTCGCAATCACAGCGCTAAAAAGCTCCCGCATTGACTCGAAAGCTGCTTGGCGGGCACTCATGCCTTGGCGAATCAAACGGTCGATATTTTCTACTACAATAATAGCGTCGTCAACCACCAACCCTGTCGCTAGTGTTAGACCAAACAGAGATAGGCTGTTAATTGTAAACCCGAAAATTTTGATAAAAGCAAAAGTTCCAATCAAAGAAATTGGAATTGTGATGGTGGGAATAATTGTAGTCCGCCAGTCTTGCAAGAAAACAAAAATTACTATCACCACTAGCAGAACTGCTTCAAATAGCGTTTTTATGACTTCTGCCATCGACTCTTGGACAAATAAAGTCGTGTCCAGTGCTACTCTATGTATCAAGCCGGGAGGGAAACTAACAGCTAGTTTTTCCATTTCTGCTTTGACGGCATTGGCAACATTCAAAGCATTGCTTCCCGGCAGTTGGTAAATGCCTAAACCTACGGCATCATTGCCTCTAAATCTCAGAAAAGAGTTGTAGTTTTCGGCTCCTAATTCGGCTCTTCCAACCTCTTTTAATTTAACTAATGTTCCGTTTGCCTCTGTTTTGAGGACAATGTTTTCAAATTCTGCGGGTTCTTTGAGGCGACTTTCAGCACGCAAGTCAATTTGATACATTTGCCCGTCTGGGGCTGGTTCTTGCCCAACTCTGCCGGCACCAACTTGTAAGTTTTGTTCGTTAATCGCCCTGGTTACGTCTTGCATTGTGAGACGGCGAGCTGCTAACTTATTGGGGTCGATCCACAGGCGCATTGCGTAGCGGCGTTCTCCAAAAATTCGCACGTCGCCAACGCCTTTTACCCGCTTTAGGGCATCTGCTAAATACAAGTCGGCGTAGTTGCTTAAAAATACGGTGTCGTATTCTTTGTTTTCTGTAAATAAGCCGATCGCCAGCAGGAGACTGGTAGATTGTTTGGTAACTCTCACTCCCGTGCGCTGTACGGCATCTGGTAGTTGCGGTTGTGCGACTGCAACTCGATTTTGAACATCGACGGCGGCAATATCTTTGTTGCGCGACGGGTCAAACGTGGCAGTAATGGTGCTAGTACCATCATTGCTGCTGCTAGAAGTTAAATATTTTAGTCCTTCAACGCCGTTAATTTGCCTTTCTAGGATGTTTGTTACGGCATTTTCGACAATTTCGGCACTGGCCCCGCTATAGTTGGCTGTGACGCTGATTTGGGTGGGGCTGATGTCGGGGAAGCGTTCGATCGGCAGTGTAGGAATGCTAATTGCGCCTACCAAAACGATAACTATGGCGCAGACGCTAGCAAATACTGGTCGTTTAATAAAGAAATCTGCAAACATTATTTGGGTAATCGGTAGTTGCTATATCAATTCCGGTTGCACCGTCAGGTGATTGTTGAGTGTTGAGTGTTGACTGTTGAGTGTTGACTGTTGAGTGTTGAGTGTTGAGTGTTGAGTGTTGAGTGTTGAGTGTTGAGTGTTGAGTGTTGAGTGTTGACTGAATTTGATGATTCCGATACTACCGGAAACGATATTATTTGACAATTGCTAATTCCTAATTGCACTTCAGTCAAAAAATCAAATATCCCCCTTTTTAAGAGCGGAGCAATCAAGTAGTTTCACATAAAGTACGTAGTTGCGCTTTAGCGCTCTTAAGATGTGAATTAAGGAATGAGAATTAAATAACTTGCAATCTTTATTGTTCTTGTGGGATGGGCGGGAGAGCCCGTCTAGAAAGGACGGGCTCTCCCGCCCATCCCACAAA
>NZ_JADEWV010000361.1 GCF_015207455.1 Microcoleus sp. LEGE 07076
GCTACAGGTTGTTCGGCTCTGGAGCCAGCTAACTCACAACCTCGGAACTCTTCTTTGCGACGGAAAAAATGCGCTGTCGGGCCCCGGGCTTTAGTTGTTCAAGACCTCATATTTTGGCGTAATTTTCAAACGAGTTTGTTAATCTGTGCAGGCTACTAATTCCTAAATCTTAATTTTTATTGTTTAATTACCCAAAACGGCTGACAACAAATAGTTTTGAGTTTTGAGTATAGTTCTAAATTATAAAAATATAATTTGTGAACTCATTAATAACTCAAAACGCAATGGTAGAAACCTAAAATAGTTGTAAGGTGTGAGTTTTGATATGTGAATCATTAATTAAATATCCAACAACTCTGTAGTTGAATCGCTATAGCAACCGCGCCCGGAGGTTAGGAGATTCTCGCCTTGCTCAAACAGAAGATATGATAGCGGTTCGATCGCGTTGTGAGCTATGCGCGGTTTGGCAAATGCCCTGTTTGGCCAGCGGTACCTGATATCAGAGCTCGAAAGGCTATATATTGCTTCTTCATGCTTCCTCCTATCGGTTAAATCCGTTAAATCCGTCCTGACGAATCCGTTGCATAACTTACTTCTTCCGAAGACCGCAACTCACAAATTAACCGTCAAAGCCCAAAACAATTTTGAGTCTTGAGTTTGGCATCAAAAAGTCAAAACTCAAAAATCCGAATTACTTTTATCCCCTAATCTGATGGACTATAACACAGATTTCCGGCGATCGAGCCTCGCCTCTACAGCCTTTTTTGAAGAGTTAGGGGCAGAATTAGTATTTACCCAAGACGCAACGGGTAGATATCTATCTTTTTACTGGCAAAAAGCTCAGGAGTACAACCTCACAGCAGCAGAAATTGTCGATCGCCCCCTCAGCGAAACCCTAGAACCCATCCCCCCTGCGCCTTATCTCGACAGGCTGCGCCGGGCGATCGAAACCCTCGTCCCGCAAAGGTTCAGCTATCCATTTTCCCGCGCCGGACAAGATTTTTTGTTCGATTTGACAGTCACTCCGGCGATCGACTCAAACGGGAAAGCCACAAAAGTCTTAGTTATGGGAAGGCTGCTGTCTGACAAACCCGCATCTAAGTTCCCAGATTCCCCAGAATTTATGCCCGATCGAGCTTTGTCATCCCCCTCGGAGACCTGCGAACAAATCCTGTATCCAGCCAGCCGCATCGGTCGAACGCTCCTTTCCTACTCGGAAATCGACCGCAGAATCATCTCCCAAATAGCTCAAAACCTGCACAAAACCCTCGACCTAGAGACAATTTGGCGGCAAACAGCTAACAGTTTGGGTCAAGTATTAAACGCGAGCCGCTGCATCATCTGTTCCTCAAAAAAACACAACGAAACTCTCAAATTCTCCCCATTCATAGCCTCGAAAAATCAGCCAAATTCGACCGCCCCAGCAGCCGAATTGCCACAGTCAATTGCCAGCGATCGACCGCCCCCGCTGCAACCCGATCGAATCGAAAGTCTCCAATCGAAAACTTTTAAAGTAGTAGCTGAATACCGCCAAGAACCTTACTCTTCTATGCTCGGATTAGAACTCTGCGCCGCCGAACAGCCCGGGTGGATTCAAACTTTAGCCACCTTAACACCCGTAGCAGTCGATTACGCCTCCCCTGCAGCCGATTCCTTCGATCGCCATTCCGTCCTCGTAGCAGCCACCTCCTATGAAGAACAACCCAATGCCCTGATCTGTTTGCACCGCTGTGGCAGTTCCCCGAAATGGAGTCCAGTCGAACTCGAATTCGCCCGCGAGTTAGTCGCTCAAGTCGGCAGCGCGATCGCCCACGCTACACTTTACCAAGAATTAGAACAGGCCCGCGCCGAAGCCGTAGCTCTTTCTCAACTTAAAAGTCAATTTCTTGCCAATACTTCCCACGAACTCCGCACCCCCCTCAACGGCATCCTCGGCTTCCTGAAACTGCTTGTAGACGGCATGGCAGATGACCCCGAAGAAGCGCACCAATTTATCGAAGAAGCTTACCGATCGGCAATACACTTGTTCAATGTGATCAACGATATTTTGGATATCGCTAAAATCGAAGCCGGCAAAATGGAGTTAGACTTCGCTCCCGTCAAACTCGGCGAACTGTTGCAGGAAGTTGAGAATTTTACGCGGGTTCAAGTGCAGCAAAAGCGATTGCAATTTCAAGTTCAAAAACCCGCTGTCGAAGACGAAATTATTTTGTACTGCAACTACCAACGCCTGCTTCAGGTAATGTTGAACCTGAGCGGCAATGCGATTAAATTTACCCTGGAAGGGGGAATTCGGATCAGTGCCGAAGTTATTAAAAAACAGGTAAGTGTTCACAACCAGCAGTTCCCGGGAATGGTTAAAATCCGAGTTGCTGATACTGGCATTGGGGTTTCTCTCGACAAACAAGATAAATTATTTGAGTCGTTTTTTCAAGTGGACGGCGCCCGTACCAGACAATACGGGGGCATCGGTTTGGGATTGGCTATTTCTCAAAAACTAATAGAAGCAATGGGGGGTACAGTCAATTTTTACAGTATGGGTGAAGGACTTGGATCGACTGTTACTTTTACTGTGCCCCTTTATCAAGAACCGCTGTTTCAAAAATAGTCATTAGTTATTAGTTAGTAGTTATTAGTTAGTAGTTATTAGTTATTAGTTATTAGTCATCAGTCATTAGTCATTAGTCATCAGTCATTGGTCAACAGTCATTGGTCATCAGTCATTAGTCATCAGTTAACAGTCAACAGTCATTAGTCATCAGTTAACAGTCAACAGTCATTAGTCCTCTTGCAAAAGTCCTTTTAATCAAATTGTGGGACGATGCTCAGAGCAACATCCCACAATAAAAAAGATTTTTGTGGGATGGCACGCGAGCATCGTCCTAACTATTTTTGCAAGAAGTCTATTAGACATCTGGCATAATTATTGTGGAACAGGCATCCTGCCTGTTCAAGATTGGGTTTTTGGGATAAGTATAGCCTTTCGATCTCTCATATGAGGTACTCTCGTGGGCATAGAGCATACACCTCCGCGGCCAAACAGGGCTTTATTTTGTAATTTATTCCCTGTGTCCTGTTTAACTCAAATAAGCGTTAAGTTTTGGTAGTAATTTATCGACAATTGCTTTAAATTTGCTTACTTCTTCCCTGGTGATAAGTTGTCTAGCATAGGCTAATCTTAACCAGTTTACGGTTTCATACAAAGAGATAATCGCAATTTTTACAAAACGCCGATTATCTCGGTCATTATAACGACCTCTTCCTTCAGCAATATTAGCACAGACATTATCAGCAGACCGAACTATCTGTTGGCCCATCGTATTTTTTGTGAAGTAATCCCATTTTTTAACAATCTCCCAAATCTGATTCGCCAAACTTTCCGCCAACTTATAAACCTCTAATTCCTCAAAATCAGGTCTTCCCATAATTACCTCAAAAACTCAATTATATTAAATCATCAATCCCCAATTCCCAATGACCAATTCCCAATTCCCAATTCCCAATTCCCAATTCCCAATTCCCAGGGTTGTCACCCGCCCCAAATTTTCCTACAAACACAGTTACATTGCCCGCTTCGGTATTAATTTTTACTTTGTCGGCTGCCAACTCACTTTTTAGTTGTTTTGGAATCAGACCCCTCACCCCCATTG
>NZ_JADEWV010000049.1 GCF_015207455.1 Microcoleus sp. LEGE 07076
GTGTGGGAGTTGGTGTGGGTGTGGGAGTTGCGGTGATTGTACTTGTGAATTCAAAAGCGCCGATATCCACGATCGCACTTCCATTATTATCACCATCTTGAGGGCGACTCACGCCGCGCTGATCCGCAGCCGGCGCGCCCGCAGCAGTACCCGTATCGATGGCGGGACTTCCTGCTAGCAGGGGCAGCACAAAAGCGCCGTTAATATTTTGTAAAGCGCCGAGTAATGGATCGGCGATCGTCACAGTTGCCGTAACATTATTATCGTTAGGATCGCCCGTCGTCAGTTTAGCGGGAAATTGCAGATTATTTCCCCCATCAATTAATTCTCTTCCAGTTTGGTATTTAACTTTAAAAGGATTGCCGGCCGTATTGCTATCAAAAATCGAATTCTTGACAGTAATTGGCTGATTTCCAAAAGTCGCAATACCGCCTGAATACTCCCCAGCCGTGTTCTTGGCTAAAGTCGAATTGACAATATTAGTGGAAAAAGAATCTCTGTTGCCGACAACTATCCCCCCGCCCTGTTTAGCAGCGGTGTTTCCGGAAAATGTACTGTTGACAATGCTGACATTTCCGTCTTCTCCCAACCACAAACCGCCGCCGTTATCATCGGCTGTGTTGTTGGCAAAGGTGCAGTTTGTCACAGTCAAATCGGCATTGCCGTGGCGGACTCCACCGCCTGAACCTCCACTTCCAGATGAATCTTTTACGGCTTTGTTGTTAATAAAAGTGCTATTTTCCAAAACCACTTTATCTGGAGGATAACCAAACAAAAATGCTGCACCTCCTTCTTTTGAGCCGATATTGCCGTCAAAAGTGCTGTTGCGAATAATGATGTTGCCACCGATCGCATCGTTAGTCAATTCGCTAGCACCATCGACAAAAACTGCCCCGCCAACCCCTTTCTCTGTGCGGTTGCCGGTAAATTTAGAATTTTCGATCGTCATGCTGCCCAACAGGTTATTAACAGCCCCGCCGTAGCTGCCTTTGTTGTTGGTAAATTCGCTATCTCTGATAGTCAAAGAACCGCCGCTTTTAGTGGCGATCGCCCCGGCGCCGCGTTCGGTATTATCCGCTAGGGAACCGTCATTTTCGCTAAACTTGCTGTTAATTACAGTAGTCGTGCTGCGGAAACCTGTATAAACGCCGCCGCCGTAACCGGCAACATTCTTATTGACTTGGCAATTTTCTAAGGTTAAATTGCTGTTACCTCCGGTTAAAATGCCGCCGCCAGCGCTAGTTGTTTCGTTATTCGGATCGGTTCCAGAGACTTTGCCGTTGGCAACAATCAGGTTTTTTAGAGTAACATTGGTTGAACCTTCGGTGAGGATTACCCGCGAAGTGTTGTTGCCGCTGATGGTTAAATTGCTAGCACTAATTGCGTCAATTGTCAAGTTTTTGTTAATGACAAGTTGACCGGAAGTGAGAGCAATTGTTTGATTGGCAAGACTGGAGGCAAATTGAATAATATCGCCGGCTGCTGCGGAGGCGATCGCACTTCTCAAAGAACCGGGCCCACTATCATTATTGTTGGTAACGGTAACAGTCGCTAAAGTCCCTCGGTAATCGGCCATAGTCTCTGGAGTCAAGGCACTGGATGCTTCAATATCACCCTTGGTAAACTCCAAATTCCAGTTACCAGTGCGACCAGTGCGATCGCTAGATGCCGCAATATCAGCCCCGGTTAACTCGCCCAGGCGATCGACAAAATTAGCCCCGTCACCCGCAGCCACATCGCAACCGTAAAGCATGATATCAGCTTTGTCGCTCAGCGCATTTCGCCACCCTTGCAACTGGCTGGCATATTGCGGCAAACTATCCGCATTCAACATCGCAGAACCTAACTGCAAGCTGCCAGAATTGCCGTGAGAAAAAATGTGAACTTCGTCTAAAGTTCCGCCCGCAGCAGCGATGGTTTGCAGCTTCGCAGTAATCTGCTCGACTCCGTTGCCATTTTTATCTAAAATGATAACTTCTGCATTCGGAACCGCGCCGCCCGCCAGAGTTTGATAGTCATCTAAGTCCGAGTCAATAAAGACAATAGATTTAGGACGAGAATTGCGGACAACAGATTGTGAATCAATACTGGCAAAACTTGAACTCATTTCGCATACCCCTATGAGAATGTTGGCTATTTGCTAGTAGATTCACCTGAAAAATAGAAAAACTTTGAAATTATCTCAGGAAAGCATTTGTAGCGCTGTCCGCCAAGAGCGAGTATTGTACAGGGATGTTTTCATTATAGAAAAAATTACGAAAAATCCATATTTGGTAGGGGCGGGTTCACCCAAATTTTTACCACCAACCAATAACTTCAATAAACCCGCCCCACCCCAACGACTAAATGGAATTAATTAGCAATGAGTAAGGTTCGTAGTGCGGACTAAAGTCCGCCATCCATAAGCTGTTCAGAATTTAAACTGTATGTCAAAAAAAATAAAACAATGAGTGGGGTGGGCTTATACGCCCTGAATATGCAATGTTTATTTGCGCGAGACATTCTTATAGAGCGGACTAAAGTCCGCACTACGAACCTTACATTATATGAAACGATTTTCTAGTAACTAACACTAGGCGTGACAGGCGGGAGAAAATCTTGAGTTTCTCCTCAAAACATTCATCCCGCCCTGCACCCTAGCCGATGTTTCACTGCTGGTAAGGTGCGCGTTGCACACCCTACCAGAGACAGTTATATAGTTACCTGAGTGAAATCGCTAGCGCCGAGAGAACCGGGAACACCGTTCAGCGTCGCTAACAATTGATTGCTGCCCGTCACGTTAATCAAAGTTTGATTGTTGCTAGACGTAATGCTGAGTTGATTGAAACTCAAACCGGGAGCCAACCCAATCAAATCCTCGCCCTTGCGGAAATCAGTAATAATGTCGCTTCCCGCACTTTTAGTCAGGAAAAACACATCACTTCCCGAACCGCCGGTCAAAGTATCATCCCCAATATCGCCGCTGAGGAAATCACTTCCAGCACCGCCGATGAGCAGATCGTTACTCTTGCCGCCGTAAAGCGTATCGTTGCCGGTGTTGCCGTAAACCGTATCATTTTCATTGTTGCCGAACAGCAAGTCGTTGCCCTCACCGCCATCAAGACTATCGTTGTCTTTGCCGCCGTAAAGCGTATCATTTCCGGCTTGACCAAACATCAAGTCTGCACCTTCATTTCCGAAGGCAATATCGTTGCCGTTGCCAGCATTAATTGTGTCATTTCCTAAGTTGCCAAAAAGCTCGTCGTCACCATCTTCACCGAGCAAGATATCGTCATCTTTGCCGCCAAAAATGGTGTCGCTGCCAAAGCCGCCGGCAACAGTATCTTGGCCTAAATCTCCCCTCAAAAAGTCGTCGCCTTCTCCGCCAACAACAGTGTCATTATCTTTGCCGGCGTAGACGGTATCGTTGCCAGCGCCACCAGAGATGAAATCATTGCCGGTATTGCCGAAGATGGAATCGTTATCTGCACCTCCATCAATGTTGTCGTTGCCGCCCATGCCGTAGAGAGTATCGTTACCGCCAAGTCCGTTAATCGACTCGTTGATGCCGCTACCCATGATGAAATCGTCAGTGTTACCGCCGTTGAGAGTTTCTTGGACGGGGTTGGGGACGATCGCACCAGAGTCGAGTTCTGGGGCGTTGAGGCCATCGAAGGGGGAACCATCTGCCACCGGAGTTGGAGTCGGCGCAGGAGTCGGCGCGGGCGTTGGAGTCGGCGCAGGCGTTGGAGTCGGCGCAGGAGTCGGCGCGGGAGTTGGAGTCGGCGCAGGAGTCGGAGTCGGCGCAGGAGTCGGCGCGGGCGTCGGAGTCGGCGCGGGCGTCGGTGTGGGAGTTGGCACGACTCCATTGGTGTATTCAAAAGAGCCGCTGTCAACGATCGCCCCTGGAATGGTATCACCGTCTTGAGGGCGAGTCACACCGCGTTGATCCAAAGCAGGTGCGCCACTTGCAACCCCTTTATCAATTGCTGGACTTCCGAGCAGCAGAGGCCTGACGAAAGCGCCGTTGATGTTTTGCAAAGCGCCGAGTAAGGGATCGGCGAGCGTCACGCTGGCCGTCGCATTGACATCGCTGCCGTCATTGGGGTTTTTGGGCGGCCACTGAAAATTCCCTCCTTGATCGCTATATTGGGCGGTGACGTGTTGCTGAATTCCCCAAGGGTTTCCTCCGTTAGCCGCTGTATTTTTGGAAAGAATCGTGTTTTTGAGCGTGACATCATTGGCAGCGGCGAAGATACCTCCACCAACCCAGCCGGCGCTATTATCGGCGATCGTCGTGTTGACAATAGTTGTGGGTGCACCAAGAGCCATTGCACCGCCGAGTTTGCTGAAATCACCAGCAGCAAACGCGGTGGAGTTGCCAGAAAACGTACTGTTAGTTATCGTAGCAGGGGCATTTCGCATCCACAGGCCACCACCTTGATTGTTGGCTTTGTTCCCCGCAAAGCTAGTGTTGGTAATCGTCAATCCCTGGTTGGTGCTGTCGCTCAAAATCGTTACCCCACCACCATTTCCAAGATTTTGATTCTGGGGGGCGCCTGTTAGCGCCATAATTTCGTTATTTTGGAAGGTGGTGTTTTCCAAAATAACCTTGTCTTGGTTGCCGGTGAACAGATAAGCTGCGCCTCCTTCACCTCGACCTTTATTGTTCTGAAATACGCTATTGGTAATCTTGATTGTGCCGGAAGCTTCGCTCGGACTGCTGGCTCTGTCTGTGTAAATAGCGCCACCGTTACCCCTTAAACCAGGATTACCTTGGCCTGATGCGTAAGAGGCTGCGCTGGTGTCGTTACCGATGAATCGCGAGTTGTCGATCGTTAACTTGCCCTGAAGGCTATTAATTGCCCCACCGTTAATTCCTTTGTTGTTGGTGAAGTCGCTGTTGGTGACAGTAAAAGCTTTGGAACTCAAAAAGCCGATCGCACCTGCACCGCGTTCGTCATTGGCTGCGGTGGCTGTGTTGCCGTTAAACTTACTGTTCGTTACTGTCAGGGTATTGTTGAAATTGCCAAAAATTGCACCGCCACCTTGATCGGCAACGTTATTATTGAACTGAACATTTTCTACTGTGATGCTTACTTCGTCCGTTGTACCGATCGCGCCGCCTCGATCGGTAGTTTTGCCGTTGACAATAGAGAGATTTTTGACGGCAAAATTTGTAGCAGTCACCACATTTGCATTGACAAAAAAGGCGCGGGATGCGTTGTTGCCGCTGATGGTTAAACCCGCTGCTGCTGCGCCGTCAATCGTAATGTTTTTGCCAACAGGAATATCGAGTTGGCCACTGGTAAGGGTGATGGTTTGGTTGGCCAAACCGGGAGCGAAGGTAATTGTATCGCCGGCTACAGCGGATGCGATCGCAGCTCTCAAGGAACCAGCACCGCTATCGCTATTGTTGCTTACCACGATAGTAGCTAAATCACCTTGGTAATTTGCCATCGCCTCCGGCCCCAAGGCTAAGTTCGATTCAATTTGACCCTTAGCAAATTCTAAGTTCCAGTCGCCGTTTTTGCCGGTGATGTTGGTGGATGCAGCAACATCAGCCCCGGTTAATTGGCTGAGTTTGTCAACGAAATTAGTGCCTGTACCCGATGCTACATCGCAGCCGTAGAGCATGATGTCTGCTTGCGGGGCTAGTGAAGTCTGCCATTTTTCTAACTGGCTTTTGTATTGCTCGATGTTATCTGAACCCAGAGCAGTATTACCCAGTTGTACGCTGCCCGAACTACCGTGAGAAATGATATGAACCGAGTCGATCGCCCCGCTGGTTGAGGCGTATTTTTCAATTTCCGAGGAGATTTGTTCGATACCATTTTTGGTGCGATCGAGTATCACTACCTGCTGGCCCGGCAGCACTCCTGCTGCAATTGACTCGTAATCTTCGACACCGGAATCAATGAATACTAACGAACGCGATGGCAGCTTTTCAACAGAAGACTTTGAATTTATTTGAGCGAACGTAGAACTCATATTACCTACTCCATTATGGGCATTGTTGGTAGACGGATTTTTCGATTAATCTTATCAGCCTTGTTTGAACACATATTAACATCATTCTTTGAAATAACACAACAATTTTAACTCAGATATTTAATTTATTTTTTTCCGGACTCCACTTACTTATGCTTGTAGTTACTCGAATTTTTGCTGAAAATTGCGCTAAATACATATAACACAAATATAGGAAATACAACAAAAATCCTGCTTTTTTTCAGCAGGATTTTTTCAGCCTTATTTGGCTGGGCATACCGATAATTACAGGCATTGGGGCATGGGTTTCAGGGGAATTTCCTACTTAGTAAATCCTCTAAATTAGATTGAGTATTTTGATTGGAGTCTAATACTTTGGGTAGACGGACAGGGAGCATCTTTGTTGTGGGTTAATGCCTGCGAGATCGCAATACTTCCCACGGGTTCTATCGTCTAGCGAGTGGAGACGTTCACGTTATAAAAAATCGGCGGTGCCAAAATTAGATGCTCCCGACTGAGAGGGCAATCTCGCGTCCATAGCTGTACTAGACTTCTACTAAAAAGCCTGTTAAGAGTAAGCAGTATCCCAGGACGATCGCGATTGCGTTGAAGTCTCCAAGATCGAGTCTAAAATGGTATTCTACTAAATTCGGGTTTTTCACGCCTTTTTATGAGACGGCGGTTGAAACTGCTGCCATAGCAAGGAAGCCAGACTCGGCTGCCATAGAAATAAACCTGATATTTAACCCTGGCTTGGTATTAGATATGCTTTGAATCTGCTAGATTTTAGAGACGCTAAAATACAGATGCCGATTTTATTGTGTGGCATTTACTAACATTCAAAACAGTCTGATATTAAGTATGGGTTAATTGCTGGCAATCAAGTTGTTTGTGTGCTGGCGAGGATATTTTGAGGACTTCTGTCCGTCGCTATCAACTATGAGAATTTGCGCTGATAATTGCATTCAACTTTGTCGCCCGAAGCCGGTTCCACATCCTCAATTACATGACTCTCCTGATTAGCAAACAGTCGTGAAGCGAAGCTATCCCGAAGGGAATCGCCCACCGGACTGCGAGCGTGTCAGTATCTCGATCGGCATAAAACCAAGCCAATCCGCTTTTGTCGATCGGCAACTGTGCCAAAATAGTTGCTAGCAACCCGCAGATTCGGCGAAAAAACCCGGTTTCTTGGTGGGCGAGTGCCTTCTGGAGTGTTGTCAATTGGTTTTGGCACGGTTCGAGGTAATCTGAAATGCTGCTATAAATTGTCCAAATTTTGTCAATCTCTCTCAGGATAGAGGCATATTTTTGAAGTGCCGAAGTAACTTGCTCGATGCGATCGCAGCTACTCAACTTGACTAAAATTAGTGCCAGCGCCACCAAAATCTCAGAGATAAAATATCCCCCGCCATCAATGCTGGAGTTGTTGAATACACAGCTTTTGGATGGGACATTTCGGTATTCCGAGGCAGGATTGGTTTCCGTCAAAGAAGTGAACATATTCCTTCCTCCAAAAGGGTGTTTAGTGGTAGATACACCCTAGGAGTCAAATTGCAGGAAACTGACAGCCACCTTGTTTGTGTTGCTCATGTCCATGTAACCCTTTTATTAGTTTCCCCTATTTGTTTGGCGCTGCCATCCGCGATCGCACGGAATTTATATTTTTCGTATTTTCCCAAATTGCTTAGTTGACCGTAATTACCGATGGTTATTCTATCCTGTAGGTAACACCACTTTAAAACCAGAATACAACTCGGTAGCCCGTCCACCAAAGCCTTGGCCGGTCAATCCTATCCCAAATCTCAAATCTCAAATCTCAAATTGTATGAGAGTCTGTGGCGCGGGTAAATGTATCATATCAATTCCGGTTGCACTCCTCATGATGTTAACTGTTAACTGTTAACTGTTAACTGTTGACTGTTAACAGTGAATTTACTATTCCGATGAAGAGAGGATTTGATATCAGTCTGTAGCAGATGGCGGTTTCTTGCCTGCATTGCGAATATTAATAATCTTGTTAAGCGCCTCGAACCAAAAACTAGCTCCCATTGAAATAGCTACGCCACTCAATATCCAACCTAACAATTTTCCGATCAAAGCCGGCAACAACAAATTACCCTGCGCGTCTACGTCTAACCTGTTCGGTTCAGTCCATCCCAAAGGCAGAGCTACATTATCCAAAGCTCGATCGACATCCTCTTGAACTTTAGTCAGATTTGTTAAATTATCTAATTTAGTGTTAGCATTTTTTTCAACCAACTGTTGAGCATACAAATTAACAGTCGATCGCAGCATCGAATCCTTCGACAACCGATTAACAATATTAATGCTATCAGCATTAGCAGCAATGGCGATCGCAGTTCCCAGCAAAATCGCCACCCCTCTAGAATTCCGCTTGTAAACACCTGAAGCGCGCTGCATCGATTGGTCAAACCAAACTTCAATTTCTTGCTGAAACCGCTGCAACTGCTCTTGAGTATCTCCGCCTCCTTTTTCAGCGCGCTGCGCTAAAATATAAAGGCTGCGTTTCAAAGATTCTGGCATACTCTCCAAAGTTTTTTGAATTTCTTGATAAATCGGACTGTTCTCTTGCTCCTCCATAATTTCTGCTACCGCATCCTGAGTTTTTCTAAATTTTCTAACGGCATTTAACAAATTGCTCGCACTTGGTTGCAGTTGCAATCGCAGCGCTTCCCGCTCGTATTCGCTATCAAAAGTAGCCTTAACAAATGCCATCTTTCTTTGAAACTCTCTCCCTCCCAGCTCGGTTTCTGGCAAATAAACCTGAGAATCATTAATATAAAATCCTAGCTTTTGAGACATCCGATCCAAACTGTTGTTCAAGCTACTCAAATCGTTTTTATAATCTTCAACAACTCGATTAAACTCCGCAGTCAGCCAGCCAAATTCTTGATCGATAATTGGTTTTGTAGACTCCTGAAGATTCAGACCCTCTCCAATTGCTTTAATTTGTGCCAACTGTAAATCCTTAAATCGTTCCAATCTGGTTTTAGATATCGCCCGGATCAAACTAGAAATCTTTAAAGTATCCAAAAGGCTAGCCGAAAAACTCTGTGCAGGAATATAAGAAGGCCCAGTATAATTATTACCGAAAACATTCTTAGTGCCAGTAACTAGGCAGTAAAACTCGCCCATACGGTGCGTAACAGAGCGAAATCCCTGCGATAAAAGCCCTTTCGCTCCCTGATTCAAATCCCTGATAATCGGATTGGCGTAAATTAAATTAGCAAACTGTTCCACTCGCTGAAATTGCAGCGAATCTTTCGCGCCTTCGCTGCCGCTAGAAATCAGCACTTCGATCGATTTCTTTAAATGTTCTGCCCGCCACTGCAAAACAGTAGCAATCAGTTCCTGAATTTCTGAAGCTAGCAAGCTTAAAGTCAGATAAATAAACACTAAGCCAATGATAATATCTATAATTACAGGCAAGTTCATGGTATTTTCCCGATCGCAAATAACTGCTGTCTAAGTTTACCCGCTGTTTGCGACACTAAAAACTCTATTAACACCGGTGTCTCAAAAACATCCAACCGCAGAGCCCAGCTCGGAACCCTTAATTTATCAGTGATTCCCAATTCTGCAATTCTTCAATTCTTCAATGGTATAATTTTATGTCAAAAATCTTGCCATTCTCGGGCGGCAAACCGAAAACTCGCTTGAATGACATTTGGACAGACAAACTGTGGATGCTGGCTTTGCTGTTGGCTGCGGTGCTGATTTTCGGGCTGAATCTGGGCGGCGCGGCGTTGCGGGATTGGGATGAAGGGATTGCAGCGCAGGTAAGTCGCGAAATTTGGGGCGGCAATTTAAATTGGCTGTATCCGACGATCAGCTCCGTGCCTTATTTGAACAAACCGCCCCTGATACACTGGCTGATCGGACTGTGTTTTGCCAACCTCGGCGTCAGCGAATTGACGGCGAGGTTGGTACCGGCGATGCTGACGGCCACTTCAGTGCCCATGCTTTACGCCATTGGGCGGGAGCTGTTTCCTCGGCGCTCGATCGCCATTTTTTCGGCGCTCGTTTATCTGACGCTGCTACCGGTAGTGCGGCACGGACGTTTGGCGATGTTGGACGGAGCAGTTTTGTGTTTTTTGCTCGTCTCCGTGTGGTGTTTGCTGCGATCGCGCCGCGACTTGCGCTACGCTTTGGGGGCGGGGATCGGGTTCGGACTCATTTGTTTGACTAAGGGCGTGATGTTGGGGCTGCTGCTGGGCGCGATCGGCTTAGTTTTCCTGGTTTGGGATACCCCGCGACTCCTGACTTCTGGGTATCTTTGGGGCGGATTGGCGATCGGAACTTTCCCCGTAGCTGCTTGGTATTTTGCCCAATGGCTGCACTACGGTCAATATTTCATCAACGCTAATTTACTCGACCAATCTTTCAGGCGCATTTGGCAACCCGTGGGCAATCACAAAGGCCCGCCCTGGTATTATCTGTTAGAAATTTTAGAATCAGCTTGGCCGTGGCAGTTATTTTATCTGCAAGGACTGTATTTGAGTTGGGAAAATCGCAATTTTCCCGGACCCAAATTAGTGTTGGTTTGGAGCGGATTATATCTGCTCGCTATTTCTGTGATGAATACGAAATTGCCTTGGTATGTTTTGCCAGTTTATCCAGCTTTGGCTCTAGCCGTTGGCAGTTATCTCGCTGAAGTTTGGGAGCAAATGTCGCTGGCACCAGAGCCGATAAAAGATGAAGCAGAAGAACATTTTGATGCTATTTCTTTATTGCCTCATCCCGCAATTTTAGCAGTGGTGGCTGCAGTTGCTGTCGTCGGCTGCGCCTACTTCAGTGGCTTGGTACGGCTTGGGGGACAAATTGTATCCTCGCAGCAAGATATACAATTAATGCTGATATTTGTCGCTTTGACAATGACAATGGCAGCCGTCTTGCTGCACCGCAAAGACCGACAGTTTCTATTAGTTTTAATTTGGGGAACTTACGTCGCGCTGTTGGTGTTTGTCGCTTCCGATAACTGGGTTTGGGAACTGGCGGAGGATTATCCGGTTAAGCCGATCGCCGAAATTGTCCGCGAAGGAACCCCAATCGGTCAAGAAGTTTTTACTTCTCACCGCTTCCCCCGCCCGTCGCTAAATTTTTACAGCCAGAGGCAAGTTATTGTAGCCGACGCGCCTACACTGAAACAGAAATGGCAATCTCTCCCCCAACCTTATTTTCTGTTGGAAAAACCTGTTCTCAAACATCTAGCTTTGGAGAATGCTGAGGTTGTAAAAACAGCCGAAGATTGGGTTTTGGTAACACGAAAATAAGTTTGCCAGTCACAAACCCGGTTTTTAACCAGAAAATTTGATTGCAGCACACAAAAGCCATCAAAAACCCGGTTTATTGGGTTTTGATATCAAATCCTCTCTTCATCGGAATGATTCAGATATATATTCTCTCCCTCTGTGTACTCTGCGTTCTCTGTGGTTAAACCATTCCGATGCAACCGGAAACGATATGATGCGTCCGGGACTGAATTATTTAACATGATTGTGTCCGGGGCAGTGGTGAGGATTAGGGAACCACTTACACTTAATTATGCCACCGGATAGCTTTTCATTCCTTAGCAGGAGTGTGCCCTGCCCCGAATAGATCGAGGTTGAGATTGAGGGCTACTTTCGCAGCGTAAGCAAGGTAAAAAGTACAAGGTATTGATATAGAGAATATTACTATTTTAGCAATTAGATTGTAATCCATAATATGTAGGGATTTTCTCAGTAACATCAGGTGTTCTCGCGGCCCGCTCCGGGCATGGGGCATTGGTAACTAATATCGTTTCCGGTAGCATCGGAATGATTGAACCGGACCTAGGGCGCAGAGAACACAGAGGAAGACAAGAGAGAGATGAATACAGAACTATGAAGCGCGGATTTGATCTGACTCGATTTTATAATTCCGATGCTACCGGATTTGATATAACGACAACAGTCAACAGTCAACAGTCAACAGTCAACAGTCAACAGTCAACAATTCCGGTTTGAGTGCAACCGGAATTGATATTACTTAACAATCAACATACTGCCGTTCTATTTTCAACGCCGCCTCAACTCTTTGATACTCGGCTTCAACCTGTTTTAAAAGCTCGCCAGCGGGAGCAGGTAAAGCTTGGTTGGCCTCTATTCCGATGCGGCCCATGATTTCGAGTTGCTCGCACAGCTTAAATAAAGGCAAAGCACCGAGAGTGCCGCTAATCGACTTCAAAGAGTGAGCATCTCGCCGCAAAGCCAGCGGATCGGTGCTCCTGATGGCCGTAGAGATGCCTCGCAGCAGTTCGGGAGCTGTTTCGAGGTAAATCTCGATCGCCTCGTCCAAAGCTTCCACATCTCGCAGTCCCTCTATAATCTTGGCACTGAGGGAATCGCGGCTTTCTAAAAAAGCCCGATCGAGATTTGATTCAACGCACTGGGCGACTGCGGGCGAATTGACAATTGTCTGTTGTGCATTTGTCGCAACAGCCCCATTCGATCGCACTTCTAATTCACTGGTTTCTGCTATCTGTTCAATTTGCGAGTTTACACAAACAATCCCCCCCATTCGATCCAACTCTGGGCGCGATCGAGATTTACACGCGCTCAAAGCTCGAACCAACTCCTCAATTTCGATCGGCTTGCTCAAATAGTCGTCCATCCCCGCAGCTATGCACTCTTCACGATCGCCCTGCATCGCATTTGCCGTCATCGCCACAATCCAAGGGCGAGTCAATTTTCGATTTGTGATTTGTAATTTCTGGTTGTGACATTGCTCATCTGTCAATTTTCGATTTGTGATTTGTGACTTCTGGTTGTGACATTGCTCACCATTTATTGATGAAATTTCTGATTTTTCACTAGGATTTCCTGTGGATTTTAGATTGTTAAACTGCTGGTCAATTGGTGAAGCTTCTGATTCGGCTGCGGGATTTTCTGAAGTTAAATCTGCTGAAAATACCTCACGGATGCGGCGCGTAGCTTCCAAACCGTCCATTTGCGGCATTTGCACGTCCATCAACACCAAATCGTAAGGCTGGCGGTCCAAAGCTTCGAGCACTTCGATACCGTTTCCCGCAACATCCGCGCGATAGCCCATCCGCTGCAAAATTTGCAAAGCCACCTTCTGATTCACCAAATGATCGTCAGCCAACAGAATCCGCAGGGGTAAGCGGTCTGCCAGCACGGGTATGCTTTGGAGGAAAGGCCCGAGAAAAGTGCGCTGGCCTTTAATTTCAGTTACTTGTTGTTCCTCAAAAATATTGATTAAAACATTGTAAAGCTGAGATTGTTTGATCGGCTTGTTCAAAAAAGCAGCAAAATCCACCTCAATCCCAGAGTTGTTAATTTCTTGTCTGCCGATCGAAGTTAGCATCACTAGCGGCAACTTTTCGCAATCAGGATACTGGCGAATTTTTGCAGCTAAAGCCAACCCGTCCATTTCCGGCATTTGCATATCCAAAACTGCTAAGTCAAACACCTCTTTAGCAGCGAGCCAATCTAAAGCCAAACGAGCCGAAGCTGAAGCTCTAGCCACCATTCCCCAAGACTGAGCTTGCATAGTCAAAATTCTGCGGTTGGTAGCATTGTCATCGACAATTAAGACTCGCTTCCCAGCTAATTCCGGTTGAGAATTGCTCGAGTTAACTGGTAAGGAACTGTTGCAGGCACCAACGATCGTACTGAAATAAAAAGTAGAGCCGGGGGATTGGGGATTTTCGTCGCTCGGCTTGTTGCTGAGTAGAGATTTGTTAGAGAAATATTTTTCAGCAATTTCACAAGATTCTCCCCATCCCAACTCAAAAACTGCCGCTTTAAAGTCTGGGGGAGGATTGCCCGCAATACAACCCATACTTTCCACCCACATCCTGCCTCCCATCATTTTGGCCAAACGCTTGCTAATTGCCAAACCCAATCCGGTACCGCCGTAGTGCCTGGTCGTGGAAGAATCTACCTGGCTGAAAGATTTAAACAGCCGATCCATGCGATCGCCCCGAATGCCGATACCGGTATCTTTGACCGCAAATTGTATTTCGTATGCTTGGTTAATTGGTAGCGGTTTGCCATTAATTGCTGGCGGTTCTGGAGGATTTGCCGACATTGAAATCTTTTTTGCCCTCGCCGAAACCACCACTTCTCCAGTTTCGGTAAATTTAACAGCATTGCTGAGCAAGTTGATTAAAATTTGCCTCAAGCGGGTGCTGTCGCCGATCGCCGTTGTCGGTACCGAGCGATCGATCAAGTAAGCCAATTCCAGTTTTTTTTGTGCAGCCTTAGTAGCCACCAAGTCAAGAGATTCCTCAATGCAAGCGCGGATGTCAAACGGATGTTCCTCCAATTCCAATTTGCCCGACTCAATTTTCGAGAAATCTAGAATATCGTTGATCAGCGTCAGCAAGGCATC
Organism: Microcoleus sp. LEGE 07076; assembly: GCF_015207455.1. Classification (GTDB taxonomy): domain Bacteria; phylum Cyanobacteriota; class Cyanobacteriia; order Cyanobacteriales; family Microcoleaceae; genus Microcoleus. Next base: position 14,368 of record NZ_JADEWV010000049.1, read on the forward strand.
GCCGCTGCTGCGGATAGTTTCTACAAAATCGCGCTGTTCGCCAGTTAAGCAGGTATCCAACAGCAAACCGGTCATGCCGATGACTCCGTTCATCGGAGTACGAATTTCGTGGCTCATTGTGGCTAAAAATTCGCTTTTGGCTTTGGTAGCCGCCAGTGCTTCGTCGCGAGCTTTTGCCAAATCTATGCCTGTTTGCTGGCGTTCGAGTTCGCTTCCCACCCACTGAGCCATCAGTTTCACCAACTCTCTGTCTACAACCCGGAACGGTTCTGTCAGAGGACTCGGAGAAATGAAGCACAGAGTCCCGTAAACTTCACCTGTCACCGTCACCGGAATGCCCATGTAAGCTTCGACATTGAAGGCTGGAGCGTCGTCGGTGCTGAAGCACAAAGCCGCAAACCGGGCTGACTCAAAGTACATCGGTTCTTTTGCCATTGCTGTAGTCGCGCAAAAGGTTTTTTTGAGATCGTAGATTTGTGTTTTCTCGATCGACCTGTCAGCACACTCAACAGCCATGATTTGATATTTTTCTCCTTGAATGCGCGACAAAATTCCCACCGACAGACCTAACTGTCGGCATCCCATCACCAGCAGTTCTTGGAGGCGCAAATCAAAGGCAGAGACGAGGCCCTGCGGGTCTGTACGGGGAGCCGAAATCACTTGGTACAAAGATTTAATTGCAGCTTCGCTTTCTCGCAGTTCTTGTTCTGTTTGCTTGCGGACGGTGATGTCGCGGGAAATGCCGATAATTTCTTGCACCGCACCAGTTTCTAAATTACGGATCGTGCGGCTGGTGGTTTCAAACCAAATGTATTTGCCATCTTTGCGCCGGATGCGGTAGCTGACGGTATAAGTAACTGGGAGGGCCAGGACTTTCGAGTGAGCTTTGGCGATGGTTTCTAAATCGTCGGGATGAAAATAATCGTTGGGGAAGCCACCGACGAGTTCTGAAGGTTCGTATCCCAGCAAAGCGTGGCTGGCGGGCGACACGTAAATAAACACGCCTTCGGGGTTGTGTCTGGTGATCATGTCGGTTGAGTTTTCTGCCATCAACCGATAGCGGTCTTGGCTCTCCTCGCATTCGACTTGAGAATTACCCAAGGCTTCTAGCATTCGGTTGATTGCGCCGGCCAAGCTTGCGAGTTCATCTGTTCCCCTCATATGAACGCGCAAGTCTGGGTCGCCGTTGGCTGCGATGTTGCTGACGCTGGTGCTTAAGTCGGCCAATCTCGCCAAAACTAAGTTTTCGAGCAACAGCAGGGCGATCGCGCTAAATACTAAACCTACGGCCAGTATTGATAAGGTAAAAAGATCCAAGGTAGCCTGACCTTGGCGGTAGATGATCCGGTCTGCCTCTACTCGCAGCAGCAGAGCTAGGTTTCCTCGGATGTCGCGAATCAGGGCGTATCCTGCCACTACGCTGTCGCTGAGCGACTCTACTAAAATTTCTACTGATTTGAGGTTGGAAATTTTGAGTTTGAGATTTTCCAAATCCTGGAGCGATCGGGCGATCGCCTTCGCGCCTTGTCCGGAGTAGTTCGCTGCTCCAACTTTAAAATCTAAACTCGGCAATCGAAAATCCACTGACAGGTGAGTCAGTTCCGAAAGCAAACCTATTTCGCCGTTGTCGAGGTAGCGTGCGAAGATCAGCGTCCCCCGCGACGGCCCTTGAGCGTTGCTGTTCAAGATGGGCTTTGAGGCAATCAGCAGCCTAGCTTCTGGCAGGGTGAGGACGCCTGTTTTAGTGGCGGGGCCATCGCCATCGACTGTCGATGAGTCGAGCAGGGCGTCCGTCAAGTGCTGTTTAAAGCTTTCAGGAATCGGGATTTCGGTTTGGGACTTCAAGTCAAAACCTTTGCTGAAAATCGTCTCACCCTTGGAGTTCAGCAGCACCAATAAGTTTAGTCTCAACGAAACAAATGTCGAATCGACGAAATTTGACTTGACAAATTCCTCGTTTCGTGTCTCTACATAAGAGTAAGTATCGTCCCACTCGGCGTAGTCATGGGCGCTGATGTCTAAATTCGACAAGTCGTCATCTAGCGCGTCCAAAGCCCGCGCGACATCCTGGCGGACGTACTGTGCCTCCAGGTTGTGGAAATCGTGCAGCAAGATGGTTGATGCAGTCGCATAGAGAACCACAATTAGGCTGATTAGCGCTGCACCGATGATTAATAGTGTTTTTTTTCGGAGTTCCATGGCGTCGCCCCCTCACAGTGCTACTAGGCAACTAGCCTGGGCAGAATTGATACGTAGGTTGTTTAGCATTGGCTCGACAGGGCCTGCGTGTTTTGACTGTTGTTGGCCCACTGGCAAAAGTCCTCAGTATTTCCAAGGTATCCGCTATGTCGCCCCCACATAAGTGTAGTATTTTCACATCTTTAGTTCCCTTGATTCTGCACAACCGATCGCTTGCGAGTAATCGACTGACGATCGCGATTTTCTCCCTTCCGGGGCTCGCTCCGTCAAAACTCTTTGCGTCTGAGATTGATGCAGCGCAGGGCGGTGTGAACTTGAGATAACACGGGTGGTGGGTTGAGGGCGCTAACTATTAATATACCTAACAAATATTGGGTTGACAGCGGACTAGCCCCCCGTCAACCTTGGCCCGCAAATAGGTTATACGTCCAGGATCTTTGTTAGGAAAGCATTGAGCGTGCCAGCTTTTGTACTGCGATTTTAAGAAATCGCAGTACAAAAAAATGCTTTTTGGATTCAATCAAACAGTCTAATTACAAATTAGATCAATCCCGGTTACAGGAGATTGTCTTTAACCGCTAAGACGCCGACAGCGCCTTCGAGGTTCATTTTATCGGCTGTTTTGGATCTTTGGGAAAAACTGTATAGTTGGCTACGGAGTAATGGATAATGGGGAAAAAAGGTAATTGGCGAGAGATTCGGGATCTATTACCCGTTACCTATTACCTATTGCCCGACATTAGATTAACCGATCGCCAAAAGTTCACCAGAGCAATTACATCTAAAGATTGGCCATCAACAAACCAGGTTTATTTGTACTGCATCTACATGAAATATAGCGGTTCTTAAGAAAGTGAGGTATGCCCTATGCAGCTTAATGGCAGCTCATGTTACTGACACTCAGCGATCTGCTGGATAAGATTAGTGCCTGATGTCAGCAATAACTAACATCAGGCACTATCTGCAGACGCGCCAGCGCACTGACTCTTTTTTAACTGTTTTTTATCGGAGCACAGCTAAAGCACCAGCACCCGCAGCCGCAAAGGCCGAGGTAAGAGCAGTAAAAAACAGCCACCAAGAAGCAACTTCTGCAGCTTTGCGAGTTTCTTCAGCTTGTTTTTCCGCTTGCAGCTTAATGCTTTCGAGGCGAAGCTGCGCTTCTTGCTGCAAGCGTTCTGCTCTTTGCAAGACGCTGTTGCGACTTCTTTCAATTTGGTCGATCAAGCGGTTGGCATCTGCTTCGGAAATGTCGTCGCGAGAACTCATTAGTGCTACTAGAGTATCGCGGTTGAAATGACCTAGCCGATCGCGCAAAGCATCAAATCCGGCTTGCGGATCGTCAAACAATTTCCGCACGTCCCGCGTAATCCCTTCATAATTTAGTTCAGGACGATCGAGGGAATTGAGGTAATCCCGAACTTTTCCGAGAATCCCGTCAATTACCGACTGAATACCCTCCTGAATTTTCTGGATTTGCAGTGCGAATTGGTCGCGCACCGACAAAATTTGATCGACAATTCTAGCAGCTTCTGCTTCCGAAATATCCGGCCGCTGAGACAGCAGAGAAATCATAGTCGCTCGATCGATGTGCGACAGACGTTCGCCCAAACTGTAAGCACCGACTTTTGGATCGTGCAGCAGCAGTTGCAAGTCGCGCTTGATGGCTTCAGGATTCAATTCATCCTTGCCCGTATTGCGTAAATAATCCTCTAAAACGCTTTGAAAATCGAGCACTTGGCTTTGCACCCGCTTTGCCAAACGGCGCGGCGCTTTCGCTATCGAGCCGAGAGTTTCCTGCACTTGGTCGATAATTTGATTTACCTGTTCCTCGGTCAAATCTTGTCTCTGAGAAAGCAGTTTTACCAAAGTATCGCGATCGACCTGAGAAAGCCGTCCCCGCAGCGCTAAAGCCCCTTCTTTGGGGTTTTCCATCAGTTTTGTCAAATCCCGCTGAATCCCTTCAGGATTGAGTTCTGACTTGCCAGTATTGCGGAGGTAATCTGCCAGGGCGGTGGTAGTTTGGTCGTATTGATCCTTAGCTTTTTCTGCCAACTTTTGCGGCGCTTCCAGGGCGCTGTGCCAATTTTCTTCAGCGCTGTCAAGCAGCTGATTTACTTGGTCTTCGCTGAGGTCTTTCCGCTGAGAAAGCAATTTCACCAAACTTTCGCGATCGAACCGAGAAGCTCTAGCTCTGAGCGCCCACATTCCCGCTTCCGGGTTGTCAATCAGCGTTTTAAAATCGCGCTTGATCCCATCGGGATTGAGTTCTTCTTTACCCGTAGACTTCAAGTATTCTTGTACTTTTTGCCACTGATTGTCTAACCGGACTTGCGCTGCTTCTTGGAGACCTTTAGAATCTGCTAAAACGACATCTCGCGTCCTTTCCAACTCTTTAACAATTTGTTCTACTTCCTGGAAGCCGAAGTTTTCGCGACCTCTAATAATTTGCACGAAACTGTCCCGGGTGTAAGGAGAAAGCCGATCGCGCAACTGTTCGTAAGTTGCATCGGAATCCTCTAAGATTTTCTTGAAATCGCTCCCGATACCTGCTGCTGTCAGCTCCTCTTTCGGCGTCACCTTCAAATAAGTTTCCACCCGCCACTGCAAATCGCGAACTTTTTCTTGCTCCTCGGCAAATATAACCGTTTCCAAAACTCGCTGCCTTATTCCTTCTAACTCCTGCGAAATTTCTTTAATTTTGTCTTGGGTAAAAACCCCTCTACTGGCCAGAATTTCGGCAAAATTAGACTGTTTTAGTTTTTCTATTTCGCGGCGCACAGTTCCCGGATCTGCCGTAGTATCGTAGAGTACGTCTCGAAATTCGCGCTCGATCGCGATCGGGTTCATCTGCCACGAATAAGTGTTGAGCAAGTAGTTTTCTACGTCAGCGCGAATTGGGCTGTAAGTTTCTGGTTCGCCTTTGACTTGAGCGGTAATTTTATCGGCTTGCTGGCTAACTTTATCTTTAGCTGTTTTGATCTGACCGACTGCTTTTTCCACATCAAAATCGGAAATATCCGTGCGACCCAAAACTACTCCCATTAAAGCATTGACTGCCATTGTCTTAGCTTGGGACATCATGTTCGAGCTCTGGCCGGAATTTTGAGGGCCCAGATTGCTGAGGGCTTGTTCTACCCTACTTCCCAATGTATCTGAGACCAAATCTCCCGATTTAGCAGATTTGAGATAGTCTACCAATTGAGCAATGCCGTCTGGTTTGTTCTCTTGTTTTCCTACTTGTGTCCAAGCATCTTGGAGTTGGTCTACAATTCGGTTTACGTCGCGCTTTGACAAGTCCGATCGCGAGCTTACCAAATCTACAAGAGTTTGGCGATCGAGATTCGGCAAATTTTCGCCAGCAATTGATTTAAGTTGCGGATCGTTGAGCAATTTTTCAAACTCGCTCCGCATCCCTTTGATGTCTAATTCCGGCGGTTTGAGGCTTTGGATATAGTCTTCAACGTTTTCCCGCAAGCTGATCGGGTCGATCGCGCTACCGAGTTCGTGCCCCACTGCTGCTGCTGCTGCTTTCGCCGTGGCCACTACTTGGTTGCTGGCTGCTTTCGCGCCTAGGGCTGCTGCTGCGGTACCGAAAATAGCTTGAACGCCTGATGTCGCCGTGTTGACTACCGAACCGATCAGGGAACCGACAGTGGTAGAGCTCACCCAAACCAGAAGTGAGAAATATGTAGCCCACACAACTAAACCGACGATCGCACCCAAAACCGGACTGCTAATCAAGCTAAGTTTAACTGCCAGCAAGCAAGCAAAGAATATCGCGACGGTGACGGTGATTAGCGTCCAAGTGCCTACTTTGCTGCCGATGTGGCGCACTGGCGAACCGCTGCTATCTGACTGCTGTCCGTCATCGTGGGATTGTCCGATGTAGGAAAGGCCCGCAGCTACCGATAAATTTGTCAGCAACAGTTGGAAAGCGCAGGCTAAAACGACTCCAGCGATTAGGGCGATAAAAAATTGGGGCCCGGAATATAGAAGTGCCGCATCTTCTACTCTGGTAGTGGTTGTAGTCTGTTCTACTGGCACTTGGGCCAGCCAGAACCCGATGTTATACATTTGTGGATTTATTGGCAAATTTTGATACATAGTATATACCTCGTTCGAGAGTGTGTGCGCGCGAGCGTCGGCGCGAGTTGACTAATTTATAGTTTTACATTCCTGCCCCCAATGGCAAGCATCGCCTTATTGACCAGCGATCGCATCCCCCTACAGTCGGAATTGTAAAAATATGTCTGCGGCTGATTGTCAATTTATCACAATTTGTGCTAGATCAACTTTGTTTGAGTTGTGAACTAGACTTTTTTTAACGAAGCGCAATACTTGTAGGGCCCATTTTCACAACAATCTTTCTTTCATTCACATCCAAAATATTTATAATATTTATAAACCCGCCCCCACAGTCCGAAAAAGTTTATAACGGGTAATTCAACGGATATAATAATATTAGTTATTCAGCTTCAAGGAATTCGAGAGTATAGTGAGTCGTAGGGTGCAAAGCCATCAAAAATCCCTAAATAAATATCGAGAATACGATCGCGAAGCACCTGTGCAATCGCTCGTAGATAGTAAACAAATACAATACTTATTGTGAGTCGTAGGGTGCAAAGCCATCAAAAACACCTAAACAAATATCGAGAATACGATCGCAACGCACCTGTGCAATCGCTCGTAGAGCGTAAACAAACGCCACACTTTTTTGGTAAAATGTGTAAACATGGCATTAGTTATCAACCTTCAAAGGATGGGATTATGCCGCGAAAAAGTCATGCAATTATTATGGGCGGCAGTTTAGCCGGACTGTTGGCCGGTAGAGTATTAGCAAAACACTTCGATCGCGTAAGTATTGTTGAACGAGATTTTTTTCCCGAAAAAGCTGCGCCTCGCCCTGGTATTCCTCAATCCCGACACCTGCACATCCTTTTGACTCGTGGAAAAATCATCCTAGAACAATTGTTTCCCGGCTTAGAAAATGAACTGATAGCTGCTGGTGCTCCGAGGTTAGATCCGAAGTCGATCGGGTGGTTTAGTCCGGCGGGTTGGGCGACACATTTTACCCCCGAGCTCGATGATTTAATTATGTTCAGTCGGGATTTACTCGATCGCCAAATTCGCCACCGATTGACAGAAAATACGAACGTGCATTTCCTGGAAGGAGGGACTGTAACAGGGTTGCTGGCGAATAGTCAGGGTACGGCGATTGCTGGGGTGTCGGTGAGGAAGCGCGATCGCCAAAACCCAGGTAGCATCAATGAAGAGAATTTGAATGCCGATTTAGTAGTCGATGCTAGCGGCAAAGTTTCCCAAACACCTAAATGGTTGAAAAAACTCGGCTATGAACCGCCACCAGAAACACTGATCAATGCTTTTGTCGGCTATGCGACGCGCATCTATGAATCCAGCGGTAAATTGTCAGAGACAGCGCCAGTCTTTGTATCAGGAGATCCGCCATTACGCACCCGTGGCGGTGCAATTTTCCCGATCGAGGGGAATCGGTGGCTAGCAATTATGGCTGGGGGCGATCGCGATTATCCCCCCGCAGATGACGCAGGTTTTGTAGAATTTGCGCGCAGTCTGCCAACCCCGATGATTTATGATGCAATTAAAGATGCAAAGGCGATCGCACCTGTGTATAGTTATCGAGGTACAGAAAACCGTTTGCGCCACTACGAACGCCTATCCCGTTATCCTGAAAACTTAGTAATTGTCGGTCATGCAGTTTGCGCTTTCAACCCTGTTTACGGCCAAGGAATGACGGTGGCTGGATTGGATGCTCAGATGCTGGATGAATGTCTGCAAAAACAGATCCAGCGCTATCCAGAACAAGATTTAACCGGCTTTGGGCGACATTTTCAACAAAAACTCGCAAAATTACATACTATTCCTTGGACGTTTGCGATCAGTCAGGATTCGCGCTATCGTCTAAGTGAGGGTGCCAAACCAAACCTGGCTGCACAACTGACAATTAATTACATGGATCTGGTGTTAAAAGCATTGACCACAGATGCAAAAGTTTGTCAAGCTTTTTTGGAAGTTCTGCACATGATTGAACCACCGGCTGTACTTTTTCATCCTAGAATTGCGGTAAAGGCGATCGGGCAATTAGTCACCGGAAAGCACAATTAATAAACTTGTGCAATGCTCAATTACCAACCAAACAATCTAATTGTAATTGCATTTGAGTTGTAACTAAATCGAAACAAGCATCTACATAATCGCGATCGCCCGCAGCTTCCGAACCGTACCTCTCAAATACGATCGGTTCGCACACGCGAGTCCGAATTTGCACGGGAAAAGGCAGATTTGGCAAAGGCCCAATACTCAATCCCCAAGGCAATCCCAAATATACCGGAAACACCACCGGATCGATGCCCAACAACCACGGCATCCCCAATTCATGAAATTGCTTAACTTGTTCGTAAAAATCAGCCAAAACTATTAAAGTATCGTGGGCACCAGTGGAAATAATTGGTACAATTGGCACTGATTCTCGCAATGCTAACTTAATAAATCCCTTGCGTCCGGCAAAGTAGATTTTATTGCGTAAGTGATGGGGGCGAAAAGTATCTTGTGCGCCGCCCGGATAGACGAGAACCGGGGCATTTTTTCGTAAAGCTGCGATCGCCATTTTCGGATGCGACTTCAAGGCACCGCACTGCACTGCCATCCTAGCAATATCGCGAGAAACTTGCCAAACCGTCGGGTGCATCAATCCGTAGGCCAAGCGTTCAGTGCCGTACCTGTGGAACCATTCGTATAGGAACATAAACATATCGGGAGCGGCGATTCCCCCGTTGTGAGAGCCGACAACGAGCATTTTTCCGCTCGCGGGGACATAGTGCCAGCCGTCGCTTTGTACGCGAAAATAGTAGCGGTACAGCCATTCCCAGATTGGCAGTATCAGTTGGATGAATTCGGGATTGCGATCGTCCAAAGATAAACCGTCAAAGGGATATTTAGAGGATTTTTTATTAGTAGTTTTTGTCACTTTAAAAATATTTTAGTTAGTCAGTAGTCAGTAGTCAGTAGTCAGTAGTCAGTAGTCATTGGTCAGTAGTCAGTAGTCAGTAGTCAGTAGTCATTAGTCATTAGTCATTAGTCATTTAGTATAAAAGCATTGAGAATTGGGTCTAAAAACAGAAAAGCAGGGGACATTGAAATTGGCAGCAAACAACTAATAACCAATAACCAATAACAAACAGCCAATAACCAATAACAAACAACCAATAACCAATAACAAACAACCAACAACCAATAACTAATCACAATTAAGCACAAAAGTCAATACAGTTTCATCAATTCCCTTGAGTTTCAGCGGCTTATATTTAACAATCCGACCTTCCTCAACATAATCTGCAACCGCCGCCGAAATCAGCACAGAATTTGGTTCCGCCACCTCTTGCAAACGGGCGGCAATATTCACGCTCGGCCCGATCGCAGTATAGTCCGATCGGTCTGGCCCGCCAAACATCCCCACTACCGCAGTACCCTGGTGAATTCCGCAGCGAAACCGCACTGCCGGCACCCCATTTTCCCCGACAATTCCCTGCTCCAACCATCGCTCGTTAAGCTCGTTGAGAGCTCGCAGCATAAGCCTTGCAGCAGCTATAGCGCGGCGTACTTGCTCATTAGGAGTTAGTTCCTCCGGCGCGCCAAACAGAGCCATTACCGCATCTCCAACAAACTTGTCCACCGTACCCCCACTGTCAAAAATAGCCTTAGTCATTGCCGCCAAATATTCATTCAACAGCTCAGCTACCCGGCGCGAGCGCAGCGTATTTGCCATCTCGGTAAAACCGACAATATCGCTAAACAAAATAGTAATCAATCGCGGTTCCGGGCGCAAATCCAGCGCCAAATCTCCAGCCGCTGCGGCCTTCACCATCGAAGGCGGCAAAAATCGGCGCAGCACCGACTCAGTTAAATAACTGTTCAACTGCTGCACCCGGCGCTCGTTTTGTTTGAGAGCGATTAAATTCCGCACTTCTGCCAACAATTCGCGATCGTTAAAAGGCTTGGACAAATAAGCATCTGCACCCCGTTCTACTCCTTCAATTCTAGTATCTTCGTCGGCTTTAGCAGTTAGCAATATTGTCGGAGTTCCCTGTAATTCCTCATCCTGTCGAATCATCCGAATCAAATCCAAACCGGATATTAAAGGCATCATTAAATCAGTGACAATTAAATCGGGTCGGCGGTTTTTTGCCACTGCAAATCCTTCTTCTCCGTTGCGAGCTAGCAAAACTGCAAATCCGGAATCTCGCAGAATTCCTGACACATAAAAGCGCAAATCGGGATTGTCGTCAACTACCAAAACCGTGCCTGCTGCTGTTTCCGAAGTAATCGGTTCTAGAGGTTCAAAGTTATGATTTTCTGCCTCATCTTCGGACAAATCTGCTTCGACATCTGCCAGTTCCACCGCTGCTTTGGATGAATGAAACTCTGCGGGTATTTCTAGTACCCGTTCCGCGGGCAAGTGAGTGGAACCGAAGTGCAGCCAAACGGTAAAAGTAGTGCCTTCGCCGTAAACTGACTCGACGGAAATTTGACCGCGGTGGAGTTCTACTAATTCTTTGACAAGTGCCAAACCCAAACCGCTGCCTTCGTAGGAACGGCTGGCAGAACCTTCGGCTTGGTGAAAGCGCTCGAATAAATAGGGAATTTGTTCGATGCGAATTCCGATGCCGGTGTCTTTTACTTGGAGCAAGCAGTGAGCGCCTGCGGGTTCAACTGTCAGGGTGATTGTTCCGCCTTCTGGGGTGAATTTGACGGCATTTGAGAGCAAGTTGTAAATAACTTTGTCAAATCTTTCGATATCCAAATAAAGTAAAGGACATTCTTGGAGTTGGGTAATTAATTGCAGTCCTTTTTTATCGCAGTAGGCGCGGAAGGACTCTGCGGTAGAGTAACAGAAACTGACTAAATCGCAGGGGCGAAAACTTGGCTGCATCCGTCCGGCATCAAGCCGCTGCAAGTCCAGCAGTTGATTTACCAAGCGCAGGAGACGGCGCGAATTACGCAAAGCGATTACCGCTTGTTCGTAGGGTAAGTCTTCTTTGCGGCCGCAAGCTGATTCCAAAGGGCCGATGGTTAGTGTCAGAGGGGTGCGGAATTCGTGGGAGATATTTTGGAAAAATTCGGTTTTGAGTCGATCGGCTTCCAGGAGCCTTTCTGCTTGCTGTCTGGTAGTCTGGTAGAGGCGCGACTGCTGCACTGCTAGAGCGGCTTGAGTTGCCACTATTTGAGCTAGGTCAATATCTGAGAGGTTCCAGCGGCGGGTGGTGTCATTTTGGCGGAGGGAAATGCTGCCGATGATTTTGCCTTCGGAGAGTAAGGGAACGACTAACAGGGCGCGGGCTGGCGATCGAACTTGCAGTTCTGTAACATTTAAATCGGGACGTTCGTAGAGGTCTTCGATCGCGATCGGCTCTTTTGATACCATAACTTGTAGCAGCACCGGATTGCCCCGAATCGGCACCAAAGACTGCGGCAAGGAAGGATGGGTAAAAATCCAGCCGCCAGAGTTCCCAGCACCTTCAGAATCCCTCCCCAGTGCAGCAGAATTGCCAACTACTTCTGAATTGTTAAAACCCTGTTCTACAGCTAGGGTATTCCTAGTTGTGTCGTAGAGCCCCACGCACTGGACGTATTCATCATCTTCTGTCCACAGAGATAGGGCGCAGCCGTCAACTTGCAAGGCTTGACCGAGTTGTTGAGTAATCGCTGCAAAGATATTTTGGGGGTCGAGGCTCGATCGAATTGCCGTAGTAATAGTATTGATTAAGGCTTCGCGCTTGGCTAGCGCTCGCACTTGTTCGTAAGCCCTGGTTTGAGAAAGCGCTAAAGCCGCTTGGTCTGCTACGGTAATTACCAACTGTACCTCGTGGTCTTGCCATTGGCGCAGTCGATGGAACTGGTGCAGCGCTAACACTGCCATGAGTTCCATTTTGTAAAACAGCGGTACAATTAAGCTCGATCGAATATTCGCAGCTTGGTAAGCCTGCTGTCGCTGCTGATTGTCCCAGCTTAAAACTTTCGCATCAGTTTGGGCATCTTGAATCACCTCCACATTCAGAGCTTCCCAAACCAAATCCGGCAGCCAATCCGGCGCAAGTCCAGAACCATCTCCAAATCCGGCTTCCGGCGAACGGTAAACGAACAATTCATCCTCCACCAGGCCGTCTTGGAAAGGTCGCAGCAGACAGCAACTCACCTCAAACATCTGCCCGACGGTTTCCACAATTCTTTGCAGCATTTGCTGGTAATTGGGAGCCGATCGGATAGTATTAGTAACGGCATAGAGCAGCGATTCTTGCGACAGAGCCCGGCGCAGTTCATTGGTGCGCGCTTTCAGGATATTGTGAGTCTCAACAGCTTGAGTAACAATAATTTTGAGTTCTTCAGCATCCCAAGGCTTGGTAACGTATTTGAATACTTTGCCAGCATTAATCGCTTCCACTAAATCTTCAACATCCGTATACCCAGTTAAAATAATTCGGATCACATCGGGGTATTGAGCGGCCGTCAGGCTGAGAAACTCCGTACCGCTCATTTTTGGCATTCGCTGGTCCGAGATAATCACAGCAACTTCTCCCTCTTTTGTCAAAATTTCGAGGGCGGCGGGACCAGATTCGGCCCTGAGCACTTTGTAGTCTCGATAGAAGGTGCGGTAAAGCAAATCGAGGTTATCCGGTTCGTCATCGACGATCAGAATTTTTAGCTTAGGATTTGATTGGGAATTCATGCACCGTTCTCCTGTGCGCCGGGGCTGTTCGATTTAACAAGTCTGTTGACAGCAAAAATTCGCCGATTTCTATTGTTCAAGTCAAAATAATTCGTGAGTCTGAAGTTGTTGTCAGTTGGTCGCAGCAAGAATCAATCTTAATTTTTGATGCCGGATCTCAAGTTTGCTCGATCGCCCCTAATATGGTGGGGGAGGGTTTACCCAAAAAATCTGCCAATAATTGACAATTTCTAAAACCCGCCCCGGCTTTTAATCCGGCTCGATTCGGACATGATATGAGTTCTCAATTCATAATTATTCTCAGCCCAAGTTTTATCTCATACACCCTAATTTTATTCTTTAATGATATTCACATAAACTCGTGTTGCCGGAAGTGTCCGCTTACCCTTCACCTTTATGGAGAAGAGGAAACACGAATCCGGCACTTTTTACAGCAGTCTGGATAACTCACAATACATAGGAATAACCGTCCTGATTGTGGGGTGCACCTGTGTTTTGCTATCAGTGCGAACTCTTAACAACTCGCACTGATAGCAGCTCGTCGAACTGTTGAAGATTTCTCACTTTAATCAGCACAAAAAACTGCTTTTTGCCAATCCCCAGATGCTCCCTGATTGTGAGTTGATTTGCCAAATTTATGTTTTATTCTCGCTCCTAGGTCTGTTTTATTTGGTGTGTGAAAACCGATTGCAGCAGGATACAATAGACAACCAATATCTGCGCCTGTGTGTTTGAGACCTTCAAGGTTACAACAAGTTTAACAGTCTGCTGCTGGATACTGTCAGCTAGCCCGATGCCGTGCGCCTGAGCGATATTCGGGGGCGGCCCACAGACTGCACAGGCTGTGAGTGCCAGTGACGCAATTGCTGTACCATTTGAGTTAGACTTGCACTTTTTCCCTCGATAGTGGCATCTTTTGTGCTGACGGCAGATTTTCGACAAGCTAATTACTGCGGCGAAACACCGTACCGCCAGATCGTCCATCTGTTAATCTTAGCTAGGGATGTACTCTGTGGAAACCGCTCAATTTGCTCGATCGAGATTTTGAGAGTCTCCATCGCCCGCACCCGCGACATCGAGCCGTGAGGGAAAAACCCCTGCAGACTGTTTCTGGCCATCCAAATTTAAATTGGACGGTGGGGAGAATACCCCAACAGCGCAACAGGTAAAGCCACAGAAGTGATGGGACGGGCTTGCTGATTGCTCGCAACTGCTGAAAGCTGGGTTGCTCGGTTCTCTTGTCTGTGGCGAATATCCGACGCCCTCGCGCGCCTGATGTTAGTCTTGTCATTCGTGGAGTTGGGCAATTACCGCTTGAGAAAAAAATTATATTTTTCGATCGGGTATTTCGGCCAACAGATAGCGGTAGAGTTCGGGGAACCTGACATTAAAAGCTTTTTGATTGTTTTTAATACCTTTGCCGCTACCCACAAATCTAGCATTAGGGAATAGGTTTTCATTAATAGTAAATTGAGTCTTAAATGCCAAACAATGGCACTAAACTTCAAATATTACTTATATTAAAGCATAAAAGAATGTGATTTAATGGTGCGAATCAACGATGCCGATAAGTTACCTCACAATATCATAACATCAGTGAAGTTTCTCAGGTGGGCATCTGAGCAATTAGCGTAAAAAAAATAATATAGTGACCTGGAATTGTGAATCCTTCTTTTTTTTCCTCACCCTCTCACCAACAACAAACTCGCGGACTTTGTGGCTTTTCGATCCGCGTCGCTGCGTCGAACGACTTGACACAGCTAGCCGATATTTTAGCCATGAGCTTTCACTCCCGCCAGGGGTTTGTAGAATGGGTATATCCGGTGTTGCGTTTGGGCATTTACGAAGATTTAAAAAATCGACTGCGTTCTAAGGCAGAACATTACATTTGTCTGGTTGCTGAGTTAGTCTCGCGCGAGGAAGGAATCCAGAATTATCGATCGCCCCGACTTGGGTCCGTAGCAGGAACAATAGAAATGGCTATGCGCGCTCGTTTCCCTTGGCAAACCCCGAGTTCTGACTATCCTTATTTGTCTAATTTAGCCGTTCACCCAGAGTATCGGCGGCAGGGAGTTGCTCAACAATTGCTCAGTAACTGCGAGGAAACAGCAAGAGAATGGGGATTTTCGGAGATTTACCTCCACGTTTTGGAAAACAATCACGCAGCCCGACAGTTGTACTATCAAGCCGGCTATCGCTTGCAACAAGTGGATTGGCATTGGACTTATTGGCTGTTCGGTCAGCCGCGCCGATTGTTTTTACGCAAGCAGATTTCGCTTTGATGAATCAAGGCAAATCCGGTTGGATCAGAATGATAACTAATAGGTGGTAAGAGCGAATGAACCGCGAAGACGCGAAGAACGCGAAGTCAGAGAAATCAGAAGATGTACGTCCTTCCTAACTTTCGGGAATGGCTTCGTCTTCGCGGTTTAATGATTCGGATGCTACCGGATTTGAGCTCATAGCTCGCGGCCTTCGAGCAAGGCTATAGGAGAAACGCCACAGAAATTTTGAGCTGCTGTGGCGTTTAGTTAAGAAAATAGGCATTCTAGCCCGCAATTCTAGCCCTCAGACAAGAGATTTGATAAGAAATCCGAGGAGCCGATCGCTCCGTTAACGCCGACAAAGTTTCCTAACACCCGATCGGTTCCTGCTACTCGCAGCAAAGTACCGTCAGGAGTGGCGCTAAATTGCAACTGCTGGAAGCTCAGGCCACCAGTCAACACAAACTTATCGACACCTACCTCGAAGTTAATCACAGTATCAGTGCCGCCCTGAGCACTCAACACAAATCGATCGCTCCCAATACCTCCTATCAAAGTATCATCTCCCTCGTCGCCAAACAGCCAGTCATCTCCTGCACCTCCATTGAGAATGTCGCTATCTTTACCGCCAAACAAAGTATCGCTGCCGGCATCTCCGTTGATAGTATCCTGCCCTTCGTTGCCGTAGAGCAAGTCATCGCCGTCACCACCGCTGATGCAGTCTTGCTGGTCGTTTGCGCCCACCGAGACACCCTGGTTATCGGCACGATCGCCATAGATGGTATCGTTGCCCTCGCCACCGCAGAGTTCATCGCCCCCGTCACCGCCGTACATCAGATCGTTGCCAATATCTCCATGTACGAGGTCATCACCTTGGCCGCCGTCAATCTTGTCATTACCTTCACCGCCGCTGATAGTATCGTCAGCTTCATCCCCGAACAGCACGTCAGCACCGCTGCCGCCAAAGAGCAAGTCTCGGCCGCTGACATCTTTAGCTAGACCTCGAGTGCCACCGTATATCGTGTCGTCCCCATCGTCACCGACAAGGGTATCAGAGCCGAGTTCGCCCCAAATCAAATCATTATCTTTGCCGCCCCAAACACAATCATCACCTTTGCCAGCTTGCACGGTATCATTACCGTTGCCGCCGCCGATGATGTCGTTGTCGCGGCCGCCAAATATCCAGTCTCCTTCGCCAGCACCGTTAATTGAGCTGGAACCGCCGCTGTCGCCGAGCAGAGTATCGGCTCCTTTGTCGCCGTAGAGAGTATCAGAGCCTAATTCACCGTAGATCCGGTCGTTGCCTTCCCCTCCGAAAGCGCGATCGTTATTTTCGCCGGCAACCAGCGTATCATCACCTTCTTGGCCGCTGAGGAAGTCGTTGCCCAAGCCTCCGTACAGCAAGTCGCGTCCCTGGAAGTCGCGAACCCTTCTGTTGCTTAAGCCGCCAAACAAACTGTCGTCACCGATGTCACCAATCAACGTATCCGAGTCGAACTCGCCCCAGATCAGATCATTGTCTTTACCTCCTAGGGCAAAATCGTTATCTTTGCCGGCATGGATGGTATCGCTGCCCTCGTTACCGTTGATGATGTCTGCACCCCTGCCTCCGAAGATCAAATCGCCATTCTCGGCAGCGCTGTTGGAGTTATCGTTGCCGTTGTCTCCCAAAATCGTATCGGCACCTCGATCTCCAAACAGAATGTCTGCGCCGGAGTCACCTGCAATCCAGTCATTTTGTTTGCCGGCATGGACGATATCGTTGCCACTGCCACCGTAGGCAATATCGGTGTCAGTACCGGCAAAAATCGCGTCATTGCCTTCGTCGCCATGAATTTCGTCAGCGCCATTTTCACCTAACAGCAGGTCGTTGCCTTTAAAACCGAGGATTTTTTGGTTGCCTTTGGTGTCTGCGATCAAGTCATCGCCGTCGGTGCCTTTGGTGGTTTGTCCATCTCCAAGTTGCGAAATCGGTCGGACAAATCCAACTGCCGGCGGTTGCGGAGGTGGCGCAAAGTTAATGCCCGGTTTTTCCTGAATCGGCTGACACAGACAGTCGGTATCTGGTTCGGCGATCGGATTTGAGTTCCCTGGCGCGGGTGTAGGTGTAGGTGTGGGTGTGGGTGTGGGAACAATCCCAACTTGCCTCAAAATAGCAGAAACAGTAGAGGTATTGGGACTGACTGCGCCGTTGTTGTCTGTGGCGCTGTAGCTGAAAGTGGCTCCGGTAAAGTCACCTGTGGCTACGAAAAATAGTTGCTCTATCTGTATCGGAGTCAGAACTTGACCTACTGTCACGGCTACGTCGCCGTTGACTGGATCTGGCAATAACACGAGTCCTTGGTTGGCTGCGGGGACGCTGGTGATCGTGTAAAAGACGATCGACCCATCCGGGTCACTTCCTCCCAATCCCGGAATCGGCACGATGCCGCTAGCCGGAACCGTGAAGTTAACATTGTTGGTCAATGGCGGTAGGTTGGGAGTCGGGCGAATCGCCGCCACACTTGCAGTGGCGGGACTGGTAGCGCCGCTGTTATCTGTAGCACTGTAGCTGAAATTTGCTCCCGTAAAGCCGCCTGTGGATTGGAAAAATAGTTGTCCTATCTGTGCCGGTGTCAGGACTTGACCGGGTGTCACGGCTACCCCACCGTTGGCCGGATCTCCTAAAAACAGGATTCCTTGGGCTGCTGGGGGCAGGGTGTTGATGGTGTAGGAGGCGATCGATCCATCCGGGTCACTTCCTCCCAATCCCGGTACCCGCGCGCTGCTGTTGGGCTCCAGGGTGAAGTTAGCATTGTTGGCTACTGGCGGTTGGTTGGGATTTTGAAGGAGGCCGGTAACTGTAGCAGTGGCGGGACTGATTTCGCCGCTGTTATCTGTAGCACTGTAGCTGAAAGTGGCTCCCGTAAAGCCGCCTGTGGATTGGAAAAATAATTGCTCTATCTGTGCCGGTGTCAGGACTTGACCGGGTGTCACGGCTACCCCGCCGTTGGCCGGATCTCCTAAAAACAGGATTCCTTGGGCTGCTGGGGGCAGGGTGTTGATGGTGTAGGAGGCGATCGATCCATCCGGGTCACTTCCTCCCAATCCTGGCACCCGCGCGCTGCTGTTGGGCCCTAGCCGGAAGTTAGCATTGTTAGCGACTGGCGGTTCGTTGGGAACTGGCACCGGCAGGGGGATAGCCGCAACTGTAGCAGTGGCGGGACTGATTTCGCCGCTGTTATCTGTAGCACTGTAGCTGAAATTTGCTCCCGTAAAATCGCCTGTCGATTGGAAAAATAGTTGTCCTATCTGCGCCGGTGTCAGGACTTGACCGGGTGTCACGGCTATCCCGCCGTTGGCCGGATCTCCTAAAAACAGGATTCCTTGGGCTGCTGGGGGCAGGGTGTTGATCGTGTAGGAGGCGATCGATCCATCCGGATCACTTCCTCCCAATCCCGGCACCGGCGCGCTGCTGTTGGGCCCTACCGTGAAGTTAGCATTGTTGGCTGTGGGCGGTTGGTTGGGATTTTGAAGGAGACCGGTAACTGTAGCAGTGGCGGAACTGACTTCGCCGCGGTTATCTGTAGCGCTGTAGCTGAAAGTGGCTCCGCTAAAACTGCCTGTGGATTGGAAAAATAGTTGTCCTATCTGTGCCGGTGTCAGGACTTGACCGGGTGTCACGGCTACCCCACCGTTGGCCGGATCTCCTAAAAACAAGACTCCTTGGGCTGCTGGGGGCAGGGTGTTGATGGTGTAGGAGGCGATCGACCCATCCGGATCACTTCCTCCCAATCCCGGCACCGGCGCGCTGCTGTTGGGCCCTACCGTGAAGTTAGCATTGTTGGCTACTGGCGGTTCGTTGGGACTTGGAATCGGCAGGGGGATAGCGGTAACTGTAGCAGTCGCGGGACTGACTTCGCCGCTGTTATCTGTGGCGCTGTAGCTGAAATTTGCTCCCGTAAAACTGCCTGTCGATTGGAAAAATAGTTGTCCTATCTGTGCCGGTGTCAGGACTTGACCGGGTGTCACGGCTACCCCACCGTTGGCCGGATCTCCTAAAAACAAGATTCCTTGGGCTGCTGGGGGCAGGGTGTTGATGGTGTAGGAGGCGATCGATCCATCCGGGTCACTTCCTCCCAATCCCGGTACCCGCGCGCTGCTGTTGGGGCCTACCGTGAAGTTAGCATTGTTGGCTACTGGCGGTTCGTTGGGACTTGGTATAGGAGTGAGAGTTGTGGTGACTTTAGCACCGGGCGCAGTACCGTCATTGTTTTCAGGAGTCGGGTCGGGGGTCGAGGAGCCACTCCTGGCGGTGTTGCTGACGCTGCCGGATGCCGGTGCGATGAAGCTGATGCTGCGGGTGACGCTGTTGGTGTTGGTTAAGGTGACAAGGGGGAAGGTGACGATACCTGTAATGCTATTGTATGTACCGCTGTCGGAGATGCTGACTCCTGTTAAGCCGGGAACGATGCTGTCGGTAATTGTGACGTTATCTGCTGTGCTCGGCCCGTTGTTTTTGGTAAATATTGTATAGCTTACTATCCCGCCCGGTGCACTTGAAGTAGCCCGCTTTTGCTGGTGATAACATCGGCACTGGGAGTGAGAGTGGTGGTGACGCTAGCACCGGGCGCAGTACCGTCATTGTTTTCAGGAGTCGGGTCGGGGGTCGAGGAGCCACTCCTGGCGGTGTTGCTGACGCTGCCGGATGCCGGTGCGATGAAGCTGATGCTGCGGGTGACGCTGTTGGTGTTGGTTAAGGTGACAAGGGGGAAGGTGACGATACCTGTAATGCTATTGTATGTACCGCTGTCGGAGATGCTGACTCCTGTTAAGCCGGGAACGATGCTGTCGGTAATTGTGACGTTATCTGCTGTGCTCGGCCCGTTGTTTTGGGTAACTATTGTATAACTTACTGTCCCGCCCGCTGTACTGTTGAGAGTACCGCTTTTGCTGGTGACTACATCGGCAAGATTGTCAATAATTGTAGTTGGGACTTGAGAAGTGGGTTGGGAACTATTGTTGTTAGCTCTATTGGGATCGAAAGTGCTGGAATCGGTATAGGCGGTGTTGGTTAAAGATGTGCCTAGTGTGGCGGGAACTGTGGCGGTGATGGTGCGGATAACGCTATTACCGTTAAGGAGAGTCGGAATCACCGGCCAGATGACATTCCTGGTAGCAGGGTTGTATGTGCCACCGTTGTCAGCGCTGACGAAAGTTAAGCCGGCAGGCAGCGGATCTTGAATGAGGACGCTTTCGGCGCTGTCTGGCCCATTATTTGTGGAGGTAATAGTGTAAGTAATGGTGCTGTTGGGGAGGGCGTACAGCGGGCCTTTTTTAACAACGGAAACGTCGGCTTGGAGTGTAGGCTCATCTATACTTTCGACGAGGATGTTGTTGACTTCGTGAATGTTTGTACTTGGCCCTGTAGAAGCTGCAAAGCCAAATTTGAAATTAGGTGGTACGGCTCCATTTACTGATGCCAAATTTGTGATGTCGATCAGTGTTTCGTTGGCATCAAATGTGCCGTTGTTGTTCAAGTCTAAGGCAACTGAAAGACGGTTTGGTGTTGCGGAACTCGCCGGAAATAATGTGATCTGGACAGTTCTTTTAGCCTCACTGCGAATGCTTGTATTTGTGTTAATTGTTGTATTATCTATCCCACCGGGAACAAAAGCTCTAGTTAAAAAATTATAAGATGTGCTTTCGTTGCCTCTAATCCCTACTGAATCCTCTTGCCTGTCTGCAAAGCCACCTACTTTTCCCCCTGACACAGCAGAAAAATTACCAAACTCATCTAATCCGATACCTAAATAACCTCCTACAATACCGGGTGTAGCATTCCTTTGAGCGTAGCCGAGAGAGCCACCAAAGCCTCCGGCTGCTGTTGGCGTAGCCGTTCCGTCAATGAGGAAAAAACTTGTGCCATCGGCACCAGCAGGAGTGGTGCCTCCAGGGGCCGCATTAGAGTCCGTACTTATGTTATAGGAAAAGAAATCAAAGGTAACTCTCACACCCCCAGTGGCAGAGATGGGGTTGTTATAGATGACAAAAGCTGCTTGATTCTTCGCGTTTGATGTTAACCTTAAAGCGCCGTCGTTGGCAGCATCGTTATTTCCTAAAGCGGGAATAACGCCGTTGGGGTTGGCAGCACCTGCGGTTAAACCTGGGTTAGCAGATGAGTCAGCAATTCCATAGATCCAAGGCCCGACTACTGTTGGATTTTTAAAGTCTTCAGTTACTAAGGTAGCCAGGACTGAGGTGTAGGCTTCTAGGACTTCTGTTTCAAAGGCTAGTTCGGCATTGATTTGTCCTGTGGTAATTTCTAATTTCCAGTCGCCTCCTAGTGCTGCGCTTCCAGTTGGGTTTTGGGATGCTGCAATATTTGCTCCGGTGAATTCGCTGATTTTTTGTATAAATTTAATGCCGGATTTGCCTGCGGCTATGTTGCAGCCGTAAAGTAGAATGCTGGCGGATTCGCTGAGGGCTTTTCTCCACTGCTGCAATTGGTTGCTGTGGGTTTCTAGCCGATCGAGATTTAGTTCGGTTGAGCCGATCGCGATTGCTGCTTTTCTACCGTGAGAGACTACGTGCAGGCTGTCGATGTTGCGGCGCTGACGCAAAATTTCGGTGATTTGGTCGATCGCTTCCCTAGTTTCACTGAGTACAAATACTTCGGTTCCTGCTTTGATGCCACCGATCAATTGCTCGTAGTTTTCTACTCTGGAGTCAACTACCACTAGAGATTTTTTTACTTCAGGCTCTGCTTTGGAGCTTGATTTTTCCAAAAAAAAGTTGTTTTTAGTGGTCATATTTTGAGATTCAGGTATTTTTACGGCAGACAAATAGGACATTTCGGGGATCGTTTTCATTATTCGCTGATTTACTTATCAGTTCTAACCTACCCTTTGGGAAAAAGTTGATAAACAACAAAATATAAATTTTTAATAAGTTTTTCGTAGAAATAAAATAAATACTTACGTGTATTTGTTTACAAAAAATACTTACGTGTGTTTTTTTGAGTTTAAATTTTAGGAAAAAAGAGGACGGGAAATACTCTGGCGCCTCTGCCGCAAAAAAGTGACCTATCAGTGCAAAGCTTTGACAGGCAAAGGTTTTCAGACTTTGAATTCAAAATTTAAGTCTGATTCTTTTTGAGAATAGAGTATGCCAGAACCTTGAGAGCGCGATCGCCCGCTATACAAAATCCGGCTTTAATACCCCCCTTTGTTTTTTGGGTTTCTCTAGAGTCAAACCGCAGTTTCTCTAAGACAGGTTTCAAGCGCCAATTTTTATAAAGAGGTTTCTCTAGCCGGATTTAGTATTACTTACGCAATCCTGAAAAAGGCAGTGATTTCGGTAACGCGACGGTAATTAGTACGGTTGCAAGTG
>NZ_JADEWV010000362.1 GCF_015207455.1 Microcoleus sp. LEGE 07076
GCTTCAGAATTAGATTTAGAGCGATTACTTCCGGGGGTTAATTTAGTTCCTCAAATTTCTAAATAACCCTATTCAAAACACCTCTGTTTCTCATTCTTCTCTTTCTCTGCGTACTCTGTGGCCTCTGCGGTGAAAAATTAAGATTTTATTTTAACCGCAGAGAGCGCAGAGAGCGCAGAGTAAGAGAAGAGAGTTTTACAAATTATTTAACTGGTTCCCAGGTAAAGAGTAAAATGAGTAGACAAACAACAAATAACAACTAACAAAGAACAAACAAGCCGATTGATTTGATCCAGTCGCTGACTCAAATGCCCGTGCTGGGTATTTTGCCTCATTTAGATGACCCAAATGACCTGAAAAAATTAGCTAGAGCAGCTTCAGAGTTAGATTTAGAGCGATTACTTCCGGGGGTTAATTTAGTTCCTCAAATTTCTAAATAACCCTATTCAAAACACCTCTGTTTCTCATTCTTCTCTTTCTCTGCGTACTCTGTGGCCTCTGTGGTGAAAAATTAAGATTTTATTTTAACCGCAGAGAGCGCAGAGAGCGCAGAGAAGGAAAAGAGAGTTTTACAAATTATTTAACTGGTTCCCAGGTAAAGAGTAAAATGAGTAGACAAACAACAAATAACAACTAACAAAGAACAAACAAATGGTTTCTACTTTACCGAATTTAACTGATGTCGATTTATCTCAATTGCGGCTGGAGATTAGAAACTTGCAGCCTCAACTAGTCGAATGGCGGCGGCGTTTGCACGAAAAGCCGGAGTTGAGTTTTGATGAAAATTTAACGGCCCAGTTTGTCTCGCAAAAGTTGCAAGAATGGGGCATAGAGCATCAAACTAATATTGCTAAAACTGGTGTTGTCGCCACTATCGACAGCGGCAAGCCGGGGCGGGTTTTGGCAATTCGGGCTGATCTGGATGCTTTGCCGATTCAAGAGGAAAATGAGGTGGATTATCGATCGCAGCATGATGGTATTATGCACGCTTGCGGCCACGACGGTCATATTGCGATCGCCCTCGGTACTGTTTGCTATCTCGCCCAGCACAAACACAGCTTTTCGGGTAAAGTAAAATTTATTTTTCAGCCCGCCGAAGAAGGCCCGGGCGGCGCAAAACCGATGATTGAAGCGGGAGTTTTGCAGAATCCTGATGTTGATGCGATCGTCGGCTTGCATTTGTGGAACAATCTACCCTTAGGCACTGTAGGTGTCCGCAGCGGCGCGCTGATGGCGGCTGTAGAAGTTTTTGACTGCACGATTTTTGGCAAGGGCGGGCACGGGGGAATGCCGCATCAGACTGTAGATGCGATCGTCGTTACAGCCCAAATTGTCAGCGCCTTGCAGACAATTGTCGCACGGAACATTGACCCGATCGACTCAGCAGTAGTAAGTGTCGGCAAATTCCACGCAGGCGACACCCACAACGTCATCGCCGACACCGCTCAAATTGGCGGCACCGTGCGCTATTTCAATCCAGCATATCAAGGTTATTTTGCCAAACGAATCGAGCAAGTAATTGCCGGGATTTGTCAAAGTCACGGGGCCAATTACCAATTAAATTATTGTGCGCTTTACCCGCCAGTAATCAACGATGCCAACATCGCTGAATTGGTACGCAGCGTAGCAGAATCGGTTGTAGAAACTCCGGCGGGAATAGTGCCGGAATGTCAAACAATGGGCGGCGAGGATATGTCATTCTTTCTGCAAGAAGTCCCCGGTTGCTATTTCTTTTTGGGCTCGGCAAATCCCGAAAAAAACTTGGCTTACCCGCATCATCACCCGCGTTTTGATTTTGATGAAACTGCCCTGGCGATGGGTGTAGAAATATTTGTGAGGTGCGTTGAAAATTTTTGTGTGATGTGAATCAGGCTTTCAGGGGCGGGCTAGAAGCCCACCCCACAAGAAAATTTAGTTTTTGTGGAATCAGCAAATTCATGTCTTGTGGAACAGGCATCTTGCCTGTTTTTTGAGAATGGTACAACATCTCACATCTTGCACCATTCTCGATCAGCCTTTTATGGGCGGGCTAGAAGCCCACCCCACAAGAAAATTTAGTTTTTGTGGAATCAGCAAATTCATGTCTTGTGGAACAGGCATCTTGCCTGTTTTTGAGAATGGTACAACATCTCAGATATTACCGAGTTTGAAAGATATTCTGCACCATTTTCTTGTCCACACTCGCCGCCGCCTTATCCAATTCTGCAATCTCCCCCGACTCCAACTCCCAGCCCAAAGCACCAATATTATCCCTCGCCTGTGCCGCCGATTTAGCACCGGGAATCGGAATAGTTTCTTTGCAGATACACCAGTTGATTGCTACCTGCGAAACAGTCTTGTTTTTGAATGCCGCTATTTCTCGCAAACAATCCAAGAGCGATCGCATTCCTGGAAGTAGCTGCTTGCACGCCAAACCTCGGATACCTTTAGGAAAAGCGCCATTTTCCGAATATTTCCCCGTCAGCAACCCCAAGGCTAGAGGACTGTAAGCAATCAATTTTATCCCCAATTCATCGCAAACATCTTTCAATCCGAGTTCTGTTACCGGATAGGTGGAAAGTAGCGAATATTGTACTTGTAAAGTAACAATTGGAATTTGGCGCGAGCTAAATCTTTGATTCACCCATTTCAGCCGTTTCGGCCCGTAATTAGACAAACCTACACCCTTAACCAATCCTTGCTCGTAAAGATCGCCTAAACCGTCCAAAAGAACCCCCTCTTGCCAAGGAGCGTAATTAGCTGTAGACCAGTGCATTTGCACCAAATCTACATTTTTTCCGAGCCGCGAAGCCGAGGCTTTACCCGCCGATATCATTGATTGTCGCGTCAGTCTCCAAGGATAAGCCGCGAGTTTTGTCGCAATACAAATATTGTCTTTATTTGCACCTTGATATTGTTGAGAAAACTGCCCCAAAAGCTGCTCGCTGCGTCCGTTTAATTTCCCGGTTCCGTAAGAGTCGCCAGTATCGAATAAGGTGACACCGCTGCTAACGCAAAGATTGAACGCGTCTTGCAATTCCTTGTCCATACTTTCATCGTAACCCCAGAGCAATCTGTTGCCCCAAGCCCAAGTGCCGCAGCCCATTTTTGGCAGTAAAATTTTTTGGTTAGTTGGCATTTTTATTGATGGTTGTTGTTGGTAATACGGATATTTTATAGAAACACAACTCGGTATCTCCTAACCCCCAGTATAGCTGTTTCATTCTGCCACGGGCCACCAGGGACTCAAGTCCCTGTCTAATAGCATAAGTCGGTTAAAACCGACTCAAATAGTAATTTCAATTTTGAAAATTAGAGTTGGACATACAGTATATTCCTGGTTCATGAAGTACAGTAGTATTTTTAATTGTGTGGTGTTAATCGGTAGGGTGCGTCGCTCCGAGATATTGGATAAAACTTGCAGATTGACGGGTGGCGACGCACCTTACACGGGCGCTCTCACAAGATTGTGTGTACTACATATACATGGAATATGCTGTATCTTCTGCGCTAACTCTATACAAAAACAGGTTTGATAGAATTGCTACAGTCGTCTAAAGACGACTTCAGCTATGAGACAGGGGTTTAAACCCCTGTCGGACTGTCGGACTGTCGCACTAATGGCACACCCTACAAC
>NZ_JADEWV010000050.1 GCF_015207455.1 Microcoleus sp. LEGE 07076
CCTTAATCTCGATCGTACCCGTCACAAATGCCAAAGTCCAGATTCCCCGCCGGGGGTATTCCACCAACACCACGCGGCGAAATTTGTCATTTGAGTTGAGAATTGTTCCCAGCAGTTGTTTGAGGGTTTTGTAAACCGAACCGGCTAGCGGAATTGCTTGCAACAGGCGTTCGCCAAAGTCTAGCAGCCACTTGCCGAAGATGTTGCGGGCCATTAAACCGATGAGTAAAATGCTCAGCAGGGGTACAGCCAGCCCTACTAACAGATTCAGCAGATTTACCAAAATCGGGTTGAGTCCGTCAAAAGGGTTTATTTGCTTGGGAATTTTGGTAAGAAAATTGATCACCCAACTGGCGACGGTAATTGTCAGCCAGATGGTGGTAGCTAAGGGTATCACTACCAGCAGACCTGCGATCAGGTCGTTTTTTAAGTCTTGTTTGATGCGTTGGATCACGGGCGATCGACTCTCCTCCTAACTGGCTGCAAATAACGTGAATAAACCTGAGAGTAAAGCAACTGCACGGGCTTTAGTGAAAGTCGGCATTTTTATTGTCTTCTATCCCACCTTGGCGCGCCCTGGGAGCAGGGAAGAGTTAGGAGGTGGTAACTGTCGTTGTGCTGTACTTTTCTTGTAAAGAATTATTGCAAATTAGTGGCTGTCTTTAATATACGTGACTTTTGAAACACTTTACCCCTTTGTATATTTTAAGACAATTTAGCTCGGACTTAACAACTCAGCTCCCTGCGCTGAAACTGCCTTCTTTGGGACGTTTCCCGTAGAAGGCTGCTGGCCTGCTTCGACAGCACATGAATTAAGGCAGAGCTGGCTATTACAAGAATCCGTGGTTGTTGTACTGCGATCGCGAAAAGGAGGAAAATTGAATTTTTGGGAAGGCGAAAAAGCTGCGATCGACAAATCTGAGAGATTTTAGGTTAAATGTTGGTAAAATCCCAGATACTTCTTAAACTATTTGACCCCGCCCAAAAATAAATACTAGCCCCGACACTCCTGAGCCGAAAGTCTAAAATTTTAGAATTTTGTTCGAGATCCCAGATTCAATGCTGCAAATAAGCTGTACAGCATCTAGATTGTTTGTAGCAATTGAAGGGGAAAGAGTCCGAGAGGGGGAGATGATTTGAAGATTTTTTGGTTGTTGAAATATACAATGTTTGTTTGCACGACAGCTAAAATTTCAAATCTCAAATCTCAAATTGATTGACTATCATTTGAAAACACGTAAAATATAGTCAAATTCATGGATGGTGGCGGGAGCCGCTAAAAAATAGCTTATGTTGAATACAGCAGGAATGTTTGAAGAAAACCCTATTCAAGGAAATGTTGCGGGTGTTTCAGCGGAAATACCAGACTTATTTGGCCTTAAATTCGATCGCCTAAATCGGATGAACCAAATTGCAGTCGGCGATACCAATGTTTTATTTGATACCAGCTATGACTTAACTCAAAAACCAGATTTGGCGGCCGCTGCGACTAATAGCCCGATCGACCTTTTGTCACAGGGCGTTGACTTTGGCTTCCCGCTCTGGGGAAACAACAATTTTACATTAGATAATAGTAGTCTAACATCCCAGAGCGATATCTCCGCTCAAATTCAGAGAGACGAACTGACAGGGATGGATTTTGCTGTTGGCGAGTTCGGTAGCCAGCCAGAGCGGACACAATCCCAAACTTCTTCCCTATTACCTTCAGAAAAATGGGCGTTCAATTTCAAAGATTACACGATCGACCACCAAGGCTTAAACACCCTCAACATCAAAGTTAGTTACGACTTAAAACCGGGAATTACTCAAAACGAATATCCCGATTTTGTGCCAATTTACCAAAGTATTGATAACTTCCTGGTTAACTACCCGAACGAAACCGATGCTTGGGAAAACCTTAACAAAAATCTGAGCCAAAAAGTGCTCAACGAAAATCCGGCACTAACAGATGTTACCGTTCAACTCGAAGTTTTGCCAACGGACAGATTGCCCTACGATCGCACCAGCACAGTTTTTCGCAGTCGTTCCGGTCAACTCGATGAAGATGGTAATTTGTCCTTAAAAGACTACGCAATTAATCATCAAGGATTCAACAAGCTCAATCTCGATGTTGATTACCAGTACAAACCGGGAATTGCCCAAAATGAATATCTCGATTCCCTGCCAATTTACCAAAGCATTGATAACTTTTTAACCGAGTATCCGAACGAAACAGATTTTTGGGAAGTTGTCAATAAAAAGTTAACTCAAAATATCCTCAATGAAAATCCTGCCCTGGCAGCAATTAAGATCGATTTCAAGGTTTTGCCAAGCCAAAATTTGCCATACAACCGCACCAGCAAAGTTACTCGCACTCAACCCACCAATCCTCAAGGCACATTCCTAGTTGGCAATACCAGGGGAAATAATGTGCTGCGGTTTGATGGGAATAGCGGCAATTTTGCCGGCGAATTTATTCCAGCGGCGAAAAGTGTCGGTTTGTCCAATCCAGATACAGTTCTTTTTGGGCCAGATGGCAATGGCGACGGTAAGTCGGACGTTTACATTGCTAGCGGCGACAAACCGGGAAATTCGGGAGAACCGACAGCATCTGCTGTATTGCGCTATGACGGAGTTACGGGCGAGTATATTGACAGGTTTGTTGCTGATAATCCGAATACGCCGATCGATGAAACTGGCGGATTGTCTCGCCCTTACGGTTTAGCTTTTGGCCCTGATGGTAATTTTTATGTCAGCAGTTTTTTGACTGACAAAATTCTCCGATACAGCGGCAAAACAGGACAATTTATTGATGTATTTGCGGAGGGCGATCGCCAAGCGGGAGGATTGAACGGGCCGAACGGTTTACTGTTTGCTCCTGACGGCTATTTGTACGTGACAACGCAGGGGAGTGTTGCTCGCAACAATCAAGCTGATTATAGCGCAAATTTCCCCAGTCAGGTGCTGCGCTACAACCCGGAAACTAAGCAGTCAACTATCTTTGCTTCGCCCGATCCTTCGCCTCGGAGTCAGGGATTTGTGAGTCTTTTGGGAATGGCAATCGGGCCGGTTGATGGCGACCTTTATGTGAGCGATTTTGCTAACGATATCAGGCGCTACAATTTAAAAAGTGGGGAATTGGTGAATGTTTTATCTACGAATTATACTGATACTTCGCCCAGCAGCAATTATGTAGGTAGTTTGGCATTTTCGCCGATCGGCAATTTGTTGGCAGTTGGCTTTGACAACCGCGCCAGTGCTAACAATGCGGGCGCTGTTTTGCGGTACGACGGCAAGACTGGCGAACCGCTGCCAATATCGGGCAGTTCTGATTTTGGTAACAATTCTATTTTTGTCCCTCCCGACAGCAAGCTACAGCGTCCAGTCGGAATTGCTTTCTTTCCGTCGGATGCTCAACTGACAGAAAAGTGGAATTTTACACTGGCAAATTACCCGATCGCTCATCAAGGGTTAAACAACCTGAATATTGATGTAAATTATCAGTACAAAAATGGAATACAAGATTATCAGTATCCTGATTTTTTGCCAATTTACAAGAGCGTTGATAATTTTTTAGCGAACTACCCGAACGAAACAGATTTTTGGGAGATAGTCAACAAAAATCTGACCCAAAAAGTGCTGACGGACAATCCAGCAATTGCATCGCTGACGGTGAATTTGGATGTTTTACCGACGAACAGCTTGCCTTACGATCGCAGCAGTACCGTGACTCGCACAGCAGATGGTAAATTGGGTGAAGCGTGGGATTTCCAGATTCCTGATTATGCGATCGAACATCAGGGTTTGAATAATCTGAATATAGATGTCAAGTATCAGTACAAACCTGGAATTACCCAGGATGAATATCCCGATTTCGTGCCTATTTACACAACCATCGACAATTTCTTGACTACTTACCCAAATGAAACGGATTTCTGGGAAATTTTGAATAAGAATTTGACCCAAAAGGTGCTGGCCGAAAATCCGGCTTTGGATTCGCTGCAAATTAATCTGGAGGTTTTGCCGAGCAACCGATTGCCTTACGATCGAGCTAGTATAGTGTCGATCGCTTAACGTCTATAGCCTTTCTCAGGTTTCTGGAGGTAGATTCCCTCTTCCCAATTCCCAATTCCCAATTCCCAATTCCCCATTCCCTCTTCCCTATTACCGAGGATTGTCATATAAATTGTCTGTTGCGATCGCCAACCCGGTTTTTGATTGAGAGTTCGCACCAATCAGTCTTGGGATAGATGCCTGTATTCCCTGTATTTGATATATAAAATTATGGTGACCAAGAAAGTTAAAAAACCTGGTTGGTGCGTAAAGGTCGATCGCTCAGACAATTTAAGATTTAAGATTGGCAAATGATATGATTTCCGTTTGATTGACGGTGATTCCTGCGGGTACGGGAAACACAATAAACTGTCGCGCATTTAAATTGTATATTCAGGGGGGCGGGAGACATCACTCATGGTTCGATCGTTTTTGACAGACAATTTAAATGCCGCACGCAATAGCTTAAACTCCCCGCCCAAGATATTGCGGGCGATCTTGGTGAGGATCCAAAGGTATGGATTGCGGGCAAAGCAGTGGGAATTATTTTTTGAACTGGTATGATAAAAATGTTATTTTGGCTGTCAAGCTGACTTTTGTGCATCGAAGAGGGGCAAAGATAGTTTTTGAGATGAGAGAACTCCGGATGAACCAGCAAAGTGGGGCAGAGGTTCTAATAGAAAGCAGAGCAATTTTTTATCTTTTTTTATAACCAAGATCGAAATTGAGTGAATAATGGAAGTATTCAAGTAATTTTGATTTAAAAATTAAGTAAAAGATATTAAGGAGTTTTGTGAAAGCGTTAAATATCCTCTTATTAGAAGACAATGCCCTAGATGCGGAAATAGTTGAGGCTTTTTTAGTTGAAGGCGGTCTCAAATTTTCTCTGCGGTGGGTAGAAACTCGGGAAGACTTTGTTGCAGCAGTGGAAAACCAGTGTTTTGATATTATTTTGGCAGATTATATGCTGCCTGGTTTTAGCGGGATAGAGGCGCTGTCAATCGCCAGGGCTACTTGTCCGGGAGTTCCGTTTATTTTTGTGTCGGCTACTTTGGGCGAGGAAGTGGCGATCGAAACTTTGAAAAGTGGTGCTACAGATTACGTTCTTAAACGCAGTTTGACGCGCTTGGTGCCGTCGATCGATCGGGCGCTGCGGGAAGTTCAAGAGCGACTCGACCGCAAAGCAGCTCAAGCGCAGCAGCAGGAAAGCGAAGGTCGATTTCGGATGATGGCAGATACCGCGCCAGTGATGATTTGGATGTCGGACGCGGACAAAGTTGGCGATTATTTTAATAAAGTTTGGCTGGATTTTACGGGTCAAACTTTGGCGCAAGAAATGGGCAGCGGTTGGATGGAAAGCTTGCACCCCGATGACTTGCCAGAATATCTGGATGTTTGCAACAGAGCTTTCGACGCCCGCAGCGAGTACCGTTTCGAATGCCGTCTCAGGCGCTGTGACGGGGAATACCGCTGGGTTTTGGGTACGGGCGTACCTCGGTACAGGCCCGATCGCACTTTTGCCGGTTACATCGGTTCTTGCATCGATATTAGCGATCGCAAACAGGCAGAACAAGAACGCACTGCTGCTTTATCCCGGGAACAAGCAGCTCGCCAGCAAGCAGAAGAAACAGCTAGAGCGCTGCAATCGGCGAACGATCGAATTACTAACATTCTCGAAAGCATTACAGACGCTTTTGTAGCCTTCGATTTAAATTGGAACTACACCTATGTCAACCAGAAAGCTCAAGACCTTTTAGGCAAATCACCAGCCGAACTGCTAGGTAAAAATGTTTGGGAAATATATCCCTGGGCTGTGGATTTACCGTCCTACAAAATGATAGTAAAAGCATTAGCACAAAAGGTGACAGTCGAGTATGAAGAATTCGTGCCGCCGTGGAAGAAGTGGTTGAAGGTGCGCTTTTATCCGACCGATTCTGGTTGGTCGGCTTACATCCAAGACGTGAGCGATCGCAAGCAAGCAGAATCGGCACTCAAAGCCAGTCAAGAAAAGCTGAGAATGTTGGCAGAATCTAACTTGATCGGCATTCTATTCGGCGATGTTGACGGCGGCATCAGCGAGGCTAACGATGAATTTTTGCGGATGGTGGGCTACACGCGGGAACAGTTGCAGCGCGGGGAAGTCTGCTGGATAGACATGACACCGCCGGAGTACCTACCGCTAGACGAGAGCAGGATCGCAGAAGCAAAGGCAAATGGCGTTTGCACTCCCTACGAAAAGGAATACGTGCGGCCCGACGGCAGCAGGATTTCAGTGCTGTTGGGGTATATTTTGTTGGGGGAAGACCGACAAGAATCTGTGGCTTTTATTCTCGATTTGACCGTTCGCAAACAGTTGGAAAAAGAACTGCGCGATCGAGCCGAGGAATTGGCGCGGTTAAACCGGATTAAAGACGAGTTTCTGGGAACTTTGTCCCACGAATTGCGGACACCGCTGAATGCGATGCTGGGATGGACGCAACTGCTGCGCCACCGCACGTTTGACGAAAAAACTACGGTTAGGGCTCTGTCAACGATCGACCGCAATACGCGATCGCTCTCAACTCTGATCGAGGATTTGTTGGACGTGTCGCAGATTATTACCGGCCAACTGTCGCTGAATTTGCGGTGGGTGGATTTGATTTCGACTGTTGAGGCGGCGATCGAAACTCTCGCCCCCGCTATTAGCGCCAAAAATATTGAAATTGTGACGGATTTCGACGAAACAGCAGGGCGGATTTTTGGGGATTCGGGTCGCTTACAGCAGGTGGCGTGGAATTTGCTGTCAAATGCGATTAAGTTTACTCCCGATGGCGGACAGGTGAGGGTGAGGCTGCAAAAAATGGAGCGCACTTGTGGGACAGCAGAATGGACTGCGATCGAACATTGCTCGCCGCCTAGTGTGGAAATTGAGGTCAGCGAC
This sequence comes from Microcoleus sp. LEGE 07076, assembly GCF_015207455.1. GTDB lineage: Bacteria > Cyanobacteriota > Cyanobacteriia > Cyanobacteriales > Microcoleaceae > Microcoleus. Next base: position 6,953 of record NZ_JADEWV010000050.1, read on the forward strand.
ACGGGAAAAGGGATTACCCAAGAGTTTTTGCCCTATGTTTTCCATCGGTTCAGTCAAGCTGACAGTTCCGCAGCCCGAGCTTACAACGGATTGGGTTTGGGTTTGGCTCTAGTGCGCCATTTTGTAGAAATGCACGGGGGGACGGTGGAAGCGGAATCTGCAGGTTTGGGACAAGGAGCGAGCTTTTTGGTGAGATTGCCAATTAAAGCGCGAAACGGCAACGGCGGATTTTGTGTGGCGGAGCTCGGGGAATGGGCGGTTCGAGAAACTCCGGCGCGAGCAAGGGCTGACATTGAGTCTTTTGTCAGCAGCAACCTTTCGGGAGTACGGGTTTTGGCGATCGACCGCGACGGAGATTCCCTGGATTTTGTGCGTACAGTGCTCGAAGATTGCGGAGCCTTGGTGGAGACTGCTGTCTCGGGAAAGGAAGCCTTGGAGGCGATGGACTGGCTGAATCCGAATGTTTTGGCGATCGATCTCTGGATGCAGGCGGAAGATGGAGAGGCTCTGCTGCAGCAAGTGCGATCGCGATCGGGGAACAGAGAAATTCCGGCGGTGGCGCTGACAGCGACAGGTAGAGTAGAAGAACGGGTGCGGGCGCTGCAGCAGGGTTTTCAACTTCACCTGTCCAAGCCGATCGATCCTGTTGAGTTGGTGGCGGTGGTAGCCAGTTTGGCGGCGCGATCGCGATCGTGAACTGTCCAAAGCCCATTACAATTTCGATATAACTTCTAGAGCTACAGCTTTCACTGCATTAATACTTACACTATTACCCAGTTGATAATAAGCTTTATCATCATTAGGATGCAGAATAAAACTATCAAAAAAACCTTGCAACCGCGCCGCCTCGCGGGGAGTAATCCTGCGGACTCGGTCATGAAAGTAAACTCCCAATCTATTTGCATCGCTGGCCACAATTGTTACCGAAATCTTATTCGGATCGAGAAATTTATAAACTTCAAAAGAAAAATTACCGGATACAGGTTTGTATTTATTGTTGTTCCGTTGCAGGTACTTTTTTGTTACCAAGGAATCCAGAATTTCATCAAGATTGGGGCGAGCAAAAAAAGTAGCTATTTGCTCTTGAGTTAATAGCTTGCCATCTCGGTCAGAGCCAAACTCTTTATTGCGCCTTTTCAAGATAAAAAGATTCATCAACTCAATTTCGTCTAAACTGCACTTGCCTCGCAAACCCAGTTCCCAAGAATGAATCGAATTGCCGCCGCGATAGTCAATCAACCGGATTCCGTGCAAGCGATTTAAATCATTATTAACAATTTGTTTCAAAGCCTTGACAAAATCTGGCGAACAATCATATTTTGGGTCGGGATTGTCTTCCAAAATATCTGCAACCGTGACAAGTTTACTTAACGGGGAAAATAACGATAGCTGTTGGTGGTTACAGGAATAGGAATCTTTTGGGCCTAAGTCAGAAATTAACCCAAATTGGGGCGAAGCATTTAAAATTCCGACTAGATAAACTCGGACGCGGTTCTGAGGTAAGTTAAAGTTAGAACTGTTGAGTAAAAAGCAATCGAAGCTGTAACCTCGGCTTTTGATTTCGTTCTTAATTGTTTCGAGGGTTCTGCCGCCGTCGTGGCTGACAAGCCCCCGCACGTTCTCGAAAATAAATGCTTGAGGTTTAGCGGTATCAATCAGCCTCATTATTTCAAAAAATAGAGTGCCTCTGGTATCGCCAAAGCCTGCTTTTTTGCCAGCAGCGGAGAAAGACTGACAGGGGAATCCTGCTAGTAAAATATCGTGTTTTGGTAGTCGCTCAATTAGTCGAATGTCGCCTAAAGGTGTATCGGCAAAGTTTTTGTGGTAAACTAATTGAGCGTCGGGATTAATTTCGCTGCTCAACACGCATTCTGTTGCCAGATTCAAGGACCGAGCGGCTTCTTCAAACGCTAATCTCATGCCGCCTATTCCTGAGAATAAGTCAATAAAACGGATTTTTGGCATAATAATAACTTTAGTTAGTTTAGATTTGAACACAATTTCTTCAGTATACCATCTCTTTACTCATTTTTAGGCACAAAGTGATCCCTTAAAAAATTGCAAAGTACATTAAGTTCATTGTGGGAAAATGCAACAGTGCAATGACTATAAGTACACAAGGTTCTGATTGCATTTTCCCTATCAAAATTACCAGCGCCATCAATGACATAAGCCATTTTATAACCTGCATTTTCAATCTGCTCAAATCTAGCTCTTGCTTGTCCAGCTTTACGTTCAATTACACTGTTTGTTGTTACCTGAAAGCTAATCTCTATTGCAACAAACTTATCTTCTTTAGAAACAACCAGATCAAATGTTGTTAGTCCTTTTTCGCTTTCTTGGTCAGTATGTCTAACGCCGGGTAAATGGCCGTTAGGTCTAATAGCTATATCTATAACCCCTAAATTATCTTGTAAGTATTCTTTTACAAAGTTTTGAGCGATTTGACCTAAAGTATTGGATTGTGATCCAGAGGTTATCCGGCTAACCCAGATATATCGTTGTTTAATAAACTTATTTAATTTATCGGGTTGACCTAAGTAATTACCAATTTCACATTTAGCTAGAACCTCAGCGCTTTTTTCATTCAGTGAACTAGCGCCGAATAAAAGAATTGCTATTAAATCTTTATGTGCCAAAGAGAGAGATTGATTTTGGAGTATTTTTTTACCGTCAATCCCTAGTTTATTATTGGTTAGTTGACCTGATGCTGGTAGAAAAATGAATTGATAAGAGTAAGTTTGCAGGTTCCAAATGTAATCTAATCTCTTTAATGGAAACATTGAATCAAACTGACTATTCACTCTTTTTATCATTTCTCCCCCAAAGTCCGCCAGTACAATTAAATGCTTGAGGAACATATTTGCAGAAAGTGTTGAAGCTTCTACTATTTGAAATAATCCGCTTAACCCCGAAACTGGAACGCTAAGAATAGCAATAAATTGATCTTGAGTTTCTATCAATTTTGGTATAACACTGAGTTCTGCTTCCTTTTGAGATAAGTCGGAAGGCCAAAACATAGAAGCTAACTCACGGATTTCTTCAACTGTTCTTCTGTAATTTTGAGTTGACATTTTTGGTTTTGTGTGATATCAAGTGCTGTGAGTTTGATGAGATCGCCCGCCCTTCTCGCTATTAAATGTTCGCCGGCCGTTGACGCGATTCTTCAGGGGAGGAGGCTGGCGATTGCACTTTTCCCTATTTTTTGCTAGCCATCCACTTTTGAAGATCCTTAATCGTAAAAACGGCCTTAAAATCCAATCCCGCCTCGCGATATAATTGAGCTCCACCTTGCTCCCTGTCGATCAGCGACAACACTCGATCGACTTTATAACCAGCACCCCGCAGCCGTTCCACCGCCTGCATCGCCGACTTGCCCGTCGTCACCACATCCTCCAAAACCGCAACATTCGTCCCAGCGGGCAACAGCGGCCCCTCAATATACGCCATTGTCCCGTGTCCCTTCGTCTCCTTGCGGACAATTAGCGCCGGAATCGATCGACCTTCCAGAGCCGAAACCACACTCACAGCAGTTACAATCGGGTCAGCACCCAAAGTCAAACCACCCACAGCCTGCACCTGAGACGGCAGCATGGAGAGGAGTAAGCGCCCCGTCGCCAAAGCACCTTCAGCGTCCAGCGTCACCGGTTTGCAGTTAATGTAATAAGAACTTTTCTGCCCCGAAGACAGCACAAAATCGCCTTCGCGATAGGCAAACTCGCACAACAAATCCAAAAGTCGATCGCGCCACACCTTTAAATCCAAAGCATTCATAACTTAAACCATCTAGAAAACACAAATAATCCGCCGATAATCAGTTTATATTGGAACCGTAATTAATCTAAAAGCCGAAGAAATATATGAGTCAAAAGTTAACAACCCTTAGCCGCGCGTTAATTCTCGCTGTCGCCTCTGCAGCAATGGCATCCGTCAAAGGAGTCCAAGCAGAAACAGCTCGATTTCACCCAATTTCCGACGACTTCAACCGACAATTCTTTGAAGCTTCAGGAGACTTTTACCACAACGTCAGCTTGCAAGGTTACTTCGGCGACTATTTAGGCATTGGTGCCCCCAGCGGCGTTGTTGCCTTTCCCGAAAAAGAAATTGAGCGGGATGCCAGCCGCCTCAACGGCCTCTACCGGCGAGTAATGCAGAGGCAAGTTTCCAGCGACCCGGTTCTCCGCACCCCCGATGCCGTCAATCCCTTCGATTCCTCAGTCATGGCGCTGCCGAGCGCTTGCCAGCTAGCACCTCAACCGAGTGGCTGTTTCCCCACACCCGCCGGACTCCAAGACCAGTTTGCACCTCAAAGACAGCAGCAAGAGTCACAGACAGCACCGGGCCCAGTGAGAGGACTGTACAATGTATTACCGGCTGGTAGAAATTAATCAGAGATGAGTAATAGCTGGTAAAACTATAGTCATTTATTGCAATGACATGGGAGGCGTTAAGTCCCTCCCCCTTCCCTTTTACTTTGAGCGGATTAACCCGCCTTGGCCCAAGTACGCAGCTCACTATCAAGAGAGCTAAACGCATTTGGGATTGCTTTTCTGAGAATGTTGTAAGCACCGTTCACGTCAGAATTAATCAACTGATTAGTTGATGTTTTGTACAAACCTCGCTTAATCCGTTTCCCAGTAAAAACAGGTTCTGTTTCTGTTTTCCCGTAAACAGGAATTGGATCTAAGCCTAGAAAATTGGCTTTGGAGGTAAAAGATTCTTCCTGCACGATCACCTTAATTCCAACCAAGAAAGCTTTGTATTCCAGCATCTCAATTAATCGAGCGTGAGGGATGCTAACAAAGTTTTGGTTGGTTTGCTTTCCGAGATTGATCTCGGTTTTCCACTGTGCATTCTTACCGATTACTAGCATCCCAATTTGTTGTGCGACCAAGATATCGACAATCGTGCGACTTGCATGATGCAAATAATTGTCTATTTTTTGATGGCGGCAGCGAGTTAAGCGCTGAATGCGGGGCGAAGTTTTGCGACACCCTTTCAATTGGGATTGTAATTGCGCTTTGCGCTTGTTATAGAACTGGTTAATCGATTTCAATGGTCGCCCGTTAATCAACAGCGGGACAAATCCCGGTTGATTTGAAGTTAACGCCACTAAATTATTCAGTCCTAAATCAATACCTGCTACGAATTTGTCGTCGCCAAGGGTGGACTCCGGCTCATCATAAATTACCTCAATTACGTAGGAATCACATTTCGGAACCAACCTAACTTGACAAATTTGGTCTGGGTTGACTTTAGTTTTGATTGAGAGTTCAGTGCCGGAAAGTTTAATACTGGAGTTTCTCAATTGTTTGCTGCTAATCGCCTGAATCGTGTAGACGAGAAGGTTTCGACCTTTAGCTTATCTTTGTACTTTGGCAATTTTGGGCTACCCGTGAATTTTGAGGAGTCGGTTTTGTATGCTTTGACGGCTTCAAAAAACGACTTCCAATTCTGAGCTAGAACCATCAAGATTTGCTGACTTACTTTGGCGGGTAAAGCCTTATATGCTTCATGAGACTTCATCAATCGGTTCATCTCGTTGTAATTGGCATAGCCCCATCCGTAAATAAAGTTCTGACGAATGACGTAGTTAGCGGCATTGTACAGATTTTTGGATTTGAAAGCTAGTTGGTCAATTTCGCTAAAACGAGGTTCCGTTGATTTAATGATATGCCTCTGGAGTTAGTTGCATTTGAGACTTGCGTTTTTTGGGCTATGCGTATTCCTTGTTCAACACTCACAACTATAGAATACCATTATTGTTTATAATTGCTTATAAACTCAATGAAGTTTTAGAATACCAATTTAATATGAAGTTGCATATATCCCGATCCCCCTCGCATCCCCCTTAAAAAGGGGGACTTTGAATTCTTACTCCCCCTTTTTAAGGGGGCTGGGGGGATCTGATTCTATGCAGCTTCATAAAAAATTGGTATAACTAGGATCGAGCGTGCGGACTTTAGTCCGTCTTTACTCAAAGTCAAACAAAGGACTAAAATCCTCAATACAAACCATAATTACCCATGAGTAACTAGGATCGAGCGTGCGGACTTTAGTCCGTCTTTACTCAAAGTCAAACAAAGGACTAAAATCCTCAATACAAACTTACGAGGATGAAACAATACTGCCATCAGGCATGATTGTATCTTTCAAATGAGCGCCACCGAGATTAGCTCCCGCCAAGTTCGCTCCTCTGAGATTTGCCCGGGTCAAATTCGCTCCCCTGAAGTCAACTTTGCCGAGATTTGCCCACCGCAAATCCGCAGCTATCAACTGGGCAAAACTTAGATTTGCCTTAAAAAGATATGCTCCGGTGAAGTGAGCTTCGCCGAGGTTAGCTCGAGATAAATTAGCTGCGTAACAATGTGCTTCAATCAATTCAGCTTGATTGAGATTAGCTTGACTGAGATTAGCACAATTGAAGTTAGAGCCGGTCGCATCAACTCGAAACATTACCGCACCAATTAAATTCGCATCTCCTAAATCGGTTTGTTGGAGATTGGCAGCGCTGATGTCCGCCCCAATTAGATTAGCACCGCTCAACTGCGCTCCTTTGAGGTTTGCACCTCGGAGAGTAGCTCCCGTTAAATTAGCTTGATTTAAATTAGTTTCGAGCAGTTGCGCTCCCGCAAAATTTGCCAAACTGAGGTGGGAACCCGCGAGATTTGCTGCAATTAATTTAGCATTAAATAAGTCTATTTTAAAAAGGTTAGAGCGCCCGAGATGCGCGCCTCTGAGATTTGCTTGTGCGAGATTAGCTTCGCTGAGATCCGGTTCTATATTTGGGTTGAGATTTCTCCATTCAATCCAACTAACTGCACCTTTTTTTAACAGAGCTAAGTGCTGTGGGTTTGCCATAATTGCATCTCCTTTAACGGCTATTCCTTGCGACCGAGAACTGCTGGATTTGCCCGACCAGATATGCTTTCCACCGCTGCAATTGCTGCCCGGGAACCTGCTAAAATATCTTGTTCTGAGCCACCGAGGTAAAGTCGCCCGAAACTGCCGACAGCCTGAACCTCTAAGATGTTAATCGATGCGCCTTTTTCTGCTTCATTGGCCGCCAGCGCTGCATAGGCTGCCGGTTCTACTTCTAAGACATAAAGAGTTTGTCCCGCCAGCAGCAACTGTCCGCGGCGGGTGCGGTTGATTAATTGTGTTTGGTGTGCGTCAATGTTGCGAATAATTTGGCTGGAAATTACTCGCGGTTTAATAGATTCTTCTCTGCGGACTCCGATGAATTCTAGAATTGCTTTGCCTGCGGCCCGGGTTTCCCCCTGCTGGCCGGAGTGTACTTCCAGCAGGCCGTACAAGCGCTCGACTATCTGCACTCCCGGGCGCACGGAGGCTGATTTGAGGGCGACATCGGTAATTCGGTTAATTTCGATACCGGGCGAGATTTCTATCCACAGCGACGCATCTCCTGGCAGCGGCAAGAATCCGGCGGCGATGGTGCCGATGTATGCTGCGTGCTGCGGCTGCAAGTTGTCTAGAAATACGTAGCTGCGTAGCTCTATTCCCAAAAGTTTTGATCTCCGTCGATCGAGTTTTGACTGTTGTCTGTGCAATATCTGAGTTTACCTGTTTTTGCCAGCAGTAAGTTAAAGTTCGATCCAGGTCGGAAGCAGGAAGAAGGGAGAAGACTTACACAGCAAGCTTTGTCGCGAGGCGTATTTTACGTTTAATACTAAAACCAAATCCAGGTAACATACGGCCTTTTTGATGGAACCGCGAAGACGCAGTACGCGAAGCGGCGCGTCAGCGCTCTTATCGCTTAGAGAATAGCAAAAAGAAGAGTCAGAAGATAAGGGGGGTGGCAAACTCGGATTTGGTTTAATTAGGTGGATTTACTGAAATTGTCTGTGGGGCTTGGTTGCTGTACCGCGCTAACCGCTGAGGTGTGAGCTCGGCGCTTGTCTGTTGCTGGAGTGCTGCCGCGAGCAATGTTTAATTTCAGGCGCTTGCTAAAAATTTGAGATAAATCTTTAGTAATAGTTGGAATTGAGCAATGTTTATTGCTAGAGACGGATTTAACTTTAATAGCCGATCGATATAGTTTTGATAGTTAAAGATTTTCGCCAACAGAGAGCATTTGAATTATGAAACGTTCTGATCTATCCAAAGCAATTGGTGCAGGCATTCTAGCTGCTGGTTTAGCCATTGTACCAGGTAATATGCCTGCTTCAGCTCAGACAGATCCAGCTCCCGGTACAAACAGCAGAACCACCACCACTACCACCGTTCCTCGCTCCGACGTTTACAATGCTGATGCCGATCGCGATTTTGACTGGGGATGGTTGGGATTACTTGGCTTGTTTGGTTTGTTGGGATTGAGGCCCCGCAAACAACAAGAAAATGTCCGCAACACAACGACAACCGGCGATCGCGACCCAGCAGTTCGCACAGACTACCCCTAATGCTCCAGTTGAGTGGCTGCGGGCCTGATGCGGGGACAGGATATTTAACTTGTCGAAGTAGCATCAACAATCATCAAAAAACCTTTATCTGCGAGGTTTTTTTTTATTTGAGACGAAGCGCGAGCGATCGAACCTGAGATGTTGCACCATTTTCAATTAGCCTTTGATGAACAGGCTCTCCGGCCTGTTCATCAATCAAATTTATCTTTTGTCGAACGGGTCGGAGAACGCGACTTGAAATGACTTATTGCTGCCTTTCTTCTTCCCTTCTTGCTTCGCGCCCTTTGCGTCTTCGCGGTTCGTTAAATAAAGACTAAAAACCTTAAAAAAATTAACCAGAACGATCGAGCAAATCCAAAATCGCCTGCATTAACTTGTCAGCATCCAAAGGCTTAGAAAGATGCCGCTGAAAACCCGCAGCCAGCGCTTGCCGATAGTCAATTTCTCCAGCATAAGCGGTGAGGGCGATCGCCGGCACCAGTCCCCCTTGCTCAGCAGGCAGAGTCCGAACCTGCTGCAGCAACGTATAACCGTCAGTGTCGGGCATTCCAATATCGCTCAACAGCACGTCTGGCGCTGACTGAGTTAAAACCGCCAAGGCATCGGCGGCATTAGAAACTGCCGTCACGGTTGCGCCGCAATCCTCCAGCAGAAAAACCACCAAATCTCGTGCATCAGCATCATCATCCACTGCTAACACCTTGATACCGATCAAATCGAAGGATGACTCCGGCGGCGCACTTGCTGCAGGAATTGTCTGAGGTTGCACGGGCATCAGGGGTATCGTGACGGTAAATGTCGCGCCTTTTCCTTCGCCTGCGCTGTCGGATTTGACTGTGCCGCCGTGGAGTTCGACGAGATAGCGGACGATCGCCAATCCTAAACCCAATCCGCCAAACTTGCGCGTGTACGTGCTGTCAGCTTGCCGGAAATATTCGAACACGTAGGGGAGGAAATCAGCATAAATGCCTTTTCCGGTATCGCTTACAGTAATTTGAGCGTCGGTGTCAACCCGATCGAGAACAATGTCGATTTTGCCTCCGGCGGGGGTGAACTTGACGGCATTTGACAGCAAATTCCACACGACTTGCTGAAGTCGGCGCGCATCGCCCAACACCGGACCGAGATTCGGTGCAAATTGAGTGTTGATGCGAATCGACTTGACTTGGGCTGACAAGCCCACCGTTTCCACAGCAGCGCCGATCGCCGCAGCTAAATCCACAGGTACAATATTCAAGCTGACTTTGCCTTGGAGAATCCCCGACACGTCGAGCAAATCTTCGATCAGTTGAGTTTGCAGTTTGGCATTGCGCTCGATCGTCTCTAGGGCGTAACGCTGCTTTTGGGGCGTCAAAGTGTTCGATTGCAGCAGCTTAGCCCAGCCCACAATCGGGTTTAAGGGAGTCCGCAATTCGTGGGACAAAACAGCCAAAAATTCGTCTTTGAGGCGGTTAGCCTGTTCTGCTTCTTCCCTGGCGGCCTTTTCCCCGGCTAGCAGGCGTTCCCGTTCCGCTTCTGCATTGAGGCGATCGGTAATGTCGGTGTTGGTGCCGCACCAGCGCAGCACCTTGCCTTGTTCGTCGCGAATCGGCACGGCGCGGGAGAGAAACCAGCGGTACGATCCGTCTGCGCCGCGCAGGGGGAAAGTGTCTTCCCAGAGTTCGCCTGTTTCAATGCTGCGCCTAAATTTTGCGACAACCCGATCGAGGTGTTCCGGGTGCTGCACCTGCTGCCACTCCCAACCTTGCATTTGCTCTCTTGTAGTGCCGGTATAGTCAAACCAGCGCTGGTTGTACCAAAAAATCCAGCCGCTGGCATCTGTCATCCAAGCCAACTGAGCGATGTTATCAGCTAAGGCGCGGAACCGGTTCTCGCTCTCGTGCAGGTCCTGCACGGCTCGCGCGTGCCCGATCGCCGTCCAGAGGCGAGCCACCATTTCTTCCATCAGAGAAACTTCATCTGGCCGCCATTGTCGCACTGCCTGTGATGTCACCACCAAAACAGCCATCCATCGCCCTCCTTGAAGGCAGGGAACCTCGACCAAAGCGCCAATGCCGAGCCCCGAGTATTTCTCGACAAAAGGTGCTGTATGCGGGCAATTAGCGATATCTGAGATGACAAGTGTTTGACCGGCCCGACAGATATCTGTCATTTCTGCGGTCTTAAAGTCTGAAAGTTGATAGGTGCCGGCGACGCTGGCCAGGCCGGGCCGGTGCCAGTCTCGATCGACAATTGCCAGTCCGGCTGCTGCATCGATTTGGTCCCATATGCAGCGATCGACCTGTAAATATTCTCCCAGACTGCTCATAGCTTCCCACAACATTTCTGAGGGGTTGGAGCGCTGCCGCAAGCGAAGTTCGAGATCGGAGAGAAACTGCTCGTTGAGTTGGGCTTGCTTGCGATCGTGAATGTCGGTATTCGTGCCGATCCACTCGACAATCTTGCCTGCGCCGTCGCGAATTGGGAGGCCGCGGCACAAATGCCAGCGTTCCATTTTGTCCGAGGCCCGGCGCAGGCGGAACTCAGCTTGATAAACTTCTCCGGTGATTTGACATTCTTGCCAGCGGGCATCCGATTCTAGCAAATCCGACGGCGGGATCAATGACTCCCAATTGTTTTGAGCGGCTTGCGCGTAAGACATTCCCAGATATTCCGACCATTTTTGATTGGCAAACCGAAGTTCTCCGGCGGAGTCTACATTCCAAATCAGGTGGGGCAGCGACTCGGCCAGGAAGCGGAAGCGGCGGTCGCTTTCTGCTAAGCTTTCTTCGGCTCGGAAGCGATCGTCAATATCAATGCCGATCCCGACCCATTGCACCACCTGTCCCCCGCTGTCTTTGAGGGGGACAACTCGCGCTAGATGCCAGCGGTAGGTGCCGTCAAACCTGCGAACCCGACATTCGAGTTCGTAGGATTCCCCTGCTTGAATCGCCAGAGTGCGCGTGGCGACAACTGTTGGCCGATCCTCGGGATGAAATAATTCCAGCACCGGCTTTGCCAGCGGCAATTCTGCTGGCCTGATGCCCGTGTAGTTTTGCCAGTGCTGGTTGCAAAACTCTAACCTGCCGTCGGCGGTATTGATCCACATTAATTGGGGGACGGCATCGGCGAGGGTGCGGTAGCGATTTTCGCTTTGTCGCAGGGCTGCTTCTATTTGCCGGCGCTCAGTTTTGTCCTGCATGATTTTCAGTAAACCTTGCACCTCGCCTGCTGCGTCGCGCAGGGGCATCACCAGCCCGCTGCCCCAAAAGCGGCTGCCGTCTTTGCACAGGTGCCAGCGCTCGTTTTCTGCTTTTCCCTCTGTCAGCGCTAGGTGCATTTCTAGTTCCGGCTTTTTGGCAGCAGAGTCTTCTGGGGTGAAGATGATTCGTCCGTGCCGGCCGACGATTTCGGCTTCGGTATAGCCCAGCAATCTCTCTGCGCCTGCGTTCCAACTGGTAAGGTATCCGCCGGTGTCGAGGGTGAAGATGGCGTAGTCTTTGGCGCTGTCGAGTATCAACTGGAGGCGGGTTTCGCGATCGCGCAGTGCTGCTTCTGCTTGTTTGCGCTTGGTAATGTCGGTTGTGAAGCCGACAACTTTCGTCGCTTCGCCTTGCTGGTTGCGGATCGTGATGCCGCGCTGCCAAACATTGATCCAGCGCCCGTCTTCGTGCCTGACTCGGTACTCGCTTTCGTAGCGATCGAGAGTCAAGATTGCTTCTGTCTCGGCTTGGATGCGCGCCAAATCGAGGGGATGGATGCGTTCTTTCCACCACTCTAGGGTCGGCTGTGCGTCCTCCGGCCGGACACCGATGAGGGAGTACAGCCCCTCGGAACGGTAAACGCTGTTGGATGCCAGATCCCACTCAAATACCATGCCGTCGATCGCCCTTGTCGCTAGTTGGAAGCGGTTGTGGCTTTCTAGTAGGGCGAGTTCGGCTTTTTTGCGATCTGTAGTATCAAATACTACTCCGACAAACCGCACTGCTGCGCCTGCTGCGTCGTAGAAATAGCGCCCTGACACGCTCAACCAGCGGATTTCTCCGCTGTCTGCTCGGATGATGCGGTATTCGGTGGAGTAGAGCGATCGCGTTTTCCGAGCTGTTTTGACTGCTTGCATGACTGGTTTTAAGTCGTCTGGATGCACGCAGTTTTTCCAGAGTGCGATCGTTGCTTCGCCGTCCGGTGCGGGTTCGCAGCCGAAAATTTTGAAATGGTTTTCCGACCAAATTACTCGATTTGTCCGCACGTCTAAGTCCCAGGTTGCCATGCCCGAGCCTTCGAGGGCGACGCTCAAACGTTCTTCGCTTTGTTGGAAGGCTGTTTCTGTTTGTTTGCGATCGCTGATATCTGTCAGGGAACCGACGGCGCGCACGGGATTGCCGGATTCGTCCCAAATTGCTCTCCCTCTGGCTAAAATCCATTTGTAGCGCCCGTCGGGACAGAGGATGCGGTACTCGCAGCAGTAATGGGGAGTTTCTCGCTGCAAGTGCTGCTGCCACTTGCTTTGCATTATCTCGACATCATCGGGATGTACGTAGTTCAAATATTGGTTGAAGTCTTTTAATTCTTCATGCGGGCGTTCCAAAATCTCTAAACACCGATCGCTCACTACATGGCCGTTTGTTTGTAAATTGTGATCCCAAATGCCGTCGTTGTTGCCGTGCAACGCAAGCTGCCAGCGTTCTTCGCGATCGAACAAAGCTTCTTTGGTTTGATGGGCGCGATCGATTTGTAAGGCAGCAACGGCAAAGTCTACTAGGCCCAGCCCGATCCGCAAGTCTTCAGCATCGAACTGGCTCGAATCGTGAGAGACAATCCAGATTGCTCCCAGCGGTTGATTTTCTAGTAGCAGCGGCAGGACTAATGCTTCGGCGATCGGCAATTCTAGCTGCTGCAAGTCGGTAAAGTATTGTTCTGGATGCAAGTAAAGCTGGGGTGTTTGGAAGTCTAGATTTGTTCTGGCCAAACGCAGTGTCGGGGGTTTGTTTGCGTGTCCTGCGGCTTCCCACGCGCCAGCCAAGGCTTGCCAATAATAATTTTGTTCTGATGTGGCATTTTCTGCTAGCAAGCAGACTCCGGCGCTGCCTGCCCCGCATAAATCTAGAGCGGCGGCAACGAGTGTTGCCAGCAGCGTCTGGGGCGAGGTTGCTAGTTGTCGGGCAAAGGTTTGCAGCGCCCGGTTTTCTGCTTGCAGGTCTGGCAGTCGAGGGCGGCGACGCGACAGAAGCTTTGCGATCGAAATCTCGGTTAAATTAGTTTCTGGGTTTTGCCAAGGTTCCATCAATTACTCGTGTTTATGTCTTTTAGTCCCGTGCGATCGGATATTATCAGCGCGCCCTTACTTAAATTATCTGCTATGGCGGTTCTCAAGCATTGTGAAGTACGCACTCGTCGAGTGTCCCATGCCCCGCGAGCCCTATGCCCGGTTTGCCCGATCGAAGCAGAGCAGCTCGCGTTAGTAAGAAACGCTATACATTACTATTATCTACCGACAGACATAATCTGTTATCTGTCTTGGGAACTATTTTTAATTTGTCAGGCTAGTTTATAGCCTTGATTGCCTCTGCTATTGCTGCCGTCTTACGCACAATTTTCTGCCGGAATCGCGGTTTTTTCGGGATCTGACTCGGACATAAATTCAGTCATTAGATTTTAGATTTTAGATTTTAGATTTTAGATTTTAGATTGACCTCACAGATAAATTCGGGGGCTTGAGGATTTTAGATTTGGGATGCTTTCAATTGATTCCACGGATCGATCGCGTGGCGGGTATCACCTTTGAAATTTGCTGATCAGTCTCGGACAAGGAAAATACAGTGATCTAGCGGTTCTGTGTAACAAACATCAGGTACGCACGATCGGTAATCGGTAATTAAGGATCGTGAATTAAATAATTTACACATATTTGTGGGATGGGCGAGAGAGTCCATCCCACAAGAAAAATAAAAATTTTAAGTTATTTAATTCTCATTGCTAAGAGAGAGGGTTAGCTACCAGCCAGGAAATTTAAACTTTTGGGCTTCGCTTGGCCAATTCCCAATTCCCAATTCCCAATTCCCGGAGCGGGCCAATCCCTAATATCATGTCCGGTCGATTATCATAACAATGACAGTCCGCACGCGCGGACTGAAGGCCGCTATAGGGTGGCGGACTTCAGTCCGCACGCGCGAACCAATCTGATTGTGGTGAATCGGCCACCTGTAGCGGACTGAAGGCCGCACTACAAAGCAATCTGCGGACTTCAGTCCGCACGCGCGAACCAACCTGATTGCGGTCAATCGATCGGACACGATATAATTGCCAATGCCCAATGCCCGATTCCCAATTCCCAATTCCCAATTCCCAATTCTCAATTTGTTCTAATTCGTGTCAAAATAAGCCTAAGAAATTTTTTGAGTTGGAAAACTGACGATGAGTGTAAATTCTAAATTGCAGCGCGCATTTGAGCAAGGTCGCGCCCTCAAAATTATCAGCGGTTTAAATAATTTTGATGCTGCCAATGTGGCGGCTGTTGTTAAAGCAGCGGATCTCGGCGGTGCAACATTTGTCGATATTGCTGCCGATCGAGATTTGGTATTGATGGCAAAACAGTTGACAGATTTGCCAATTTGTGTTTCGGCTGTGGAACCTTCCAAGTTTGTAGCTGCGGTAGAAGCTGGCGCTGATTTGATTGAAATTGGCAACTTTGATGCTTTCTACGCACTAGGCCGCCGCTTTGAAGCTTCGGAAGTTTTGGAGTTGACTCGCGAAACTCGATCGCTATTTGAGAACATCACTCTTTCTGTAACAGTTCCCCACATTTTGGCACTCGACAAACAAGTGGAGTTAGCAATAGAATTAGTCAAAGCTGGCGCTAATATCATTCAAACAGAAGGCGGCACCAGCGCCCAACCAATTCACGCCGGCACCTTGGGATTAATTGAAAAAGCAGCGCCTACTTTGGCCGCCGCCTTTGAAATTTCCCGCGCCGTACAAGTTCCCGTTCTCTGCGCTTCGGGCATCTCTAGCGTCACCGCACCGCTGGCTGTTGGCGCGGGTGCTGCGGGTATTGGTGTCGGTTCTGCTGTCAGCCAACTTAACAGCGAAGTGGCGATGATTGCGGCGGTTCGCAGTTTGGTTGAAGCTTTGGCAAAAGTGGAGCGATCGCACTTTGCTGCTTCAATTTAATTAAGAAGGAAGAAGGAAGAGTTGACATTTGACAGTTTTCAGAGGGAAGAGGGAAGAGGGAAGAGTTGACAGTTGACTGTTTTCAGAGGGAAGAGGAAAGAAGGAAGATTTTTTCCCCTCTCCCCCTCTCCCAATCTCCCTCTTGCTTAATAATTAATCCACCAGACGGAATAATCATGTAATATATGATTGTTTGGCGGGAGATCATCAACTGATTCTAACTCTGCTAAACGCAACATGAACTTTTTGCGATCGCCGACGCGCTGAACTTCCACAAATATGCCGCCTTCGTGAATAGAAAAATCTTCCAACCGATGAATTGTAAATTTATCAGTATAAGAAGGTAGAGTTTTTTTGAGCCTTGCATATTCTTTTTTAGTGCCAAAACCCATAAGATACTCTTCTTCCCATTCAAACTCTTCTATGCCAGTAACATGGCAAGGAACTTGAAGATTTCGCTTGAGGTAGTCTAAATATTTAATTGTATTTTTAAGGTCGGCATTTATTTTTTTGTTTCCCAGGATTGTTCTAATCTTACGTTCAAAATGACTGCCATTAAATGGGTTATTTTCATCCAGATCGGCGAAGATTTCTGGCTTGAATGTGCCTCCTAATTCTGGTAAGTCGGCAAGCAAGCGCTGCAAGTCGTTTAGCGGTTTCGATCTTCTGCCTGCTACAATGGTTTCATCAAGCTTAATTGGAGGAAGTTCGGATTCTGAAGGAAGGGATTTTGTGGAATTTGGGCGATCGTCAAATTTAGATTTGTTAACTTTAGATTTGTTAACTTTAGATTTGTTAAGTTGAGGCTTGTTAAATTTAGGCATCGCTCGGTTCCGGTGTACTGGTTTATCAATAAAGTATATCTTGGCAGAAGTACATTCGTGTCTGATAGATAGGAGGAAGCTGTGATGCAATTACTGAAATCGCCCGATGAATCGGAAGTCTATCAAGGGCAATTTGGCGAGTTTGCGATAACTCAAAGCGATCGCACCGGAGTGCTGATCTACCGCGCCGGATTGGGAGTGGCCGCGCTGTGTTTGGCGGTGGGCGCTACTCTGGTGTTGCAAAGTGGCGGCAACCCAACTGCAATTAAAGCTGTAACGCCTGTTTTTGCGTGTTTTTGGATAGCTTTAGGCGTTAGCTTGGCAACTATTCACATTTACATGATAGCGCTGCACCGCACGTTACAGGCGTTTTGGGCGATCGGCGGCGCAGCAGCAATATTTGTCGCCCTACAAAGCAGCGAGCCCTTAGCTTTAACCGTTTACGAACATCCTGCGACTTTGTGGGGAATTGGCTTTACTTTTGCCGCCTTAAACGGCATTTATTTTAAAGAAGCTTTCTGCTTCAACCGCCTAGAAACCAAATTTTTAACTCCGGGAGTTCCGCTGTTAATCTTAGGACATATTTTCGGTTTTTTGTCACCGGAAAACGAACAGTTATTGCTGGGAATTTGGGCAATCTTGTTCATCATTTTTGCCGTGCGGAAATTTTTTCAACCGATGCCGCAGGATATTGGGGATAAAAGCGTTTTTGAGTATTTGAAACAAAAATAACTTGGGAATGGGGAATCGGAGATTGGGCATCAGGCACTTGTACCGATCCCTCTTCCTTTCATCCGCTACATCCCGTAGATTGCTCGTTGCCGAACTTCGTTCTGCTATAAAATGAGAATTCGTCTAATCCGCCGTCGAGAAATGTGGGCAATTACCAGGCAAGGTTGGGTAATTGCTGTCACGGGATTAATAATTGCAATGGTCTTAATTATCACAAATATCCATCCATTTCTAGCTGTAAATTCGCCGCTGAAAGCAGATATATTGGTTGTCGAAGGCTGGTTGCCGGATTATGCGATCGAAAGTGCGATCGCCGAATTCAAAAAAGGCGAATACCGCCAATTAATTACCACCGGCCCTCCAGTAAGCAAAGGCTACTATCTAGCTGAATATAAAAATTATGCCGAACTGACAGCAGCGACTTGTATAGCCCTAGGATTCGATAAGGACAAACTGGTAGCCGTGCCCTCCGCGAGTGTTGTGAAACACCGCACTGCTGCTTCGGCGATCGCACTTCGAGATTGGCTGGCTGCATCTGCACTCAAAGTTGACTCAATCAATCTCTATTCTTTTGGCACTCACGCCCGCAGAAGTTGGATTATTTTTAAAGAAGTGCTGCATCCTGAAATTAAAGTCGGGATAATAGCTGCAGAACCCCAAGATTACAACCCGCAGGAATGGTGGAAATCGAGCGAAGGTTTTCGGACGGTGACTGGGGAAATCATAGCTTATATTTACGCCCGTTTCGTAGATTGGAAAGCTTAGCCATTATTGTTAACTCTTTCTGTTCTTCCCTTCGCGTTCTTTGCGCCTTCGCGGTTCGTTAAAAAAATCTATATCCCAACCCATAATGATAAAATCATTTTCAGATAAATTGAGGGCAAGTAGTTGCTAGAAGAACGCGCTTACTGGTTAGCATGGTCGCAGATCGGCGGTATCGGGCCGACTTTGTTGCAAAGATTGCAGCAAAATTTCCCGAGTTTGGCAGCAGCTTGGACGGCTAAGCCCGTAGATTTAATGCGAGTCGAAGGGTTTGGGAAACAGACAATAGAAACGGTTTTGCAACAACGAGCAAAACTCAATCCCGAAGAATTTATCGAAAAACATCTTATTAAAAATCCCTGTTTCTGGACACCCGCAGACAAAGATTATCCCAGCTTGTTATTAGAGATTCCCAATCCGCCGCCGGTGCTGTACTATCGCGGTTTAGTTGACCTTAAGGAAAATTGCGGAATTACGCCAACGGTGGCAATTGTTGGCACTCGCAGTCCTTCGGAATACGGCCGCCGCTGGACTCGCAAATTTAGTGCGGCTTTGGCTACAAACGGTTTTACTGTGGTTTCGGGATTTGCTGCGGGAATTGATACCGAGGCTCATACAAGCTGTTTGGATGCGGGAGGCCGGACTTTGGCTGTTTTTGGTACTGGGGTTGATGTTGTTTATCCCAAGCCAAATGAGCGGTTGTGCGATCGCCTGTTGCAGCAGGGATTGGCAATTAGCGAATATCCGGCGGGTACTCAACCGAATAGAACTAATTTTCCGCGCCGAAATCGAATAATTGCTGGCTTGAGCCGCGCTACAATTGTGATAGAAGCTCCGCACAAATCCGGTGCGTTAATTACTGCTTATCAAGCGAATGATTTTTGCCGGGATGTGTATGTTTTGACGGCAAGATTGGATGATGAGCGGTCTTTTGGTTGTTTGGAATTGCTGAGTAAAGGTGCTCATCCAATTCTCCCGAATAGCGATCGACTCTTAAGCGAAGACAGGTTGTTGGAAATGCTCGGAGCTATGCCAAAATTGGACAGAGCGGAGCAGTTGTCGCTGTTTCCGGCAAATCCGACGGTTGAGAAGCGCACGCCGCCGTTGGAGCCGGAGTTGGCAGTGGTGTTAAGTGCGATCGACTCCGGTACAATTTCTTTTGACACAATTGTGGAAGTGTCGAAATTGGAAGGGGGAACGGTTTCTGGTATACTTTTGCAGTTGGAATTGTTGGGATTAGTTTCGCAATTGCCGGGAATGCGATATCAGCGCTGCTGATTGAAGATTAATCGGCGGTTGAAACCGCGTCTTGTCAGATAAAATCCGCCTGCGCGGATTGAAGATGATTCGGCGGTTGAAACCGCGTCTTGTCAAACAAAATCCGCCTCCGCGGATTGAAGAGTTAAATTAAATTGTAGGTTGCGTCAGATATTGATTATTTAGATTGCATCTACACACATGATTCGGCGGTTGAAACCGCGTCTTGTCAGACAAAATCCGCCTGCGCGGATTGAAGAGTTAAATTAAATTGTAGGGTGCGTCAGATATTGATTATTTCGATTGCAACCGCCTAATTTCTTAGTCCGCGGAGGCGGACATCGTTTGTATAGCCGCGGTTTCAACCGCCGGGTGACTGAGGGATTGCTTCGTTTGTATAGCAGCGGTTTCAACCGCCGGATGACTGGGGGATTTCTCCCCCTACCCAATCTCAAATCAATCCGAAACTCCCTGCGGTAATACTACCAGGAGAAACTCCGCCCAGAGAAGCTAAAATCTCCCCAGTTTGGGCAAACCGGATTAAAGTTGCCCCGCTATCTTGACTAATTGCCAACTGCGAGAAATCCAGCCCGCTACCCAATACTAACAAGTCTTGACCGACTTCAAAATCTGCGATCGTATCAGTACCGGAATTGGTAGAGAGTAAGAACTTATCATTGCCTACATCTCCTACTAAAGTATCATCCCCCAAACCGCCACTGAGGAAATCGTTACCCTGACCTCCTAGCAGAATATCATTGCCTTGACCGCCGTAGAGAGTATCTTCACCTTTTTCACCCAGCAGGATATCCTCGCCTCGATTGCCAGACATGAAGTCATTACCAGCGCCACCTGTCAAGGTGTCAAAACCCTTACCGCCGTAGAGAGTATCGTCCCCAATTCCGCCATCGGTCAAATCGTTGCCTTGATTGCCATTCATCCAATCGTTGCCGTCAATACTAAACAGCAAATCATTTCCCTTTTTGCCGCGCAAAATGTCATCAGCAGCGCTACCGAAGAGGGTATCGTCACCATCAGTGCTTTCGGTAGTATTTTCCCCATCTTTAACGAATTCAATACCGCTTTCTGGGAATGGTTCATCCGGTGTAGACGGTGCGCTGGAATCATCAGTATCTAAGGTATTGCGAACAGTTGGGTTATTAGCTGTCGCCGACTGAATTTGGGTATTGAGAGATGTGCCAGTATTTTCGGAAATTGCCGACTGAATTGTCTTATTTCCGGCTGCAACTTGCAGTAAATCTTGGGCTACTTCTCCCTGCGCGACTTTTTGGATGCGGGCGATGTCTGTGGCGGCGTCGGAGGGCGAGGAATTGCTGGAGGCGATCGCCTTTATTCGCTGATTTCCCTCAGCAATAATTTGGGCAGCATCCGAAGCAATACTCGATATTTGCGGTGCTTGCAGTTGACTTGTCGCCGACTGAATAATCGCCTGCACTTGTGTGGAATTGCTTAAGTCGAGAGTGCCAGATTGAATTTGATTGGCAACGGCGGAAATTACGCTAGAGGCAATCTCATTTTTCGCAGTATTTGCAGCACCGCTAATTAAATCTGTGATCAAAACAATGGTATTTTGCACCTCAGCGTGTGCTGCATAAACCGCCAAACCATTCGGATCGTTTTGAGAAATTGCCTGTAGCGGATCGTAGCTAGTCAAGTCAATTGTTGACGACAGCCCCAGTGAAGATTTAACCTGAATTTGCGCCTGATTTTGGTCAGTACCTTGCTCGACCAACTCGGTCAATAGGGTAGTTAACGGAGTGACGACAGTAGCATCAGGTGTGGCAAATAGGGGCGTTTGCTGCGGCAAATAAGTAGAGGTATTGATGCCGTCTATCAGTACAATTCTGCCTTCATCCGGTTCGAGGTCGCCACTGTTATTTTTGTCAAACTTGTCAAGAGAGACATCTAAGTCAAAGCTGCCATCCGCGTTAGTAATTGAGAACGGTTCGTTTTCATCTTGGATTCCATTAAAGTTGGCATCGAAGAACACTGTCGCCCCGGCCATGTAACCGTTAATTGCTTTGCCCCTAGTGCTAGAACTCGGCCCCAAGCTAAAGCTAGCCAACTCAAATGTGGCAAAGTTATTATCGTAGACTGTTTTGTAATCAAATCCGCAGGGATAAGGGAGTCTAAATTCAGGCGTGATGACTCTTTTCTTTCCGAACAATCTTATGCTTATTTCGGGGATTGTTTTATAACAAATTTCGGGTAACAGTGCTTTTACTTCAGCACCCAAGAAAGCATTAACTTGTCCTGTTACATCAAACAGTGCCGAGGGTTTGCTGATGCGGGAAGTAATTTCCGATGTTCGGATTTTGCCGTCGCCACCTTGTTTCGGTTGGAATTCTCCAATATCTATCAAATCAATGCCAACTTTTCCTTGAATTCCACCTTTGACATAGCCCTCGGCAATGCCAACATCTATCCCAGCACCCACGGCAATACTAGCGTCAAGTGTGAGTTCGTCAACATCTCGTCCTGTGCCGTCAGCATTTTCGCGATCGCTCACATAAAACCCATCCAAAACTTTACTAGCAGAACCAGAAGCAAAATTAGAGTTTTTCCATTCACTTAATCCGTAGGTATCGTAGCCAAATCCTAGATGAGCTGAAGCGCTAAACTTGCCTTCAAGTAAACCCTTGATCGGCCCCCAAATCGGAAAATCTTTCCGAATATTAAAGTCAAATCCCAGTTTTGGCATTTGATAGGTGAACACCGGAACATCCGGTTTACCTATCAGCAATTGAATCGCGGTTTGTGGCTTGGTCAAGAGTGGGATATCAAACCCATTAATATCTTGTAAAGCATTTAAGAAGTCCTTGACCTTGCCACTTGTTTTGGAGTTGATTTGTTGGTTAGCGGTTTGCTGTAGGGCAGTTTGTGGAACTGGGGAAGCATTCTGAAGATTCGCACTGTTATTGGAAACATCTATATTCCCCAGAGTGTAGGAACCTAAGTCGATTTTATCGGGAGAGTTTGCTATTTGGGTTGCCAGCTCGACTACTTTATCAACCTTAGAAACCGCATCTAAAAAGCGAGTATCGATATCGCGACCAGAGATTTTTGCGGCCAGTTCTAGTACGCTGACTTTGCCATCTCCATTTTTATCAAATGGCTTTTCTATACCTAGTTTAGACAGTAACTTGGTGTCGGCATTAAGGAAGTTGATAACTGGTCGAAATGGTTTAATGACATCGGAAATTTTACCGACAATTGGCTTGGCAAAATTATTGACAAATGTCCCCAAATCAAGTTGCATATTGTTAAATGCAACTGTGGGCTGTTGTGGCCCAGTTAATTGACCGTTAGCGTAATTTAGGATTGGCCAATTAACCGCTAAGTCGAAGTTATAGGAGGGGAATGCAGCATTGCCGTTGACACTGGTGTTTCCTGTGAGACCTAGATTAGCATTGCTCGTTAAGTTGGCATTGAATAAGTCTTTGAATTGATAGTTACCTTGCAGTTCTGGCAAGGTGAGGCGAGGACCATCATTCGGGCCACCTAGATTGTCTAAGTCATTGAGCTTGACTTCGAGGTTGGCATCGACTTTAGTAGGGTTTTTGGTATCGTTTGCCAGGTCAACTTGGAAAAAACCTAAGTTGCCTTTAGCCTTGAATTGGTCATCTAGACCCAAGTCAATGTTGGCGGTTAACTTGGTTTTGTCAGTATCTATGTAGCAGCCAAAATCTTTACTAACACCAACTCCTAGGGACAAGTTGTAGTTGTATTTTGATTGGGCTTTTCCATCTACATCTAAGCTTAGTGCTGGCACTCCTAGGTTTTTGGTGAGATTTATGTCGGGAAACTGATATTGTTTGCCAAGGGTAATTAGCAACGTGTTTTCATCAGGTGTCGAATTCCCAGTTAGAGCGACTGTGAAATCTGGCCCAAGGGCAGTGCGGAGGCTATTTTCTAGCTGACTTAGACCTTGATTAGCCCCATTTTTAATTGTATCGACTAGCTTGGTCTTGATGTTGCTAATAAAATCTGGGGAAATATTCTTGAGGGGGCCCACAATTGGTAGGTTAACTTTTTGTAATTGGTCGTCAAGAATTTTTTCAAGTTTATCCAATCCAGCTTCTACGCCGCACCAATTCTTGTCTGTGCCGATGGTACCAGTAGGTGTGGGTACGGGCGCAGGTGTGGGTGTGGGTACCGGCGCAGGTGTGGGAGTTGGAGTTGGCGGCGCAGGTGTGGGAGTTGGAGTTGGCGGCGGTGGCGCTACATCGTTATCGGTAATCGCCACTGTCACCCCTGGAACCACCAGCACATTATACTTAGCATCAGTGCTGCTAAGACTGTGAGTAATTTTCCCGCTGTGTGAACCTTCGACAACCGCATCGTCAACAGCTATCACAGTAACGGGTTGAGATACATTCCAATTATTGGGTGTGAAAGTGATAGGGGCGATCGCCCCTATCTGGTTATCTGTTGTGAGAGTGAGAGTTACAGGGGCGATCGGCTGTGACGTTAACTCGATCGCATAACTGCCATTCGCACCGCCTTCGGTAGCAGTTGTCTGCGTGGGAGTAACAGAAACACCAACCGTATCATTGTCCTGATTGGTAATACCAACATCCGCTACCTGTCGGTTGCTGTAATTCCCATCTGTACTAACAGCAGCAGCCGTCACAATTTTGTACTCAATATCGCCGTCAGCAACATTGTCATTAACTCCAGTTACTGTCACCGGTTGCGGCACATTCCAGTTAGCAGCAGTGAATGTTAAACTATTAGTCGAAACTGTTCCCTCAGCAACATTGTCACTGTTCAAACCGATAGTCACATTAGCAGTCGGCTGAGTATTCAGAACCACAGTAAAGTTAGCCTTACTGCCATCTTCGCCCGTAGTCAATCCCGCCGTCGGATTCACCGTAATTCCCGGAGTTTCATTGTCGTTGTTGGTGACGGCGACATCATCAGGATCGAGGTTATTGAAATTAGCATCGGTACTGACAGCAGCAGCCGTGACTATTTTGTAAGGTTGAGGGCCATCAGCTACTAAATCGTCAACACCACTCACCGTTACTGTTTGCAGTTGATTCCAGTTAGCGGGAGTGAAAGTTAAGCTATTAGTTGAAACAGTTCCTTCGGCAACATTGTCACTGCTCAAAGCAATAGTAACGTTAGCAGTTGGTTGAGCGTTGAGTTTGACTGTGAATTCTGCTGTGCCACCTGTTTCTGTGGTTGATAATACTGTGGGATTTACCGTAAAGCCGGCAGTGTCATCATTAGTAATCGTTGTGGTAGCGGTAGCCGTAGTAATTATCGGTGTTACTCCTGGGCTGGCGGGATTTGAGAGGGTGACGGCAATGGTTTCGTCGGGTTCAACTAGGGTGTCACCTAACACATTCAGAGTAATGGTTTTTGATGTTTCACCAGCCGCAAAATTAATTGTGCCAGTAGCAGTAGTTGCCCCTGAAGTGCCGCCGATATTGTTGTAATCGCTGACGTTGGTAGCAGTTCCTCCTATTGCATAATTGACGCTACTTGCCGCGCCAGTCTCGCCGCTGCGAGTCGCGGTGAAAGTCAGAGGAGTTGTGCCGCTATCGCCTTCTGGAATGCTGGCAGTACCCGCAGCAACTGCATAAGAAACAGTACCGTTAGCTGCAATAGTTAATGTTGTTTGTTTTGTTGTACCTGCAACTCCTCCGGTGATTGTGCCAAAGTTGAGGATTGCGGTTTCGGCGTTTTCAGGGAGATTGTCGGGTTTGATAGTAACTGCCACATTCTGGGTGAGTGTGGCACCTGTTGCACCTGCGGGGAATGTAACAGTTGTAGGTGAAAAGGTGTAGTCTGAATTTTGGGTGGCTGTGCTGCTGGGGTTGATGACAATTGGTACTGTGACAGCAGCGTCGGGAGTGCCACTAATAGTGACGGGAATATTAACAACGGTATCCCCAGTGCCTTCAGTACCAGCGTAGGTTGCCGCACCGAAATTCACCACAGGTGTAGTATTGAGCAAAACCGAAACGTTGTTAGTCCAATAGTTTGACGTGGCTAGGTCAAGATTCCCATCTGCATTCAGATCAGCCGCGGTGACAGTCCAGGGATTTGACCCCAAGCTATAGTTGGTGGCAGGGCTAAAAGTACCAGTGCCTGTCCCCGAAAGAACCGAGAGATTATTAGCAATAGGGGCCGAGTTGCCAACACCGTTGGCCGTAGCTAAGTCAATTTTTCCGTCTGCGTTAAAGTCACCCACGGTAACGGAACGAGGCCCTGTCCCCACAAGAAAGTTAGTGGTAGCCCCAAAGCCACCTGTGCCATTCCCCAACAATATGGATACATTATTAGAACCTTCGTTGGCCGTGGCTATGTCAGGGTTGGTATCCGCGTTAAAATCTCCCACAGCCACAGAATAGGGGTTTGTCCCCACACTAATATTAGTGGCCGCGCCAAAGCTGCCCGTGCCTGTTCCCAATAGAATCGAGACATTGTTTGAGTTAAAGTTTGCCGTCGTTAGGTCAAGTTTGCCGTCTTTGTTAAAGTCGCCTACAGATACAGACTGGGGTTGTGTCCCGACGATAAAGTTAGTGGCAGCGCCAAAGCTGCCAGTACCTGTCCCTAATAGAATAGAGACATTGTTTGAGTCAATGTTGGCTGTGGCTAGGTCAATTTTGTCATCTCCATTGAAGTCGCCGGACGTAACTGACCAGGGACTAGACCCGACGTTAAAGTTAGTAGCTGCACCAAAACTGCCTGTCCCTGTTCCTAACAAAATTGAGAGGTTATTAGTCCCCGAGTTGGCAACGGCTAGGTCAAGCTTAGTGTCTCCATTAAAATCTGCTACCGTGACAGCAAAGGCAAGTTGTCCCACAGGAAAATTAGTGGGAGCACTAAAGCTTCCTGTACCTGTCCCTAACAAAATTGAAACGTTGTTACCGGCACGATTCGCCACGGCTAAGTCAGGCTTGCTGTCGCCGTTGAAGTCTCCGACACCGACGAATTGCGGTTGATTCCCCGCACCAAAATTAGTCGCCGCACCAAAACTATTCAAAACGTACTCGTAACCTGCCAATACTTCGGGTTCAAAGACTAACGGTGTTTTGATTTCTCCTGTTCTGATTTCTAGTTCCCAGTCGCCGCCTTTTGCCGCGCTTCCGGTGAGGTTTTTGGAGGCGGCAACACTAGCGCCAGTTAACTCACTCAAGCGTTTGACAAATGCTTTACCTGTCTCGCCTGCTGCTACGTTGCACCCGTACAAAAGAATGTGAGATCGATTGTTGGGGATCGACTCAGTTGGTGGCGAAAACCACTTCTGTAGAGAATGCCGATCGCCCTCAATATCATCTAAACTCAAACTACCGTCGCCCAGTTGCAAGCTACCGGGAGCACCGTGAGAAACGATGTGAATGCTGTCTATATTGGTTCGATCGCGTAAAACTTGAGTAATTTGGTCGATCGCATCTTGGTTCCCATCCAAAACCACTACTTCCGTACCCGGTTTCACTCCGGCAATCAAACTTTGATAGTTTGGTACTTTAGTGTCGATAAAGGCGATCGCACTTCCTGAAACTCGATTATTTAAATTGGGCATAATACACCTGATTGGGGGTAAAAAAAGACAAGAATTTTCCCGGTTTCGCGACTTGCATCCGAAACTATTTTTGAAGCTTGTAGCAACCATAACAGTTTTTCAGAGAATATATATAAATTTTTCTGCGTAAAAACACTTAGTTATTAAAATTTTGATAAAGATACAAAATTAATTAAGTAATATTGC
The DNA here is from genome assembly GCF_015207455.1 of Microcoleus sp. LEGE 07076. Classification (GTDB taxonomy): domain Bacteria; phylum Cyanobacteriota; class Cyanobacteriia; order Cyanobacteriales; family Microcoleaceae; genus Microcoleus. The sequence continues at coordinate 33,841 of NZ_JADEWV010000050.1, forward strand.
GTAACAGCCAGCACGAATTTGATAATTCAACACAAAATCAATGAATTGCCAGTGTAATTATACTTAGGTATTAATATCGTATTTTGAGACATATGTGCGATCGGGGCGGATTTATGAGATTATGGGTCTTAGGCAATTATTTCTGGTAAAACCCGCCCCTACAAGTTTTTTGATACAATCTTTAAGGGCGATCGTAAATGAAATGCACAAGATCGGGTGCTTTATTTCTGAGCAAATATTGCATCGTAATCGCCATGAGTCCCTATCCAAAACCAGACAATACCTTCAGGCTTCTCAACTCCCAGAGCTCGGTAACTGTCGCCTACTCGCACCGATTGCAATTGCTTTCGCCTGCCAACTTTTTTAAAATACAGTGAGGGGTGATACGAATCGACTTTGAATAATTCGTAATTTTTATCGGCTAAGGCTTGTATTTCTTGAGGTAGCTGGCGATAGCAGTGCTAAAAACGCCGTAAAGTCAGATGGTTCATAACACTTTAGCCAATCCCGCTTCATACTCTGCATCGACTTCATCAAGTAGCGCATCCAACCGCCCATCCTCCAAATCTTCTTCAATTTGCCGGTCTCAGACTTGTTGGCGATACTCTATCAGCCAAGTCGTTAGCTCCGAGAGTTCCTTAACCGACAAGTTCATAATTGCTGTTTCAAGTTCTTTAACGCTCATACATTTTGCCACATTATGATATTATTAATATAGCAAATTATTCGCAATTAAATTAAACTCCCATCAATCCCTGCCAAAATCCTCTCAGCTTCCCCGCACAAAGCCGCGTGACAGCAACCGTTACTCGCCAACAATCCCCCCCACTGACTGACATCTCCCCGGTTATATTGCAAAGCAGAACCGTCAAAACGAGTAAATCGGCCGCCAGCTTCAGTCAAAATTAATTCCGGTGCCGCCAAATCCCAATCCTTCGGTGCAGACTTCCCCGAAAGCGCAATATAAACATCAGCTTTTTGTTCGACAATTGTCGCAATTTTGCAGCCGATGCTACCGACAGCTAGTTGATTTTGACAAGGCAATTTGTGTAACAATTGATTAAAGCGATCGTCCCGGTGACTGCGGCTGGTTACTATAGATAAATCTCCCACAATATTGCTCCCAGAAACCTGCAACCTTACCGTAGAACCATCTCGCTTTTCCGCAAAAGCACCAGCATCTTTGATGGCGTAATAAATCTTTTGTTGTTCGGGCCAAGCCACCACTGACAAAACAGGTCTTCCATGATATGCTAAACCAATGTGGACTGCAAATTCGCCTGTTCTGTCAATAAAATCTCGCGTTCCATCCAAAGGGTCAATAATCCAAACCCAATCTTGAGTTAAGGGAATTTGCCCGTTTTTTTCTAAATAAGCTTTGTAAGTTTCTTCGCTAAGATAACCAAATTCTGCATTCCCTAAAACCGACTGCAATTTGTCGAGAATGCACGCATTGACGGCGACATCTGCGGCGGTAACGGGGCCATCTTTTTTCTCTTGAATGTCGAGGTTGGGAGTCTCAGAATCTTGGCGATAATAGGATTGTAGGATATCTGATGCACTCCAGGCGATCGATCGGGCAATTTCGCTTAATTCTTCAAGATTTTTCATGAATTTATTTTTTCTGAACCGCAAATAAAGCGGATGAATGCAGATGTTTTACTCGTTACTCGTTCCCAGGCTCGGCCTGGGAATGCCTACCCGGAGGCTCTGCCTCCTTCTTCTCGTAAAATCAGCAGCAGAGCCTTCCTTTTCCTATTAGTAGAATCAGAGGCAGAGCCTCTGGATATGCGTTACCAGGCAGAGCCTAGTAACGAGAGAATTAGCAACTACCAATTGATATGAGGATATTTCCACTCATAATAATTGGGAAATACAAAATTAGTAAACGAAACCGAAATACTCACCTCCAATGACTTTACGTGATGCCACCAACCCACAGGAATAAAGATAGCTTCTCCCGGTTCCAAAATCACTTCAATGATTTTCGCATCTCTGTAAAGCGGATATTTGTCATAGTCGGGATTTTCGCCGTCAACCTTGCTGAACACTCCAACGTGATTGTAAAGCAGAGGTGTTTGTTGAGGACAAATTAATTTAATTAATTTGCGGCCCGACACTTGCGCTAAAATTAAATTAACTGGGTCGTGGTGCAGCGGTGTAATTGTACCTTTGGGCCCGAACCAAAAGAAAACTCTGCCTTTTGTATCGTCGGGATTGAGGTATTCAGGAAAAATTTCAAAGTCGTTGAATAGAGGTTTAAATTCCTCTCTTTCCAGAGTTTGGTTGTTAGCAACCATGTAGCAGTCGTTGCTAGGCCCACCGTTGACGACCATATCTATATACTCGCGGAACAAAACAGTTTTTTTGTGGTTGTGTACTTTGATTTCGTAATCGGGGTCTGAGTTGCGGTTGGCTTGAATTTCCACCGCTGCATCGCCATATTTTTGCTGCAAATATTCCGGTGTCCACAACTGCAAAGCTTTCCAGTTGTGCATGATATTGGTAATAATTACCGGAGTATTTTTGGCGTAGTAATTTTCTAGAAAATACTCTCTGGAAAGACTGCTTTTGCGTTCGATTATGCCAAACTTTGAAGAGAGTGCAGCTAATTGATTGTTAATGCTCAGTTGCGATTCCAGTTTCTGTAATAACTGCACGTACTGACTGCCTGCTTGGAAGTACGGATGAGATGATATTTCGGTAACTTCTGCGGTTGCTGTTTCGGCATCTATGCCGGTATTTACTAAGGCTTGAATGATTTCTACGTCTGCTTTATTTAATAATTTGTTGGCTGCTACCCACTGTTTCAAGTTGTCGGGGACTTCTGGTTTGCTTGGCGCTGCGAGTAGATTGGGCAAGTTTTGTGTCAGCCATTCTAGGTTAACTTGTTGTTGTTCGGTTAGGGTAATCCGCAAGGGGGGAAGGG
>NZ_JADEWV010000363.1 GCF_015207455.1 Microcoleus sp. LEGE 07076
ATTTTATTTTTTGCAGGTCATAGCAAAACAACAGACGGAGAAGGTATTCTTTATATTAATCAAACAGATACAGTCAAAATTGAAGATTTAGAAAATGCTGTTAAGCAAGCCATTGGAAAAGGGTTGAGACTAGCTATTTTTAACTCTTGCGATGGTTTGAGTTTAGCGAAAACTCTAGCTAGTTGGAACGTTCCCCAAGTTATTGTCATGCGGACACCGATACCTGATGAAGTCGCACACAAATTTTTGAAATTTTTTATAGAAGCTTTTGTAAAAAATGAAAAAACTTTATATTTAGCCTTGCGACAGGCTAGAGAAAATCTCCAAGGATTAGAGGGACAATATCCTCTAGCCAGTTGGTTGCCAGTCATGTACGATCAATGTTTTGCTGTTGAAGCTTCCGCAACTTGGAAACAATTGCGAAAAACGACCGCAGAAGAAACAAAAACGCTAACCAATTCACCTAAATCTCAACAATCTCATGATAAACTTCACCAATCTTTACAGCGGTTAAATTATCATCATCAAGTTAAATTGTTCCGAACATTTGTTGAACAGCATCCCATCGGTGCTTATTTGATTCACGGCGAAGAAGACAGCGGTCAAAAATGGCTGTTGAATCGGCTGATGAAGCAAGTTCCTAATTGGACAAATGCTAAAGTAATTTCAGTTACACTCAGTCGAAAATCTCGCGCTACTTATACGAAAGCTTTGTGGCAAGAACTAGGCGGTCGTGTCGGTTTAATTAATCAACCTTCACAGACACAAATTATAGATAAAGTTGCTCAATTATGTCAAAATAGAACTGTGGTTTTAATCTTCGATCGACTCGATGAAATGCCAGAGGAATGTATGAGTCAATTTATGGGACAATTTTGGTTGCCACTGGTAAAAAACCTTTCCGGCGTAACTCAATCGCCGTCTCGCTTACTAATGTTTTTAATTGACCATAGCGGTTGTGTTGAAGAGTGGAATCTAGATTTTGCGGACACACTTTACCCAAGTTGGGAACCGCACATTCCCGTTAAGCTACCTAAAATTACTCTACTATGCGAAAAAGATTTACAACCTTGGATTGAAAATTCTATCGATGAGTTACCCCTTAAACTGACTAACCAAGTCAAGGAAATAGTCCGAGATATTCTTGAAAGCAGTGAAGGCGGCTTGCCTCAACTAGCTCTGTACAAAATTTGTGATTTGTGCGATTGTAATTGGTATGAGTGGGAGAAAGTATGGCTGAAATACTGAACAGAGAAGGCTTGAAATACACAGGTAAAGTACAGCCTCAACTAGGAGAAGTCGATGAAAACGGTCAAATATTTTATCCTTATCTTCCTGACGAAGATTTAATTGAAGCTGTCAACTTAGCAATTCAATTAGAACGTCCCCTGCTGATTAAAGGAGAACCTGGTTGTGGCAAAACTAAGTTAGCCCGTGCTGTTGCCTATGAGTTGGGACTACCTTATGAAACTTGGAATATTAAGTCTACAAGCAGGGCAAAAGATGGACTTTACACTTATGATGCTGTGGGGCGTTTGCGGGATGCTCAATTAGCGGCGGCTGGCCGCCTCAGCGACGATAAAATTCAAGAAATTGATAAATCTGAGACTTATATCAAATGGGGGCCTTTGGGGCGAGCTTTTCTGAAGGAACAAACGACGGTGGTGCTGATTGATGAAATCGACAAGGCTGATATTGATTTTCCTAATGATTTGCTATTGGAACTTGACGAACAGCGGTTTGTGATTGAGGAGACGGGAGATAAAATTCAAGCTAAGGCACCACCCATCGTGTTTATTACTAGCAATGATGAGAAAGATTTGCCCGATGCTTTCTTGCGGCGGTGCTTGTTTCACTATGTTGAATTCCCCAAGCGCCAGCAGTTAATTGAAATTATCAATGCTCACTTTGTGGCATCTCCTGAAGCGCTAGTAAATGCAATTATTGACAGGTTTTTGCAGTTGCGTGAGGAGATGCGGAAAGATAAGGGAGAAGCTGGAAAAAAAGTGAGTACCAGTGAATTAATGGATTGGTTTCGGATACTGCGCCATTATCCAGAAGATAAGGTTCTGGATGAATTGGGTAAAAAACTTTTGTATCCGGGCGTGCTGTTGAAAAGCTGGGATGATTACAATCGCTATGCTAAGCAAAGGCGGGCTGGGGGTGAATTGTGATTAAACATCTGAATTTTGATTTAGCAATTACCGTTGATGAAGCACTGGCAATTGTAAAGTCTGTAATGGATGGCGAGCGTTTTAACGAAGTTCAAGAAATTGTCTTTCGCCTGTCTTGGGAAAGAAAATCCTATCAGGAAATAGCCCAAATCAGCCATCGTGCACCGGGTCATATCATGCACATTGGATCTAAACTCTGGAGGCAACTTTCAATATTATTTGGCGAAGAGGTTGGAAAAAATAATCTTCAGTCAGTCATCAAGCGATACTTAAAGAGTAGGCAGGATGACGGCCCGCCCGCTGGTTTTCTAGTGAAGTCTATTGTGGATGAACTGCCCCTAATTGAGCTTTTTAGTCAACTGCGGGAGGCTGGTTTTCCCCTTGGAATCGATGAATATAAGCTGTTACTGGAAGCTTTACAAAAGGGGTTTGGAACGAGCGATCGCACTTCTTTATACCGCCTGTGCAAAACTTTATGGGTAAAATCTGCTGAGGATAAGCGCCTATTTGACTATCACTTTGAATTGATTGTCAAAGAGAGTCAGGAAGCTATACCAGTAATCCCAGAAAAACCAGAGATTTCTGCACCAGAAACAGAGGATTCTGGTATAATGGAAACAGTACCACAACTAACTGAGCAAACAAGCGAACCTATTATCTCTGCCCCCCATCCTGAATTAATAGAGGCAATAGAAGATGAGGTGCAAGCTGCAAAAGCAGTGATGCAAGCTACTAATAAATATGAGGCAACTTCCGATCGCCAGTTTATCCTGACATCCGAATATTTCCCAGTGACGAGGCGGCAGATGAAGCAAAGTTGGCGTTACTTGCGCCGTCCCGTGCGGGAAGGGCCGCCTGTAGAATTGGATGTGGAAGCCACAGTTAACCAGATTGGGCGACAGGGCATTTTATTAAGTCCGGTGTTAGTGCCGCGCCGGGTGAATCGATCGCAATTACTGTTATTAATCGATCGCGACGGTTCGATGGTGCCCTTCCACGATTTGTCCCAGCGGTTGGCAGAAACAGCGGTGCGAGGCGGGCGTTTGGGCAATGCTGGCATTTATTATTTTCAGAATTGTCCGGTGGAGTATCTCTACCATGACCCCTATCAGTTGGAAGCCGAGAAAATCGATCGCTTGCTGGCTAACCTGCGGCCTGAGAAGTCTGCTATGTTAATTTTTAGCGATGCTGGGGCGGCTCGCGGGGGTTACAGTGAGGAAAGGGTGAAGTTGACGGCGGCGTTTCTCCAGCAAATTAAGGCAAAGGTGCGGTATGTAGCTTGGCTAAATCCGATGCCGGAGTCGCGCTGGGAGGGGACGACTGCGGGTAAGG
>NZ_JADEWV010000364.1 GCF_015207455.1 Microcoleus sp. LEGE 07076
GGTGTTTCTGTAACTTCGAGATTTTCGACAATTGGTTGTGGTTGGGGAGGTTCAGTAGACTCTAGTGTTTCTGTAATTGGTTCCGATTGTGGTAGAACTTGTTCGATCGACTCGGGTGTTTCTGTAACTTCGAGATTTTCGACAATTGGTTGTGGTTGGGGAGGTTCAGTAGACTCTAGTGTTTCTGTAATTGGTTCCGATTGTGGTAGAACTTGTTCGATCGACTCGGGTGTTTCTGTAACTTCGAGATTTTCGACAATTGGTTGTGGTTGGGGAGGTTCAGTAGACTCTAGTGTTTCTGTAATTGGTTCCGATTGTGGTAGAACTTGTTCGATCGACTCGGGTGTTTCTGTAACTTCGAGATTTTCGACAATTGGTTGTGGTTGGGGAGGTTCAGTAGACTCTAGTGTTTCTGTAATTGGTTCCGATTGTGGTAGAACTTGTTCGATCGACTCGGGTGTTTCTGTAATTGGTTCGGATGGTGGTTGGGGATGTTCAAGAGACTCTTCTGTTTTGGCGATTTGCAGAAAATCTGGAACTGGAGGCGGTTCGGATGGAGAAAGTTCAGTAGACTCTACTGTTTCTGTAACTTGGAGATTTTCGACAATCGGTTGTGGTTGGGGATGTTCAAGAGACTCTTCTGTTTTGGCGATTTGCAGAAAATCTGGAACTGGAGGCGGTTCGGATGGAGAAAGTTCAGTAGACTCTACTGTTTCTGTAATTGGTTCGGATTGTGGTTGGGGATGTTCAATAGACTCTTGTCTTTCTACAATTTCCAGAAAATCTACAACTAATTGAACTTCTGGTTCTAAATTACCGCTCGACTCGACAATTTCCACCATCGGTTCAGGCTGAGGTTGTTCGCTCGACTCGACAATTTCCACCATCGGTTCAGGCTGAGGTTGTTCGCTCGACTCGACAATTTCCACCATCGGTTCAGGTTGAGGTTGTTCGCTCGACTCGACAATTTCCACCATCGGTTCAGGCTGAGGTTGTTCGCTCGACTCGACAATTTCCACCATCGGTTCAGGCTGAGGTTGTTCGCTCGACTCGACAATTTCCACCATCGGTTCAGGCTGAGGTTGTTCGCTCGATTCTTGCGGATCGGAAAGTGCCTGATTTTCCACAATCGGTTCCAATTCCGATCGATCAGTATCCGCGATAGTCGGTTCTAACTGCGATCGATCAGAATCGGGGATCGAATCTGAAATTTCTGTCGCTGCTTGCAGATTTTGATCTACCTCCGGTTCGGTGTGAACCAGACTTTCTTCTTCCGGTTTTTTTTCAGCCGCAGTCAACCTTAAAAACACATCTTCGAGAGTAGCCCGATTGCGGCGCATTTCGCAGAGTCCAAATCCAGAAGCGATAATAGCTGCAGCAATTTCTCGTCCGGGTTCCATTTCCGATTCGCACAAGGCCCGCAGGCGGTAACGATTTGGTACAAATTGCTGTTTGGGGATTAATTCGACAGATCGAACTCCCGGCAAATTTTCCACTGAAGGTAACAGCAGACTGTTTAGCAAATCCGCCTCGCCTTCAACTTCAACCTCGTAACCCTCTCCGGCGGCCAACTCTCCCATCAAATTTTCGGGACTACCAGCAGCGACGATTTTACCGCGATTGATGATGGTGACGCGGTTGCAAGTCATGCTGACTTCCGGCAGAATGTGGGTGGAAAGAATGATTGTGTGTTCGCCGCCCAGGCTTTTGATTAAATTGCGGACTTCTATGATTTGTCGCGGATCGAGGCCGACGGTTGGTTCGTCTAGGATAATCACCGGCGGATCGTGGACGATCGCCTGGGCGATGCCAACTCGTTGCCGAAATCCTTTGGAAAGTTTGCGGATTAAAACTTTGCGTTTTTCAACCAGGCCGCAGCGTTCGATCGCCGAAGTGACTCGTCGCGCGCGATCGCCCGCAGGTACTTGCTTGATCCTGGCCACAAAAAACAGAAACCCTTCCACAGTCATTTCTGGATACAGCGGCGGGTTTTCCGGTAGATAGCCGATGCGCTGTCTGACTCCCATCGAGTTTTCGTGAACGTCGAGACCTGCGATGCGGGCGGTACCGCTGGATGCAGGCAAATATCCCGACAAAATCCGCATAGTTGTGGTTTTTCCAGCGCCGTTGGGCCCCAAAAAACCGAGAATTTCTCCTGATTCGACCGAAAAGGACACGTCCGCGATTGCAGCGGTCGAACCGTAAGTTTTGCTTAAGTGTTCTACTTCAATCATTGTTCAGAAGTCACGCGATTTTAGATTTACTCTAGCAACCACAGGCGGAACGACTGTTCCACCAAGTGGAGAGTCTCCCCGATCGGCGGGGCGATCGAATTTATGGCGCAAATTTTAATTCTATTTTGTCTTCCAGTGTAGTCCGGCAGGAACCAAATCTATCAAAAGTGTCGATCGGACTTCAAAGCAAAATGCTAGTAGTACGGTGCCAGAGTATGGGAGGGCGTCTGTTTTTGCCAGGACTGATAATTGTCACACCTTGCAACATTCAGAAGAACAGGCTGTCGGGCCTCTTCGACAAAAAGTGAATTTTCTTGTGGGGTGTCGGGCTCGCCCAAAAATACAACGCCAGATCAACCCCGATTTGCTGGCTTCGTTGCTACTAGGGGCTGTTTCGAGATCGAGATCGGCATTAAAAACAATCACAAATTCAACCTTGGCAATTAACTCGCGGATACTTCGCAGATAGCCGCCAGCATCGCAATATCGGTTGTTCCGTACTGACTGTGCTCAATCCTTAGCAAAATTTCCCTAAAATAAAGCTCGTATTTCAATATTTATGAAGCTTCTCAACTCAAATTCACACTTTTTTAACAGGTTTATTTTGTTGTGAATTCCTTCAAATATGCCGTTACTTTTTATTATGTCAAAACACCCCACAATCCGAGCAAACCATCTTTTTTTCTAGGCATACTGTTTTTAGAGTATGGTTCTTTTTTAACCAATCAATGAGTTCTAATGTTCCTTACTTTAATTTTAACTTTGTTCAAATATCGAGTGAAAGTCTGATTTTAACTACTGCATAATTTCTCACTAATGGCGAAGCATCTTTTACTTATTTTTATTTTTATTTTTATTTGTGTTTGTCAGATAATTGATATTCGGTTTTCAGTAATCTATATTTACTGCAACTTGGAGTCGAGCGTAATATTCTATTCTTTAGTTTGCAGAAGCAGACGAAAGCTTGTGTAGTAGCGGTTTCAACCGCCGAGTTTGGTCAAGTTCGATTGTTAGCAAAAATCTTGTTCCCCAAACAAAAAGCGCCCCTATTTCTAGGAGCGCTGTTTGTCAATCAAAAGTTAAAAATTAACCGTTGATAGAAGGAGCAACCATTGCAACTGGAGTTGTTTCACCCGCTGCCAAATCGAGCGGGAAGTTGTGAGCGTTGCGCTCGTGCATTACTTCCATACCCAAGTTAGCGCGGTTGATCACGTCAGCCCAGGTATTGATTGCACGACCTTGAGAGTCGATAATCGATTGGTTGA
>NZ_JADEWV010000365.1 GCF_015207455.1 Microcoleus sp. LEGE 07076
CTATAGCCCATCCCACAATTATGTGTAAATTATTTAATTCACGATCCTAAGGAATGCAAGTCCTCATAAAAATCAATCATATTCTGTCCGATCGACTATCGTAACAAAAACGGTTAGCGCGTGCGGACTAAAGTCCGCACGCGCTAACCAATCTTATCGTTTTCAATCGACAGAACACGATATCAGAGGACTTGCATTCCTTGCTACAAACTAATTTTATTTAACTATCTGAGTGGTTTTCCGTCATCCATTTTTGGTAAGTTTCTTCTAGTTGCTGGTTTTCCAGAACGAGTTCTATGCGGACTTTAACGCAACCGTGGCGGGGTTGAGAGGCGATCGAATTTAAGATTTTGCTAGCTTTCTGCACAGAAGTAAACTCAGCCTTAACAGTCGGTTCCTGGCGATCGCTCTTAATCTCCGTCAAATCTATACCCGTGATACTTCCCTCGCCCAAATCTATTTCGGCCAACACCTTCGGATCGTCGCCGACTTGTTCGACAATCAGCTTTTCCCACTGGATGGGCACTTGTACCATCCGAGTCTCAATTTCTTTGCGGACAATGACTTCGCCGACTTTGCGCTTGCTGCGATTGATCACCAATCGTTCTTCTAGCAGGCGAATTACTTCTCCATCGACAATATCAACATCTTCCTCGGCTTCCTCTGTCTCTAATTGTTCATTTGTGCGATCGGCATCTGTTAGATTTGACATAACTGTTGAGGGATTGGTTGACTCGCTATTGGTAAATTCGCTCAGCGCTTCTGAGGGATGTTCTACAGGCTGAGGCTCGACATTTGCCGAAATTTCCGGCAGCAGTTCGACTTCCTCGGAATTAATACTTACAAACAAAGCTTTTTGGTGATAATCTACTTTTTTTAGCAACTTAATACTTACTAAAAAAATGCGGGGTTTTTCGCTACCTAACCCTGCTACCACAAAGTTTAACTCACCCTTTGCATCAAAATATACATCTTTTATTTTACCTACCAAGTGACCTTGATTGTCTTTAACTGTAAAACTTTTTAGCTTAGTTCTGACTTTTTCCGGCACCCGGTTGAGACGAGTAATTGATTTGGCCGCTGCTATTTTTTCTGCTGATGCTTGACCGCTCATTTTTTAAACTTTTCCTGCTTAAGGATTTTTATTATGAATTGGTTGAGGCGGGGGAAGTGCATAAACTTTGCCAAAACCAGACATTTTTTTTACCCCACCCGCCCCCTTATATAGCAATACGCTTGGGTTAAGAAGACTGGGGGGTAAAAAAAAATACTTTACCCTCTTGAGTCGGCAGGCGATCGGACGAAAGTTTCTCTAAACCTGGTTTCAACTTCGGTCCGAGCGATCGCGTACTGCGTTGTTACATAAGAATTGCTCGATCTTGCCACAATTCAAACCAGCGCGGTGACAGAATTATGCGATCGATCGGCAATTCCTATTCAATACCTGCTGCGGTTGGTTTAGATATTTTTATTCTTATCTACAACTGCAGTGCCGTCCGTCTTAACGTCCAATTCTTCACGGCGCAAGGTTTCTTCGCCTTCAACCGTGCTGCGAACAACTTCTTTTTTGACGTTGACTTCTTCGCGCACGTAGGCTTCCTTGTGAATGTCGGCCGTTTCTTCGTAGACTTCCATCCGCGCAACTTCCCCTGATTTGAAGTCAGCTTCACCGACTGACACTACTTGACCTGCTTCTACAGGCGTTACTCGCTCGATTACGACTCGTTCCTTCTCGATGGGTACTGAAGCTCGCGCTGTTTCATTTTCCACGCGCTTGCCAACTGCTACTTCGCCTGTTTTGGCGCGGGTTTTGTTAGCAATCAAGCGTTCTTCGTAAAGCTTGAGATTTTGGTGCTGCTGTTCGTTGGTTTCGTAGAGGGGGCGATCGAGATCGTAGCTGTAGCTGCTGCGATCGTAGCTAGCAGGAGTTGCAGCGCTGGCGGCAGTGCCTTGATTGCGATAAACGCCTCTTACCTGTTCTTCGCGATCGTAATCTACTGCTTCTAATTCATTGTAAGCAGGCAACTTTTCTGCTTGCTCTTTGCTGCGAAGGCCTGTAGCATAGACGCGACGCGCTCCGTAGTCGAAGCGGGCCGAGCCGATAGGCAGCAAGACTTTTTTGCCAAAAACCCAAATCCCGGTATCAATTACCAGATAGCGGAAACGACCCGTTTCATCAACCAAAGCGTCATAAACGGAGCCTACTTTTTCATCAGAGTCGCCGGCATAAACATCAAATCCCTTGATGTCGTCTCCAGCAAAGATTTCTTCTTGATAATTAGGATAAAATTCTTCTAATTTTTGAAGTGCCATCTATTTTTTCCTCGCTTGTCTACTTAAATTAATACTATAAAGTAATTTATTGACTTACCTCTCCCTAAAGTCTGAAGTGTAGAATTTAGGATGTTTAATACTATAGGAATACTGCCCCGTCTCTTCTGTGCTAGCGAACCGCAGGGACAGGGTGCCGCATCCTGCTCCCCGCGCCGGACACCGCATTGCCCTGTCCTTACTGTTAATAATTGTTAACTACAAGTACAAAAATCAAAGCCCCTCATCTTGCGGAAGAGGGGCTTCGGGAAAGCTAGAAATTTTAAGTTCAGAGTTGATTTAGCTGAGTTCTGATACTTTCTATCCGTTTGCGGTTAACTCCTAAATCCGACTGTCCCAGACGCGAAGCCGATCGCACGTGGATGACTTTTGCGCCATCATCTACCAAAAATTCCACATCATCCACAAACCCCATCAAAGCACTGGTGAACTCCGCATAGAGGTAATTATCAGTTGCCGTGATAATTTTAGTTTTCCCCGACGACTCGATCGCCCCTTTGAGCTTTGCCATTGCCTCCGCCGGCGACGAAGTGTATGCCAAAGGCTCAATTTGGTGTTCGGCATCTTGACTGAAGCTGCTGACGCAGTTGGGGGAAGCAGGGCACGCTGCGAGTTTTCCTGACACAATACCGATATTGGCAGGTCTTTTTCCAGCAAACATTGTTTTTTCTCCGGGAACTAGGATAAAAATAGCGATCGACAGTACCGCTACTGCTACCAGTGATATTAAAATAACTAGGACTCTTTTCAATGCTGTCGGCGATTTTGTTTCAACTGTCTGCAAAGGATTAGCCCTCCTCAAAGTGCAAATTCGATCTAATTTTAATATTAATTGAAATTGTCCTCAAAAAATCAAAAAACTTTACTTTGTTCTTCAATCAACCAATAAGTCAACATTGTTCCTTTACCTTTTATCGAAATCTCACCCCGTTCTTCAAAAACAAACTGGTCTTTCAAACGCTCGTAAGTTGTCGCAGTCACTTGAATTTTACCGGGCAATCCGTTCGACTCCATCCTAGACGCAACATTCACAGTATCCCCCCACAAATCGTAGCTAAATTTGCTAATCCCAATAATTCCCGCCACCACCGAACCGCTGTGAATTCCGATCCGCAATTCAAAACTTTCTCCAACTCGGGCATTAAACC
>NZ_JADEWV010000366.1 GCF_015207455.1 Microcoleus sp. LEGE 07076
ATCGCCACGCTCACTTGCTCGATAGATACGCTTTTGCAACTTAAATGTCAATCTTTCGGCTTTTCGCCAATTGATTTGATTCCATTCCACCGTCGGGTTGTCCCGCGTTTTAGACTTATTCATTGCTACTACTGTTCCTATCTTTGAAGTTACCGTGTATCCGTCTGCATATCTCTGTCATTACAACAGGGCATTGGCTTCTGATACAATCCTTCTCTCGTATATTATTCGTTAGCTACTTACTGGTAATCGACCAGATTCCAGAAATATACGAGAGTTACTTCGTTCCAAATACACATTGTTTGAGCTTTTAGTGTGATGCTCTCCACCGGGTGTACGGGCAGTGCTTATAGGTCGATGTAAAAATCGCCTATGCCCTATCCTTGCCTTTTGGCTTGGTCTTAATCAGTCTAAACCCGTGTTTTTTTAACGGGTTTATACTTGATTCAGCCGTTAGACCATCTGTTATAACGATGGTTCAGACACATCTTTGCTTTCGCTACACTTGAACTCTTACTAGACAGTTACCAGTTTCGGCTACCAGTAGTCTGCCTTTTATCCCCGCTTTACCCTGTTAGTTGCTAACTAACAAGATAGGGGATATGCTTTTACCGCTGCACTTGCGGACTGGGACTAGAAATGAACCGCACCCAGATGTGTATTTAGTTATGATGACTTCATGGTCATCCTAGCCATCCCCCAAGTATTGTTACTCGGTTTCGGCTAAACGAATCGCACATTACAGCTAACATTGTACCAGGTATTGCGGTAGTTAGCTTTCCGGCGGCGATGGTGGCTGCTGTGGTTATCGGATTGGTGAACGCGGTTGTCAGGCCGATTGTTACACTGCTGACGCTGCCTTTGACTATTATTACTTTAGGTTTGTTTTTGTTTGTTGTGAATGCAATTTCGCTTTCTCTAGCTTCCTGGTTGGCGGGTGCGTTCAATATCGGCTTTGCGGTTGACGGTTTTTGGCCGGCTTTGTTTGGTTCGATTGTTTTGTCATTCGTTTCTGGGTTGATCGGTAGATTTGTGAGTGCCGATACTTTGGCTCAGTAATAGATTATCCCAGATACTCGATCGGGCAAACTGCAACCGCCACTGTTACCGCAGAACCCGCCTTAACCCCTCCTTGTAAAAGGGGGGGATTTTTGCTGCGAACTATTTGTTTGGGGACTAAAAGCCTGTTCTGGGCGGGCAAGATGCCCACCCCACCAGCCGATTCACTGTTTGTGGAACAGGCATCTTGGCTGTTGTTAATAATTGTGGAACAGGCATCTTGGCTGTTGTTGATAATTGTGGAACAGTCATCTTGGCTGTTGTTGATAATTGTGGAACAGGCATCTTGGCTGTTGTTGATAATTGTACAAGATATCAGTTCGATCGCGCAAATTGCAGCGGCTTCTGCTACACTTTTAGTCCCGACTTTTGGCGCTACCACATTTGAAGGATTTGGAACTTCTACAGAATTTAAAATATCAGCAGCAAAGGTTTTCAACGGCCAGTTTCGCGCTGCACAAAGCTCCAGCAAGCCGACTTCACCTGCTTTAGCGTCTATTGTAGCAATACCTGCGATCGCACTTTCCGCTAAATGATAACCGCGACAGACATTTTGAATCGCAGTTTCGATTAATTCCCGCGCAGTTCCGGCTTCGCAACCTATCCCTACCCACAACACTCGCGGGTGCCACTGAACCTTTGGTAAAGCAGATTCCGGCGCAAATCTTCTCTGGGTGAAACTAATCCAAATTCGCCCTTTAATAGTGGAAAGATTTTCCCCATCCCAATGTAACGAATGATTGTCGGGCAGACTGTTTTGCCACAAAGTAGAACCAACTTCTTGAATAACTTCTACAGTTTCTCCTCTCTTAATAGCAGCAGCCACTCCCGCCCAGTCGCCTTCCCCGCGCTGCCAACCGCTGGGAATGCCTAAGATATCTAACATAAATGAATCGTTCATTATTCAGTTATCTATTCCGCAGTTTCACTGCAAGCGCAATCTTAATTATTTTTTAACACTGTTTATTTCAAAAACTTGTATAATTTTAGCACAAACTGCCAACAAAAAACATTTAATATGGTAGAACTGAACCAGTTACTGTTAGAGTTTGAAAGCAACCTCACATGGGAAGCTGTGACGAAAGAATGGAAAGAACGTCGCGACAGTTGGGTCAGTAAAGTGCAAGCAGCAGTAGAACCCTCACAGCTAGCAGAATATCTAATTGAATTGGAATCAGACCTCCAGTGGGAAGCAGTGCAAAATTACTGGAAACTTTGCCGGGAAAGTTGGGTAGAAGACTGTCATTTAGCATCGACTCTGGAAGAAGTATCAAGTTTATTGCTGGAACTAGAAAGCAATACAACTTGGGAAGTAGTGTCCGATCAATGGCAGGGAAGTCGGGAGAATTGGGTACAGCAAGTGTACGAGTTTAACGATGAGTAGTGTCAGCGAGGTAGAGCTTTGTTAGTATGGGTTTTAAACCCCTGTCTAAAAGCGAAAGTCTTCTTGCACAGGACTAAATAACTCATGAGAGCATCTCAGCATTGAGGTGTGCACTTCGGTTAGTGTTGACTTAGATGCCCGCTCCCCAGCGATTGATATTAAATCCGGTAACATCGGAATTATATAGTGGGAGCGTCCCCGAAGAGCGATCGACAAATTCGCTCTTCAATGACTAATGACTAATGATATCAATTCCGGTTGCACTCATACATGATGTTAACAGTTAACAGTCAACAGTGAATTTACTATTCCGAGGCAGAGAGGATTTGATATGACTAATGACCAATGACTAATGACCAATGACTACTGACTAATGACCACTGACTACTAACCACTGACAACTGACTAATCTTTAACCAAAACCCCATTCAGAAAAATATCAGCTAATCCTTCTGCCATTTCCTGCATTTGTTGCGGTGAAGCATTCGGCTCCACAATCGTATTTTGACTGAAACCCGCCACTGCAAACATTCCCAAAAATACCTGAGCAACAATCTTCGGATTCATCTTCCGATAAACTCCTTTTTCCATCGCCGTTTCAAAAAAAGCCTCAGCCACAATGCTCATTTTTTCGATGACTTCCAACTGAATTCGATCGCGCAAATCCGGGTGAAACTGAGCCTCCAAAAAACACACCCGCATCATATCGCTATTTTCGCGGATATTCAGCATCCGCCGCCGCATCACCTGAGCCACTGCTTTGTAACTGCCCATCTCGCTCAATTCTGTCAGCAAATCTGTCAGTATTTCCACCCATCCTTCCGTCGCCACCTGAATCAAAATTGCTTTTTTATTATCAAAATGCCGAAATAGCGTTCCCTCAGCCACCCCTGCCGCCGCTGCTAAATCGCGAGTTGTCGTGCCGTCGTATCCGCTGCGGGCAAACAAACGTTGAGCTGCTTGTAAAATCCGCTTCTTGGTTTCTGTTTCTGAAGGAGGAGAC
>NZ_JADEWV010000367.1 GCF_015207455.1 Microcoleus sp. LEGE 07076
GCCCTCGACAGCGCCAAGTACGCAGAGGAGCTCAATTTTGTCAAAGAACTCGGCAAAAGCGATAGTCTGACGCGCACCCCAGACCAAACAGCGATCGCCAAATTTTGGGCCAACGGCGCTGGGACGTTTACGCCACCGGGCCACTGGAACCAAATCGCCGAAGAAGTATCGGCCCTGGTCGGCACCTCCCTGGAAGATAGCGCCCGCCTGTTCGCCCTGCTAAATATTGCCTCAGCAGATGCAGCTATTAGCTCCTGGGATGCCAAGTATCAGTACGACTTCTGGCGGCCGATGACAGCTATTGTGCAAGCTGACAGAGATAACAATCCCAACACGACAGCCGACCCCCAGTGGCAGCCCATCCTAGAAAATCCGCCTTTCCCGGAATATACGTCAGGACACAGTACCTTTAGCGGTGCGGCCGATGCTGTTATGAGTTCTGTATTCGGTTCGGATTTTGGGTTTGGCGACAGTGGAGACAGCTCTATCAACAGTTTGCGAACTTATCAAAACTTCACGGAAGCGGCGGACGAATCGGGGATGAGCCGTATTTACGGAGGCATTCATTTCATGAGTTCTAACCTAGACGGTTTGAGTTCTGGGAGAAATGTGGGGAATTATGTTGTTGAGAATTTCTTAGTGTAGGAAAGAGGCAATTTGAGAGCGGTTTATAGTGCGGATATCTTGCACAATTCTCAATAAACGGCTTTTTTATCTGTCAGGGCGCATTTACTAGATTATGGTCGTTAGGTAATTATTGTTGGCAAAACCTGCCCGTACTGCAGGCATGAGTTTTTACATTATTTTTCGTTTCGTTTATTCGAGCAATTCCACAGTGCCGAGATATCCGTCTACCCGCACTTTTTGACCGTCTCGCAGGCGAGTTGTAGCTTCTGGAATATTCATAACTGCCGGAATTTTGTACTCGCGAGCGATAATTGCTCCGTGAGATAGTTGTCCGCCAACTTCAGATATAATTGCTGTTGCTCCTAACAGCAGCGGTGCCCAACCTGCGTCGGTGTAGGGGACTACAACGATCGCACTTTCTCCTAAATCTGCTGTGGCGGTGCGGCAAATCTTGACAAAACCTTCGACGCAGCCGATACTTGCGGGAATTCCTTGCATAATGGCAGTTGCGGATGTTGCCGAGTCGATCGACCTTTGCTGAGAATTTGGCAGCAAATTTCCGTAGACTACACTCGGAATCGGGCGATCGCGATCGGCTAACAGGCGATCGCGCCTTTGCCTAATTGTATCCTGAAAACAAACATTTACGCCGCTGCGAATCCACTGCTGAATCTCCCCAAATTCCAAATAAAAAATATCCCCAGCTTCCGCAAATACTTCCATCGCCAATCCCCAAGCTTCAATCTCCAAAAAAGTCCAGCGCAAATCCGCCAACAACCGGGCGTAGACTTGGCTAATTTCATTTTTAACTCTAGCTCTTTCCTGACATTTATCTAATCGCCATTTCTGCCAAAAACTCAAGCCTACTTTTCGAGTTTCGTCTAAATTAGTTACACCAGATTTTTGAGCCATAGTTACGATTAACTTTTGGTAAATTTCCGGTTGTTCGCGCCAAGTAACAACAGCGATATCCGTACCCACTTCGCTCAAATATCCGTAAGTATCAAGCCACTCTCCAAATTCCGCTTGCAGCGCCGAACTTTCAGCAAATATCTGTGTTAATTCGGCCGTTGAAATAGTCTCGTCCGATTGCGAAATCGCAGCTTCTCGCAACTTTTTTGCTAACTGCTGCAAAGCCCGTACCGATGCGATTTCCGGTGCATTATCATTGTCCAACCATTCATCAGAAACGCGAAAAATTGCCTTGCGAATTGCTAGCCCGATCGGCCCCAAAATATTGTAGTAAGTAATCGGTTTCAGCCACTCCTGAATTTGCTCTGCTCTTTTTAACAACTCCGACAAATATTGATAATTGGGAATTGGGAATTGGGAATTGGGAATTGGGAATTGGGAATTGGGAATTGGGAATTGGGAATTGTTACTATTGCCAACTGCCAACTGCCAACTGCCAACTGACTTCTCCAGACTTTGGAGTGCAGGGAGGAAAATAGAAGTGCGATCGCACTCAAAACCTGCATTCAGCGCCCTCTCCCGCTGCACCAAACGCCACAAACCCGGCAAAGAAGGCAAAATCTTCCCCAAAGGCGGTTTACCCATCTTCTGCCCTCTGAGCAAAAATTCCAAACCCTGCTCCGGCAATCCCATCATCCGAAAAATCTCGCCCAACAAAGTCGCGTTAAAATAGGCGTGAGAACCAAGCAAAGTTGCTGTTTCGTTAAAATTTAAATTAGCCGCGCGATCGCCCAAAACCACCTGAAAAATCTCTCCCCAAACCCCACAAGTCAGCGGCCGATTAATCGACCAAGTTAGCGGGCGAATTGCACCGGGAATCACTTCTGCCGCAATAGTCCGCGTCCAAATTGGCTGCAAATTAGTAATCGGGCGGCTTTGCAAAATCCAAACTTTTTCCCCGTCCCAACTCCACTCAATATCCTGCGGTATGCCGTGAAAAAAAGCTTCGATAGCTTGCGCTTCTTTGACTAATTCAGCTATAATTTTTTTGTCAATAATTGAACTAATTTCAATTTCGCTTAAATTTTGTTCTAAAGTTTGAGGCTGGGTAAAATCAACTTCCAAATGAACCGGAGTAACTTGTCCGCCGACAACAGATTCAGCACCTCCCGGCAAAGCTTCAATAATTATCTGGGAACCGCCATCTAAAGGATTGCGGCTGAACATAACTCCCGCAACTTTGCCCTGAATATAAGGCTGAATCAACACAGCCATTTGAGTGTCGGGGAGTTGTCGCTGGCGGCGGTAAGCCACAGCTTCGGAAGTCCAATAAGACTGGCGGCAGCGGTTAATGCCGTCGAGCAATTCTGCTTCAGTCAAAACAGGCCCGATGGTTTGATATTGTCCGGCGGCGGAACTAAAATCCCCATCTTCTCCCGCAGCGGAAGAGCGCACAATCATCCGGTTTGGGATTTTTGCTTTGAGGTTTTGGATGACAGAATTACTGATTGAAGGGCGATCGGCATTTTCCTCATTCCCTCTTCCCTCTTCCCTCTTCCCTCTTCCTTCTTGCCTCTTCCCTCTTCCTTCTTCCTTCGATGGCAATATCCAACCATCAGGCACATTAAAACCAGCGCGTTTTAGCTGAGACAACTTAGCAGCTTTATCGCCGCAGATTGCAGCATCTAACGAGTCATCTAGAGAAAACAATTGTTCCGATTTAGATAAAGCCATATCATCACCCTGACGGATATTAATCCCTGCTAACAACAAAGCCAATCCTGCTGCTGCTAAAAATTCGGGCATTGATTGTCGCCACACCCAAACCCAGATGGGAGTGCACAGACACCCGCAGCGGGAAGCAAACAGTCTCGCCC
>NZ_JADEWV010000368.1 GCF_015207455.1 Microcoleus sp. LEGE 07076
ATTTACACCCCGCTTACTTGCGGTGTTGGGAGTTTTAAAGATGCCAAATTGTCGGCTGTCGCGAGCTTATTTTAACCAATGGAGAGAAACATTCAAACTCACTAATTTACTAGCAAATATTTTGCTTAAATCACAAAAATAAGTAGTAAAAAATATGTGGTTTTTTTTCGACAATGTACTCTTGCAAAAAAACCCTTAAACCCTCCTAATTTATACAGCAATAGGCTCCGATTTGTTGCAGGAGAGGGCATTAAATTTAGATGCCCCTCCCCACCTTTCAACTATTCTTGCGGAGCGACAATATATTCGCACTCTAAAGCCTCTGTACCCGACGCTGGCGTTCCAAACGGTGCAATCAGTAGGGGAGTGGTAGGAGTTGCCATTAACACCCGCAAATCTGAGCTGGAAATCGCTTTGGCTGTATCAATCAAATAGCGAATATCGCACTTGAGACAAAACTCACAACCCCATAGTTTGGCATCAACTGTTTCAGTTCCTGAACTGAGAGTATTGTTGAGTGATGCTCGCACTTGTTGGGCATCTAAATCGAATTCTAAAATAGCTGTTAGGTGAGACTTGTCGCTGTGAGAAGCTAACCTCTCTAAGGCTTTTAAAAAGCTCAGCCTCTCAACCACCACTTGATGGCTAAATTGATGTCGATAGGGAGCGATAATTTGGTCACAAATCGGATATTGCCCTTCTAGCAACTTCGTTGTCAACCGCCAATTATTCCACTCGAATGCGACGAAATTGCTAGGTTGCTCTGGCAAACCTTCATAGTAAATCGTAACTTTCTCAGCAGAATTCAAAGAACGCTCCAATAAGCGGAGTACCTTAGCAGGGACAGTAAAATTAACTACTTGACGGCTCAAAAGATAGGAATTGCTGCTTTCGTTCAATCCTAAAACCATTGCTACCCGATGCCCATCTGTCGTCCAAACTCTCAGTTGATCGAGTCCTCTGTCTGCGTCGTGACTGAGTTGAAAATTCCCTCCTGTTAAAATGCGTTTGTTTTCCTCAGAACTTACAGCAAATAAGCTAGCTTTTAGGACAGAAATTAACACGCTAGCAGGAAGCGTTACAAGTTTCTGTTGAACGCTGGGGATAGCCGGAAATTCGTCCGCAGCTAGCCCGCGAATGGCGTGCTTGCTCCTTGACGCACTCAGAGTGGCACTGACTGATGGAACGTCGCTTCCTTTAATAATTTCAGAAGAACTTTTTAAGGTGAGGCTACCGTTAGGAAATTTTCCCAAAATGTCAGCAAGTATGGGTGCGGGGAGGGTAAGCTTTCCAGATTGATTGACATTCGCATCAAAGCTCACTTGCATTCCAAATTCTAAGTTGTAAGCAGTCAGATGCAAATGTTGAGTTTCTGCATCAGCCTCAATCAAAATATTGTATAAAATGGGATGGCTGCTATTCCTGGGAATGATGCCTTTCAGGGCCTGTACATAATCGTTAAATTCTCTTGAGTCGCAGACAACTTCAATAGCTGATGGGAGAGGAGAAGGGGAAGGCAATATCGCCTCATTTGACAATGCTTCTAGAGAACAAGCATCGACGGCTGGAAGTGCTGCAAAACTTGTGCAATTTTGCAATGCTTCTACTTCTTGTGGATAGATTGTTGAGGGTTCGCAAACCGAGTCAGTTTCAGTTGTTGCTTTGACTGATTTCTTCACAGTTTTTGCAGACTTATTGGTTGTTGCAGTCGAGCATTTTTTCTTAACTGATCTTTCCAATACTTCCTCTTTCTGCGGTGTTCCTGTCAGTCGAGATTTTGCCATAATTAGTCTGGTGTCAGGGGTGCGTGCGATTGGCCGCTGCGGTAGCAGCACTTGTTATGGTGCCTGAGAAAATAGGGAGTGAGAAGAAGAATGGGAAATAAAATGGGAGGAACCTACGCTTAAAAATATAAGATTGAAGCATGGACATTTTGTCTCAAAATCGGTTCGTATCGATACAAATATTAAATTTTTGAGCGTTGCTATCAACCTACAACTTTAGTTGTTTTCTCCATCTTTACCTTCTGCTTCCCGTTGCCTTTCTCCTTCCCCTTATTCTATAAATAGGACTTACGCACAGACTCTACTTGTAGGGTGCTGATGGCACACCTTACTACTACAAATAGTGTAAAAATAGAAGGAATGCAGCGTAAGTCCCGATGGAAAAGCTTTCTGAAATTTGAGTGTTACCGACTGTTTTGTACAAAAGTATGTGCCTGTTAGTTAAGGACTTTACCTGTTATAGCAACCGCCAAGATGGTTAGGACACTTCGACGTAGTTTATCCTGAGCCCTTCGACTACGCTCAGGATAAACTACGTCGAGGGGCTCATTGCATCGCATTCCTAATCGCTGCAATCATTGCTATTACTGCTTCTTCCTTCTTCCTTCTTCCTTCTTCCTTCTTCTGCTAGAGTTGAGGACTTTACCTCTTGGTTGAGAATTTTATTGTTTGAGTACGAGTCATTGGGGGCAACAAATAATATCCGATATCGGCAGCGGCTTGCACCGACATAATAAAGTCGATGGTACTCTTTAAGTTTCTGTTGACTGCTCAAATCTTTGCCGATTAACAATCGGCTGAAAAGGTCGCTTCCGTCAATGCCAACTTCATCAAAAGTGCTGCCTTGCGAATTGTGAATTGTCAAAGCAAAGCAATTGTCAATTTCAGCAAACAAGTCATCTTTGAACCAGTAATATTTCCTCCAAAGAAATCCATTGCGTTTAGCACTCTTGAGCTTTTCTTTAAGTTCAGTCTGGTAACGCTTATTTTCAGACTCGTGCAGGACAAAGATTTGCCGAAATAAACCGTCATCAGTCACAATCTTTAGCAGCCAAACTCGATAGCCGCAGTGCTGATTAATTTCAACTTCCTTGACGGTAAATTCCGTTGAAGTCGGCAAAATTACGGTTTTGCCGTCAGGTGCCATGACGGGTTTTTTGGTAATTAGCCTTTCTCCCGGTACAAATTGGGGTGCAGCTTGACCGTAGACTTGTTTTCTGATAAGCTCATTGTAGTATCTGACTCGTTTGTTAGTCCAGCACAGAATTCTGAAACGATCGGGATTTTGACCAAATTCTAGATCGATCGTTTTGACAGCATATTGTAGCAGCGTTTCTGATTTAACTTTGAATGCACCGTTTGACTTGTCTCCTTTTTTGTATTTAGAGTGTGGCAAAAATATGTCTGCTTTGCTATTGACAAAAGAGCGGCATTCTGTTATGAAATCGAGCACAGGGCTTTCCCCTGCTTGCCTGACAACTTTGGTCAGTACAGCTTTATTGGTAATGCTGAAAGCAGGCGACTTTTTGTCTCCTACAGGATTGAGCTGAGCGGGGTCGCCCATTAAAATTAGCTTGCGGTGATTAAAGAATGTGCGTTCAAAATTGCGTTCTATCCATTTCCAC